>DATFPQ010000313.1:0-12507 GCA_035264765.1 Actinomycetales bacterium | reverse complement strand
GCTGACCGACCTCGACGAGCCAGAGCTGGTGCGCCAGCACGACCCATTGATGAGCCCGCTCGTGTGGGACCTCGCACACATCGGCCAGCAGGAGGACCTGTGGCTGCTGCGGGCCGGCGACGCCCGCCGGGTCGGTCTGCTCCCGCCGAACGTCGAGCAGCTGTACGACGCCTTCAAGCACCGCCGCACCGACCGGCCGCTGCTTCCGCTGCTGCCACCGGTCGAGGCGCGCGCCTTCTGTTCCGAGGTGCGCGGCCGCGTGCTGGACGTCCTCGAGCGCAGCCCGGCCGACGGGCCAGCGGAGCTGTTCCCCTTCGGCATGGTGGTCCAGCACGAGCAGCAGCACGACGAGACGATGCTCGCGACCCTCCAGCTACGGCAGGGGCCGCCCGTCCTGGGCGCGGGCGACCCGCTGCCTCCTGGCCGGCCGGTGCCGCTCGCCGAGCTCGGTCGTGACGCGGTCCTCGTGCCCGCCGGCGAGTTCGTGCTCGGCGTCGACGGCACCCAGGAGCCGTGGTCGCTGGACAACGAGCGGCCGGCGCACCGCGTCGACCTGCCGGCCTTCCGGATCGGGCGCGTGCCGGTGACCAACGGGCAGTGGATGGCGTTCGTCGCCGACCGCGGCTACGACGAGCCGCGCTGGTGGTCCGAGCGGTGCTGGCGGCACCGGGTCGAGGCGGGCCTGGAGCGGCCGATGTTCTGGACCGCGGACGGCGCCCGCCGCCGCTTCGGCGTGCTCGAGGACGTCCCGCCGGACGAGCCGGTGCAGCACGTCTGCTGGTTCGAGGCCCAGGCGTTCGCGGCCTGGGCCGGCGCCCGGCTGCCGACCGAGCAGGAGTGGGAGAAGGCCTGTGCCTGGGACCCGGTGGCCGGCCGACGGCGGCGCTGGCCGTGGGGGGACGCCGCTCCCGGACCCGCCCTGGCGAACCTGGGCGGCGGCGCCCTACGTCCCGCGCCGGTCGGCGCCTACCCGGCCGGCGCTTCGGCGTACGGGGTGGAGCAGTTGATCGGGGACGTCTGGGAGTGGACGTCGTCCCCCTTCGAGCCGTGGCCGGGCTTTCGGCCGATGCTGTACGACACGTACAGCAGGCCGTTCTTCGGTGGTGACTACCGCGTGCTGCGCGGAGGCTCCTGGGCCGTCGCGGCGAGCACGGTCCGGCCGTCGTTCCGCAACTGGGACCACCCGGTACGCCGGCAGATCTTCACCGGAGTCCGGCTGGCCTGGGACGCCTGATGTGCCGGCACCTCGGCTGGCTCGGCGAACCGCGGTCGCTGCACGACCTCGTGCTCGAGCGACCGTGCGGGCTGCTGGTGCAGTCCTATGCGCCGCGCCGCCAGGCTCACGGGCTGCTCAACGCGGACGGCTGGGGGGTGGGGTTCTGGCCGGACGTCGGTGCTGAGCCGGTCCCGGACCGGCGTCCGGCCCGATGGCGGTCCTCGCGTCCGCTGTGGTCGGACGCCTCCTTCGCGTCGGTGTCGCCGGTCCTGCGCTCGGGATGCGTCGTGGCCGCCGTCCGGTCGGCGACGGTCGGGATGCCGCCGGACGAGACCGCGGCCGCGCCGTTCCTGCACGACGGCTGGCTGGTCTCGCACAACGGCCGGGTCGACCGGAGCGTGCTGCCGGTGCGGCCCGACGCCGAGTCGGTGTGCGACTCCGCGCTGCTGGCAGCACACGTGGTGGCGGCCGGAGTCGAAGCGCTGGGCCGCACGGTCCGGGAGATCGCCTCGGCCGATCCCGGCGCGCGGCTGAACCTGCTGGCCGGCAACGGCGAGCGGCTGGTGGCCACGACCTGGGGCGACACGCTCAGCCTGCTGGAGCTTCCCGACGGCGTCGTCCTGGCCAGTGAGCCGTGGGACGACGACCCGCGGTGGATCGACCTGCCCGACCGCCACCTGGTGGAGGTGACCCCATCCGGGGTCACCGTGACCCCCCTGGAGACCTGAGAATGAGCATCATCCTGGAGTCGCACCTCGTCCCCTCCAGCGCCCTGGAAGCGCTGGCCGCCGACGTCCGCGCCGGCCTGACGGCGAGCCCGAAGACCCTGCCGCCGAAGTGGTTCTACGACCAGCGCGGCAGCGAGCTGTTCGACGAGATCACCCGGCTGCCCGAGTACTACCCCACCGCGGCCGAGCGCGCGCTGCTCGCGGCGCGGGCCGACGAGATCGCGGAGGTGTCCGGGGCCGAGGTGCTGGTGGAGCTCGGCAGCGGGACGTCGGAGAAGACCCGGCTCCTCCTGGACGCGCTGTGCCGCACCGGGCGGCTGTCGCGGTTCGTGCCGGTGGACGTCGACCCCACCGTGCTCCGCGCGGCCGGGGAGGCGGTGGCCGCCGAGTACCCGGGCGTTCGGGTCGAGGCCGTCGTCGGCGACTTCGAGCGGCACCTCGACCTGCTGCCGCGCGGTGGACGCCGGATGGTCGCGTTCCTCGGCTCCACGATCGGCAACCTGGAGCCGGCCCCGCGGGCAGCGTTCCTCGCCGGCGTCCGCGACGGCCTCGACGACGGGGACAGCTTCCTACTCGGCACCGACCTGGTGAAGGACGTCGACCGGCTGGTCGCGGCGTACGACGACGCGGCCGGCGTGACGGCGCAGTTCAACCGCAACGTCCTCGCGGTCATCAACCGGGAGCTCCGCGCCGACTTCGACCTCGCCGCCTTCGACCACGTCGCGCTCTGGGACGCCGAGCACGAGTGGATCGAGATGCGGCTGCGCTCCCTGCGCGACCAGGTGGTGCGGATCGCGGACCTCGACCTCGAGGTCGCCTTCGCCCGGGGCGAGGAGCTGCGCACCGAGGTGTCGGCGAAGTTCCGGGAGGACGGCGTCCGCGCCGAGCTCGCTGCGGCCGGGCTCCGCCTGGAGCGCTGGTGGACCCAGCCGGCCGGCGACGTCGCGGTCAGCCTGTCAGTCCCCGTCTGAAACGCCGGGTTCGGCGTGAGCGTGGCAACGAGGATCGCTAGGACGAGCGCCGTTGCCACGATCACGCCCATGCGGGTGCAAGGCGCTGGGGGCCTACCTCCCGCTCAGCTGCACGCAGCACAAGCCGGCGGCGGGCTCTAGCCGGGCGTCGACCCCGGCGGCGTCGAGACCGTCGAGCAGGCCGGCGCAGAACGCGTGGTTGATGCCGCACACCAGGGTGCGCGAGCGCTCGGCAAGCCGCGCGAAGGGGCAGTTGCGCAGCACCAGCTCGCGCGGCGCCGTCCGAGCCGGCTCGTAGCCGCAACTCTCCAGTACAGATTGGGCCAGGGTCAGGGCGCGCTCGGGGCCGACCCGGCCGGGACGAAGCTGGGAGCGGGCTGCGACGCCGACCCGGTGGCCGCGCTCGCGGGCCTGGTCGCGGGCGGTGGCGGCGACCACCTCGCCGGCAGGCCGGCCGGCTTCGGCCTGGTCCGCGGCGCTCACGGCATCGACCAGCAGCTCCGCCAGCAGGCCGTACTGCCGGACTGGCACCGACACCGCGAGCTCGACCGGCTCGGGCTCGTACACCTTGGGTCGTCGCCCCACGCCTGCCGCGGGCCGGTCCGTGTGGACCCGCAGCAGCCCGCCGTGCACCAGCTTCTCCAGGTGGAAGGCGGCGAGCCGGCGGGAGATGCCGGTGTGCGCCGCTGCCTCGTCGCGGGTCACCGGGCCGTTCGCCCGGCGCACGAAGTCGTAGAGCTCGCGGCGCATCCGCTCCGCAAGAAGTGACACCGCGGCGATCGGGTGCCGGTCCACCTCCGGCTGTTCGGCCACGGTCAGCACCGTAGCCCCTTTACGGCGATGCCGGTGATCGTAAAAGGGCAGCGTTGACACCGGTTGGCAGTTGCGACGACACTCGTTGTCGAAACTCCGGCACAGGAGGTACCGCATGGCGCACGGGATGGACGCGGCGAAGCGACCGACCACGGTCCTCGCCGGCAAGTACGGGCACCCGCTGCATCCGGCGGTGGTGGCCGTGCCCATCGGGGCCTGGACGGCCAGCGTGGTCCTGGACGTCGCGTCCCGGCTCCTGACTTCGCCCGGGTCGGCGGCAACCGCATCCCACGCGGCGTGGTGGCTGCTGGCCCTCGGCGTCCTCGGGGCCCTGGCGGCCGCCGGGCTTGGGTTCCTCGACCTGATGGCGATTCCGGCGAGTACGCGGGCCTGGCGGATCGGCGTCACGCACATGAGCTGCAACCTGACCGCGACCGCGCTGTTCGCCGGCGGCTGGTTCCTGCGCCGCGACGACGTCGCGCCGGCGGGCGGCACGCCGTGGGCGTACATCGTCCTGTCCGTCGTGGCCCTCGGGCTGCTCAGCGCGGGCGGCTACCTGGGCGGCGAGCTGGCCTACCGCTACGGCGTCCGGGTCGCCGACGAGGCCACTCAGGCGACCGGATACGTCAGTCCCGGAGAGTCTCGCCCGGGCGGCGTCGGCGGCGACGTCGCCGGGCCATCCCGTTCCCACCGCACCTCGAAGGAGTAATGATGGCCGTCGCCGCACTCGTCACCTGGTTGATCACGGCCGTGGGCGGCCTCGTCATGGTCGCTGCCTGGGCGTCCCGCGGTGGCACCCGCGCCGCCGATCAGCGCTCCACAACGGTGGGCGCCGCGCGGGCCACGGCTGGCGCGGCCGGGCTGCCGGTGAGCGCCCCCACCCGGCTGCGCCCGCCGCTGGTGTTCGCGCACGCCGGGATCGCCGTCGTGGGCCTCGTGGTCTGGCTGGCCTACCTCTTCACGGACAACGACGGGCTCGCCTGGACGGCCTTCGTGCTGCTGCTGCCCGTGGCGGTGCTCGGGCTCACGATGTTCGCGCGGTGGATGCAGGCCGGCGACCACCGTCGCGACGCCTCGGTCGGGGCTGCCCGCCCCGAGAGCGCTTTCCCACTGCCCGTGGTCCTCGCGCACGGGATCTTCGCCGTGACGACCGTGATCCTGGTGCTGCTCACTGCGCTAGGCACTGGCGGCAGCTGACCACCGCATGCCGGTGGGGTGGTCGGAGGAGGGAGTGCAGATGCGCGTACAGCTGCGCGGCGGCCGGGAGCCGTTCGGGCTCGGCGCCTGGATCGTGCTGGCCATCGTCATCGCGGCAGTTGTCGCGGTGCTGCTCTTCGTCCTCCTCGGCGGCGGCGGGACCGGTGGCGGTGGCGTCGGCGGCTACTGAGCTGCGTGTCGCAGTCTGGGACACCCCCGCACGACTCCGCGCGTGCGAGGGTGACCGGCATGACGACTGCCCCCGACGTCCTGGCCGGTTGGGTCGCCACCCCATTCAGCGCGGCGGGAGCAACGCATGACGTGTACCGCAAGGGGACCGGCCCTGGCGTGGTGCTCCTTCCGGAGGCTCCAGGGATGACACCCGAGGTGCTCGGCCTCGCCGAGCACCTCGTGGACAGCGGGTTCACGGTCGCCGCGCCGTCGCTGTTCGGGACGCCCGGACGCCCGATCTCGGTCGGCTACGCCGCGGGAACGATGGCCAGGGTCTGCATCTCCCGGGAGTTCGCGGCCTTTGCCCGCCGAGCCGACCGGCCGGTCGCGGAGTACGTCCGCGCGCTCGCCCGCGAGCTGCACGCGGACGTCGGCGGCAGGGGCGTGGGGGTGATCGGCATGTGCTTCACCGGCGGCTTCGCGCTGGCGGCCGCCGTCGAGCCGGCGGTGCTGGCGCCGGTCGCCAGCCAGCCCTCGGTGCCGTTCCCGCTCGGCTCGCGCAAGGAAGACCTCGGCATGTCCGACCGTGAACGGGACGCCGTCGTGCGCCGCGTGCGCGAGGACGGGCTGTGCGCGCTCGGGCTGCGCTTCAGCGAGGACCGATTCGTACCTCGACAGCGGTTCGAGCGGCTGACCGACCTGCTGGGGGACGGCTGGCGGGTGATCGAGATCGACTCCTCCCCCGGGAACCCGCACGGCGTCGGCCGGCACGAGCACTCGGTGATCACCAGCCACGACGTCGGCATGCCGGGTCACCCGGTCACGGCCGCCCGCGACGAGGTCGTGGCCTTCCTGCACGAACGGCTTCAGGACGGCTGACCGACCCACGTGCGACGGTCAGTCCGGCGTCCCCCCGACCCAATGGCCGGCGCTCATCACGGCGAGCGGCTCGAACCCCGGCCCGGCGACCAGCAGGTCGGCGCGGGAGCCTGCGTGCAGCGAGCCGACGGACGGCGACGGGCGCCGCTGGCTCAGCACTGCGGCGGGCGTCCCGCTGGCGGCCGTCACGACGTCCACGAGCGGCAGCCCCACGTCGAGCACCAGCCGCCGCACGACATCGAGCAGCCGGGTCGTACCTCCGGCGATCGAGCCCGGCGGCCCGTCCGGCGTGGTCGGCGCCAGCCGCGCCACGCCGCCGCTGACCAGCACGTCGAGCGAACCCAGCCGGTAGCGGCCGTCCGCGCTGCCGGTGGCGGCCATCGCGTCGGTGACGAGGGCCACGTGCCGGGGGCCGACGAGGTCGAACACCGTGCGGACCGTGGCGTCGTCCAGGTGCACGCCGTCGGCGATCAGCTCGACGACCGCCTCACCGCGCGCCGCTGCGGCAAGCGCAGCCGCCACCGGCCCGGCGTCCCGGTGATGCCAGGGACGCATCCCGTTGAACAGGTGCGTGACGAGCACCGGACCGTCCCCCGCCGCCTGGCGCAGGAACCGGCTCGTGGTCGGCTCGTCCGCGTCGGTGTGGCCCACCGCCGGCACCGCGCCTGCCGCCCGTACGGCCGCGGCCGCCTCCAGCGCCCCCGGACGTTCGGGCGCGAGCGTCAGGCTGGTGACCGCGCCCCCGGCTGCCGCGAGCCACCCGGCCAGCTCGTCGAGGTCCGGGTCGCGCAGCACGCGCGGGTCCTGGGCACCGCACCGCGCGGCCGACAGATAAGGGCCCTCCAGGTGCAGGCCGGTCAGGACGCCGTCCTCGACCAGCGGCCGCAGGGCCGCGATCGCCGCCGTGGTGGCGTCCCGGCTGCCGCTCACCACGCTCGCCAGCGACGAGGTCGTCCCGTGCCACAGGTGGTGCGCGGCCGCGGCGCGCGCTCCGTCCTGGTCCGCGTCGGCGTAGTCGTGCCCGACTGCCCCGTGGCAGTGCAGGTCGACCAGGCCGGGGAGCAGCACGGCGCCCTCCGGCAACGGCTGGGCGGCCGCCCGCGTCCCGGCGTCCAGCTCTGGCAGGACGTCGGACGCCGGCCCGGAACGCTCGATCCGGTCGCCGCTCACGACCACGAGCGCGTCCGTCACGAGGGTGTCCCGCAGCACCGCGGGGCCGCGCAGGACGACGGTCACGACGGCCCGTCCGCGGCGGCTGTCGGGTGGTGCAGCTGGTGGCTCTCGGCGGCCATCAGCGCCGCACCCACCATGCCGCCCCGCGACCCGAGCTGCGCGGTCACCAGCTCCGGGACGACGTGCACGCTGGCGCGTTCGCGCATCGCCGCCGCCAACGGTCGCAGCAACCGGTCGCCGGCGTGCGAGAGGCCCCCGCCGACCACCACCCGGGTCGTGCCGAGCAGCGCCACTGCGTCGAGGAGGCCGTCGGCGAGGGCTTCCACCGCCTCCTGCCAGACGACGCGCGCACGCTCGTCGTCGTCCAGCCGGGCGGCGACGTCGGCGGCCCCGGCCACCGGCCGGCCGATGCGTTCGGCGTACGAGCGGGCGATGGCGCGTGCCGACGCCTCGGCCTCCAGGCAGCCGAGCCGCCCGCAGCCGCAGGGCCGGCCGCCGGGACGGACCTGCACATGACCGAGCTCGCCCGCCTGCCCGGCCCCGCCGAGCACCGGCCTGCCTCCGGCGATGACCGCCGCCGCGATCCCGGTGCCGATGGCCACGACCAGCAGGTCGTCGACACCCCGCCCTGCTCCGAGCCGGTGCTCGGCCACCCCCGCCGCCGTGACGTCGTGCTGCAGGGCCACCGGAAGCGCAAGGGCGTCTGCGACGACGGCCGCCACGGGCGCACGGCGCCAGCCGAGGTTGGCGCTGTAGACGGCGATGCCTGCCGCCGCGTCGACGATGCCGGGCACGGCCAGGCCTACCCGGCTGGCGCGTACGCCAGGCTCGCGGAGCAGCTCACGCCCGACGTCCACGACCTCGCGGATCGCCGCGGCCCCGTCCCCGCTCGGCGTGCTGCGGGTGGCCTCGACCAGCGCGGTGCCATCGGGCCGGGCGAGCATGGCCTTGATCTGCGTGCCGCCGAGGTCGACCGCCAGCAGGGCGTCGTCGGAGCGGCCGGTGCCCGTCACCGCTCCAGGATGATCGAGCGGGTGAGGTGGCGCGGGACGTCGGGGTCCAGGCCGCGCCGCCGCGACACCTCCAGGCAGAGCCGGTGCACCCGCACCAGCTCGGCCAGCCCGTCGCGTTCGGCGTGCTCGAAGTGCGCTCCGGTCGCCCGCACCTCGTCGTCCAGCCCCTCCGGCACCGCGCCGATCGCCCACGTGGCGCGCCCGGTCGTCGCGATGCTGATCGGCCCGTGCCGGTACTCCATGGCCGGGTAGGACTCGGCCCAGAACTGCGCGGACTCCCGCAGCTTCAGCGCCGCCTCCTCGGCCAGGCCCACGGTCCAGCCACGGCCGACGAAGGTCAGCTGCTCGACGTCGGGCAGCCGGCCGATGGCGGTCTCGACCGGCAGGTCGAGGACCACGCGAGCCTCGGCCGCCGCCGCGGACAGGTCCTCGCCCAGGGAGGCGCGCAGCAGCGCCAGCACCGTGGTGGCGAACCGGGTCTGCACCACGGACTGCTCGTCGACGGTCGGCAGCGCCACGATGTCGTCGCTCAGTGGCCCGGCAGGCGTGTCGCGGTCGGCCAGGATCACCGACGAGCGGATCCGCCCGCGCACGGAGCCGAGCAGCTCGAGCACCTCGGTGGTCGTCCCGGACCGAGTGATCGCCAGCACCCGGTCGTAGCCGCGGTCGAGCCGAGCCTCGCTGGCCGGCCACGCGTCCGTGAGCCCGGCACCGGCCTCCTCGCGCAGTGCGGCGTAGCTGCGGGCCATGTACAGCGAGGTGCCGCAGCCGACGACGGCGACGCGCTCGCCGGGCTGCGGCAAGGCGGCGCGATGGTGGTCGACCGAGCCGGCCGCCGCCAGCCAGTCGTCGGGCTGGGTCGCGATCTCGGCGGCGAGGTGGGCGCCGGGCTGGACATCGCTCATGCGCCGCAGTATGGGGTTCATGCACAATGCTGGCAAGCAGGGCCTCGATCCGCGCAAGATCGCGCAGCCAGGTCGCGGACGTGCGCTCGTGCCAACCGCCGTCAGCCCACCAGCGCGGAGTCTTGACGCCCCAAACCCGGAGGGCCACGATGCACAACCAGTGATCGGAAGTGCCCCCTGAAAGCCCGACTCGGTCCGTATCGCGCACAGCGCGGACGGCCACCACCCCTTGGAGGATCCTCGTGCGGACCACTCTCCGCCTCGCCGCCGTCGTCACCGTCTCTGCGCTCGCCGTCACCGGCTGCGGCTTCGGCGGCCAGGGGTCCTCGTCATCGGGAGACGACGCGGCACAGGCCGGCACCACCACGCTGGATCTGCTGGTGCCGTCGTACAGCGATGCCACCAAGGCGAACTGGGAGAAGGTGATCTCGGGCTTTCAGGCGCAGAACAGAGACGTCAAGGTCAACCTCGAGGTCCAGTCCTGGGACAACATCAACGACGTCGTCCGGACCAAGGTTCAGTCCAACAAGGCGCCCGACATCCTGAACATCGACGCGTTCTCCGGCTTCGCCAAGGATGGGTTGCTCTACAAGGCCACCGATGTGGCCTCGCCCCAGACGATCAGCGACTTCCAGGACTCGTTCAAGCAGAACGCGTCCATCGGGAGCGACATGATGGCCTTCCCGTTCATCGCCTCGACCCGTGCCTTGTTCTACAACAAGGACCTGCTCGAGAAGGCCGGCGTGTCCGCGCCGCCGAAGACGTGGGACGAGCTGCTGGCGGCCGCCAAGAAGGTCAACGCCCTCGGTGGCGGGGTGTACGGGTACGGCATGCCGCTCGGCAACGAGGAGGCGCAGGCTGAGACGTCCCTGTGGACCTTCGGCAACGGCGGCTCATGGTCCGACGGCGACAAGATCACTGTCACCACGCCGCAGAACCTGGAGGCGGTGGAGTACATGCAGCGGATGGTCCAGGAGAAGGCGACCCAGCCTAACCCGGGCGCAAGCGACCGGACCCCGATGCTCAACGTGTTCATCCAGGGCAAGATCGCCATGGCCGCGGGGCTCCCGCCGATCCTGGCCCAGATCAAGGACAAGAACCCGTCCCTCAACCTCGGAACGGCGCCGATCCCGACCAAGGACGGGAGTCCGGTGACCCTCGGCGTCGCGGACCACCTGATGGCGTTCCAGAAGGACGGCAGCAAGAAGGCCGCGATCACCAAGTTCGTCGACTACTTCTTCAGCAAGGACGTGTACTCGGCCTGGGTCGCCGCCGAAGGGTTCCTGCCCACCACCAAGAGCGGTGCGGAGCAGGCGTCCAGCAAGCCCGAGCTCAAGGACTTCCTCACCTCACTGCCCACGGCGAAGTTCTACCCCAGCTCCAACGAGGCGTGGTCGGCGACGCAGGGCGCCCTGCAGAGTCAGATCGGGCAGATCGCGCAGGGTAAGTCGCCGAAGTCGGTGCTCGACGCGGTGCAGGCCAAGGCGGACGCCGCGTCGTGACGACGTCGACGGCGCCGCGGTCGCGCTGGCGGGCGAGCGCGGCGGCCGGGCCGTGGCTGGGCCCGGCGCTCGCCCTGATCCTGGCGGTGGTCATCTTCCCGGCCGCCTACATGGTGTGGGTGTCGACCCGGGAGATCTCGGGCTTCGGCGTCGACCGTGGCGGCGCCGGGCTGGAGAACTACCGGCGGTTGCTGCGGTTCGAGGCCATCGGCCAGGTGCTCACCAACACCGTGGTCTGGGTCGTGGGCGTCGTCCTGCTCACCGTGTTCATCTCGCTGGGACTCGCCCAGTTCCTGGACAAGGCGTTTCCGGGACGGCAGCTGGTGCGGCTCGCGGTCATCGTCCCCTGGGCCGCCAGCGTCGTGATGACCTCGACGGTCTTCGTCTACGGGCTGGACCCGTTCTACGGGATCATCAACCGCTTCCTCGTCGATCTGCACGTGCTGTCGGAGCCGTACGGCTTCACCCAGCGGCCGGTCTCGGCGTTCCTCGTGTCGATGGGCATCGCCGTGTTCGTGTCGCTGCCGTTCACCACCTACACGCTCCTCGCCGGGCTGCAGGCGATCCCGGGTGACGTGCTGGAGGCCGCGCAGGTCGACGGCGCCGGACCGGCGGCGGCGTACCGGCGCGTGGTCCTGCCGATGCTGCGGCCGGCCCTGGCTGTGGCGACGATCATCAACATCATCAACGTCTTCAACTCGTTGCCCATCCTCCGGACGGTCACGGGCAGCCTGCCCGGGTACGACGCCGACACGACGACCACGCTGACTTTCAAGTTCATCCAGGCGGACCGGCAGATCGGCACCGCGAGCGCGCTCAGTGTCGTGAACTTCGTGCTGGTGCTGACCGTCATCGCGGTCTACCTGCGGGTCGTGCGACCGATGCGGGAGGACTGATGACCACCACGACCGCCGCGCCGGTCCCCGAGCGGGTCAGCGCCCGCGCCCGGCGCCGGGCGGCGCAACCGGGGAGGCGGCAGAGCCGCAACCCGTGGCTGCTGTCGGCCGCCGGCGCCGTCGTGGCGCTGGTGTTCCTCGCGCCGTACCTCGTGATGCTCGTGGGGTCGTTCAAGAGCCGCCCGGAGATCCTCGGCGTCCCGCCGACGTACGTGCCGCGGGAGTGGCATCCCGCGAACTACCTGTCGATGTGGTCGACGCCCGAGACGCCGCTGCCGTACAACCTGGTGTCCACGCTCGTCATCTCGTTCTGTGCCACCGCGCTCGTGCTGCTCGTGGCGCTGCCGGCCGCCTTCTACACCGCGCGGTACCGGTTCCCCGGGCGGCTGGCCTTCCTGCTGCTCGTCCTGATGACCCAGATGCTTCAGCCGACGGTCCTGGCGGCGGGCCTGTTCCGCGAGTTCGTGGTCGTCGGCATCGACGACACCTGGGCGGCGATGATCCTGGTCAACGCGGCCTTCAACCTGTCCTTCGCGGTGTGGATCATGCACTCCTTCTTCGCCGGCGTGCCGCTGGAGATCGAGGAGGCGGCGGTGCTCGACGGCGCCAGCCGGCTACAGACCCTCCGCCGGATCACGCTGCCGCTGGTGTGGCCCGGCATCGTCACCGCCATCATCTTCACCTTCGTGGCCTGCTGGAACGAGTTCGCGGCCAGCCTGGTGATCCTGACGACGGACGCCAACCAGCCGCTGTCGGTCGCGCTCACCAAGTTCGTCGGGCAGTACGACTCCGCGTGGCAGTACGTGTTCGGCGTCTCGGTGGTCGCCATCGTCCCCGTCGTCGTGCTGTTCGCGCTGATCGAGAAGCGGCTGGTTGCCGGCCTGACCGCCGGCGGCGTGAAGTGAGCGATCCGGCGTCCGAGGCGATGGCCGCGGTGCCGGACGCCGGCCCCGATGCTGTGCCGGACCGCGCCCGCAGGTGGGACCAGCTGCTCGACCTGCTCGCCGAGCGCGGACGGCTGTCGGTCGCCGAGGCGGCGGACC
>DATFPQ010000312.1:0-2855 GCA_035264765.1 Actinomycetales bacterium | reverse complement strand
ACGGGCTGGACAGCGTGAGATCGGTCGCCGGGTAGAGCAGCCCCTGCAGAGCGATCCGTGGTCCCCCGCGGTCTCGCGCCATCAGGCTGACCACGGCGGACAGGTTGCCGCCCGCGCTGTCGCCCATCACGGCCACCCGTTCTGGGTCAGCGCCGAGCTCGGGGGCCCTGGCGACGAGGTCGACCAGCGCCGCATAGCAGTCCTCGGCCGCCGCGGGCCAATGGTCCGCGGGCGCCAGCCGGTAGTCAACCGAGACAACGACAACGCCCGCCTGTGCCGCGACGTTGCTGCACAGCCAGTCCGCCATGTCGAGCGAGCCGACCGTCCAGCCGCCGCCGTGGAACTCGACCACCAGAGGCAACGGTGCGGCGTCCGGGACGACCGGCCGGTGCACGCGGACCGGCACCGGCCCGACCTGGCCGGCGGCTGTCGTGTCGGTCAGCTCCACGCCCCGGGCGACGCCGCCAAGGAGCAGGTCGACGGCCGGGTTGTGCCCGAGCCGGCGCTCCTTGAACCGGGCCAGCGCCTCGTCGTCCAGCCGGGCGACGGAGACCCGCCTCAGGGCGCGCCCCAGCAGCCGTACCCGCAGATCCATTGGCGCCACTACCGCTCCTCCCGCCGCGGCCCAGAACCCGGCCGCCCTCTGCCGTCCCGTCACCCGCCGCCTCGGCCCTCGGCCGAAGACCGTACCGGCGCGTTCGGTTCGCGGCACGGTGGGTGGGCGCGGTCAGAGTGCGGTGAGCGGCACCGCGGGGTCGGCAAGCCTCTCGACGTCGACCTGTCGGCCGGAGCGGACCAGCTCGCCGACGTCCTCGACGACGTCCCAGACGTTGACGTTCATGCCGGCCAGGACCCGCCCGGACCTCAGCCAGAAGGCGATGAACTCGCGGGTGGTGACGTCGCCTCGGACGACCACCTGGTCGTAGCCGTCCGCGTAGCCCGTGTACTCCATGCCGAGGTCGTACTGGTCGGTGAAGAAGTACGGAAGCCGGTCGTGTACGGCGTCGCGTCCCAGCATGCTCAGCGCCGCCGTCCGGCCCTGGTGCCGCGCGTTCGCCCAGTGCTCCACCCGGATCCGGCGTCCCCAGCTGGGATGCATCGCGGCAGCGACGTCCCCCGCGGCGTACACGTCCGGGTCGCTGCTGCGCAGGTGCTCGTCGACGTCCACGCCGTCAGAGACGGCCAGTCCGGCGTCCGCGGCCAGGCTCGTGTTGGGTGTGACGCCGATCCCGACGACCACGAGGTCGGCCGGCAGCCGCGTCCCGTCGGAGAGCACGACGTGGGTCACCGCGCCGTCGGCACCGACCAGCGCGGACACCCCGGCGCGCAGACGCAGGTCGACGTCGTGGTCGCGGTGCAGGCCGGCGAAGACCTGTGCCACCTCGGGTCCGAGCACACGCAGCAGCGGCAGCGCCGCCGGCTCGATGATGGTGACCGAGAGCCCCGCGGCGCGGGCCGCAGCCGCCGACTCCAGCCCGATCCAGCCCGCACCGACGACCACCACCCGCTCCGAGCTTTCGAAGGCCGACTTCAGGCGGTCGCTGTCCTCCAACCGGCGCAGGTAGTGAACGCCGGACAGTTCCGCGCCGGGCACCTGGAGACGCCGCGGCGAGGAGCCGGTCGCCAGCAGCAGCGCCTCGTACCGCACCCGCTCGCCGTCGGCCAGAGTGACCTCGTGCGCCCTGCGGTCAAGGCCGGTCACCCTTGCGCTAAGGCGAAGGTCGACGTCGTGCTCGGCGTACCAGCCGGCGTCGTGGACGAAGACCTTGTCCCGTGGGGTTTCGCCCTGCAGGAAGCCCTTGGACAGCGGCGGCCGCTCGTAGGGACGCTCCGCCTCCTCGCCGAGCAGCACAACACGGCCGACGAAGCCTTCGTCCCGTAGCACTTGCGCGGCAGTCGCTCCGGCCAGGCCGGCACCGACGATGGCGATGGTGCGGTCGCCCTTCATGGCAGGCCCCTCAGCGTCCGGAGCCGGTGGTGAGCGCTAGGAACTCCGCGCGGGTGGCCGGTTGGTCCCGTACCAGCCCGTGCAGCGCCGAGGTAAGCGTTGTCGTCCCCGCAGCGCGCACCCCGCGCAGACTCATGCACATGTGCTCCGCCTCGATCACGACCCCAACCCCTCGCGGGTCGAGGTGGTCCTGCAGCCAGTCGGCCACCTGCCGGGTCAACCGCTCTTGCACCTGGGGACGACGGGCGAACATCTCCACCACCCGCGCCAGCTTGGACAACCCGAGGATCCGTCCGCCCGGCAGGTACCCGACGTGGGCGACGCCGACGAAGGGCAGCAGGTGGTGCTCGCAGACCGACTGCATCGGGATCGACCGCGCCAGCACGAGCTCGTCGTATCCCTCCTCGTTCGGAAACGTTGTCAGGTCGAACGGGCGTGGCTCGAACAGCTCGGCGTACGCCTCCGCCATCCGCCGCGGGGTGTCCCGGGTGCCCTCCGCGTCCAACGACACCCCGAGGGCGCTCAGGAAGTCCGCTGCCGCGGACTCCGCCGCCTCCAGGTCGGCGCCGTGCCGACTCGGCACGACGTGCAGCGGTACTCCGGGGGTCACCTCGTGCAGGGCGGTTGCGGTCATGGCGTTGTCTCCGCTTCTAAAGGACAGTACAGTTGACGCTAGAGCCACTACGACTCTAGCGTCAAGAGTCTTCTCCGTTAGAAGGTTCCCATGATTGACCTGGAGTCCTCGGTCAACGGGGTCGCCGCCCTCGCCGAGCCGGTGCGCCGGGACCTCTACCTGTACGTCGCGGGGCAGGCCGAGCCGGTCAGCCGGGAGCAGGCGGCCGAGGGGGTTGGGGTGGCGGCGCACACGGCCAAGTTCCACCTGGACAAGCTGGCCCTCGAGGGGCTG
>DATFPQ010000311.1:0-25567 GCA_035264765.1 Actinomycetales bacterium | reverse complement strand
GTCGAAGGCCCAGTACCAGGCCTGGTCCTGGGCCGCGCCGATCGGGTCCAGCTCGCGGTACTGCTCCCATGGCAGGTCCGGGTCCACCACCGGGGCGGTCCGCGGAACCATCGGAGTCTCGAACACATGTTCGATTGTAGCGAAGCAAGAAGCCACCTACAAGCCCCTGTGGGCAACGGTGTGCAAACCTGGCGGAACGACGCTCGAATGTCCGGCGGTACCCACGGCAGAACACATGGCGCGTGCCCATGCGCCGCAGACCACCGTGAACGCGACTGGCGACTGCCGCTGTAGACCCTGCAGCGGACGCCCAGGACGCCGCGAGCGATGGCTGGCAAAGAATCCGGAGTGCCTCGTTGACAGAACCCCCGGGCTACGTGCCTCCGAGGTGGAGGGCAGGCCGGCATACCCCAGTCCCCATGCGCCGCAGTGGCGGGTATCCGTGCGTCTCCCGGACTCCGGAACGCCATCAGCGCCGCACCGCAGAAAGCCGGCGAGGTGGGCCCGACCTGCGTGCCCGCCTTGTTCCGCCGCCTATCCGCACGGGCAGGACCAACACGGCGACCGATGGACACCCGCCCCGCGCCACGGCATCGTTGCCGCGTGGTGACCGAGGATGCGGTGCGCGCGTTCTGTCTCTCGCTGCCCGGTGTCACCGAACGCCCGAGCTGGGGGAGGCCCGCATGGTTCGCCCGCACCCTCATGGCCCGGATCTGGGAGGACGGCGTCCTCACCGTGAAGACCGAGGAGCGCGAGGCCCTCGCCGGCACAGACCCCGAAAGGTACTTCTGGACCCCTCATCACGACCGCTCGCCCAACCTCGTGCTGGTGCGCCTGGAGCGGCTGGAGCCCGACGAGCTCGAGGAGCTCCTGCAGGAGTCGTACCGGCTGGCGTCTGGCCGCTAGTCGAGCGCCATCGGATCGGGTGTCGCTGCCCGTGGTGAAACCGCGCGTGGATCACCGAAGATGTCCAGCATGATCAGCCGACGAGCCGACATGTTCGTGGACGCCGACCAGGACCCGCGGGAGCACGGCCCACTGCTCAGGGACGAGCGCGCCACCCTCGCGGAGTACCTGCGGTGCCAGCGCCTCACCCTGGAGCTGAAGTGCTCCGGGCTGGAACCGAGCGACCTGGCCCGCCGGTCCGTGGAGCCGTCCACCATGTCGCTGCTAGGACTGGTACGGCATATGGCCGACGTCGAACGAGGCTGGTTCCGGCGGGTGCTGGCCGGGCAGGATGCACCGCCGCACTTCCGCACCGACGCCGACCCCGACGGCGACTTCGACGGCGCGGTGGCCGACCCCGACGTGGTCGCGCAGGCGTGGGAGGTGTGGCGGTCAGAGACCGCCTTTGCGGACCAGTTCGTCGCGCAGGCACCCGATCTCGACATCACGGGGAACGTTGCCTCGCACGGTCCGATGTCGCTGCGAGAGGTCCTAGTTCACATGATCGAGGAGTACGCGCGTCACAACGGCCACGCCGACCTGCTGCGGGAACGGATCGACGGCAGGCTGGGTCAATAGCAAGTACGGCGGACATCGGCGAAAGCAAGTCGAACCGGCTGGGTAGAAGTGACAACAGTAGCACATAGGAAAGCGTCAATCCAACCGCGGCAGCACCTGGTCATCAGCCAGCACGGTCCGGAAGAGGTCTCCGTGCTTCTCGACCCGCTCCAGCACCGACCGGATGGTGAACCGGTCCGGGCGTAGGTCCGGGTCGTCCAGCTCGTCCCAGGAGATCGGTGCCGACACGGGAGCGCCCGCACCGGGGCGCGGGCTGTACGGCGCCACCAGGGTTTTGTTGATCGCGTTCTGCGTGTAGTCCAGACGGGCGAGGCCACCACGTTCGGCCACCTGCCACTTCCAGCTCACCAGCTCGGGAACCGTTGCCCCGACAGCACGGGACACCTGCTCCACCCACGCACGCGTCTCGTGGAACCCGGGCCCCGGCGTGATCGGGATCCAGATCTGGATGCCGCGTCGTCCGGTCACCTTCACTGCAGCCCGGACCCCCAGGTGCTCCAGCGCGGTCCGGTGCAGCCGGGCCAGCACCAGCAGGTCGTCCCACGAGGTCGCCGGCCCCGGGTCGAGGTCGATCATCGCGTAGGTCGGGCAGTGCGGCGCATCCGTCCGGGACGTCCACGCGTGCCACTCCAACGCCCCGAAGTTGGCCGCCCACACCACGGCCGCGGGTTCGTCGGCCACGAGGTACGTCGTCGTCTCGCCGTGGTCGGCTTCCGGGTTCTGCCAGCGGGACAGCCACGACGGGGCGTGCGCCGGCAGCTGCTTGTGCCAGAAGCCCTTGGTGCCGGCGCCGTGCGGGTAGCGGTGCAGGTTCAGCGCGCGTCCTTCGAGGTAGGGGAGCGCGACAGGCGCGACCCGAGCCGCGTACGAGATCAGCTCCCGCTTGGTCACCGGCTCCTCACCGGGCCGGGCCGGGAACAGCACCTTGTCGAGGTTCGTCACACGCAGCCGTCGTCCGTACACCTCCCAGGTTCCCTGCGGGCCCAGGTCGTCGAGGGCGGCAAGGGCGTCCGCACCCGGCCCGCTGATCGGCGTCGGACGGAGCTCGATCGAGGCCTCCGCGGCCGGCAGGTCGGAACGCCAGAGCCGGTCCGGGTCTGCCTTGACCTCATCGTTGGTGCGCCCGCTGAGGACCGACCGCGGGTGGTCCTCCGGGTCCCAGCCCTCGACCGCGGCGGCGTCGTGCTTGTGCACCAGCAGCCACTGCTCCTTGCCGGGACGGTCCTCGCCGCGGCGCACCAGCACGAACCGGCCCCGCAGCTTGGACCCGTACACGTTGGCGTGCAGCTCCCCGGACGCGACCGCCGCGGCCGGGTCCTCCGTCCCGTACGGCTCCCAGGTTCCGCGGTCCCAGACGATCACGTCCCCACCGCCGTAACCCCCGGCCGGGATGACGCCCTCGAAGTCGGCGTACTCCAGCGGGTGGTCCTCGACGTGGATGGCGTTGCGCCTCGCCGCCGGGTCGAGGGTGGGACCCTTCGGCACCGCCCAGCTCACCAACACCCCGTCGATCTCGAAGCGCAGGTCGTAGTGCAGGCGGCGGGCGCGGTGCCGCTGGACGACGAACCGCCGCGTCGCGCTCGCCCCGGGCGCCGCAGCCGCGCCCGATGGCTCAGGCGTGGACGCGAAGTTCCGCATCGAGCGATACCGGCCGAGCCGTTCCTCCGGGGGCGCCTTCGTACTCCCGGCGGAGCCGTCTCGGCTCCCGCTCCCCGGTACTGCCTTGCCCTTTGCCTGCCCGCCGGTCCGTCTGGCCACGCTGTCAGTGTGCCCACTCGGACCTCGTGACGCCGGGTGCCGGGAACGGGCGGACGGCCCCGCCGGACGCCGGCCAGGGGTAGCGCCGACGACGACGAGGTGTCCACAATGTCCGGAAGCCTCCACCAGTGGGAACTTCGACAGCCAGGGGGACAGCGTGATCCGCCAGCAACCGCAGACCGTGCGCCAGGCAACGGATGTCGCCTCCGACGCCTCAGCGTGGGCCGTCTCGCTGCCCCTCGACGGCGAGCCCGCGCCCGGTCGCGAGATCCGCGCGTTCATCAGGCTGCAGCTTCAGATGGAGGGCCTGGGCGACCTCGCGGACGACGTCGAGTCGGTCGCGAGTGAGCTGCTGCGGGACGCCGTCGAGCGTGGTGCCTCGCCGTGGCGCCTGCGGCTGGACGTGCGTCCCGGCGACATCGTCGTGGCACTCCAGGAGCGCAGCTCGACGACCACGCCGTCGACGTCCGAGGCGGCGCCGCGCGACATCGTCGACGCCATGACGGCCTTCCTCGCGCCGGGCGCGCGGGGGACCCGCGAGTTCGACGACGGCCGGGAGGCCTGGTGCGTCGTCGCCCGGCCCGGGCCCGGCGTGATCGACGTCAGGTCCTGAAAGGCGCGCTATTCCGCCGTGGTGATTGAGCTGGCCTCCGCGGGGGAGAGGAACCAGCGGATCGAGCGGTCCAGCACGTCGGGCGGCACTGAGTGCGGGCCCCCGAACTCGTGGTAGTCCACGACGTACCCGGCGGCTTCCAGCACGGGCACCAAGCGGCGGCTGCACCGGTCCACCGATAGCACTTCGTCCCGCGTGCCGTGGGACACGAACAGCTGAGGCCGTCCGTGCGGGACCACTGGGCCGACGAAGCCCGGTGACCACGCCAGCACGTGGCTGAACAGGTCGCCGTTCGTGATGCCGAGCGAGAGGGCGTAGGACGCTCCGTCGGAGAACCCCGAGACGGCCAGGCGTGCGGGGTCGACGGCGTGCTCCTCGAGCACCTGGGTCAGGGCCGCGTCGAGCAGGTGGACGTCGGGCCCGTACCGACCCTGGATCATGTCCCATGAGGTCCGCGCGGACTGCGGCGCCAGCACGAGCAGACCCTCACGGTCGGCTACCGCTGCCAGCATCGTGAGCATCCCCTGCGGGCGGCCGCCCGCGCCGTGCAACGCCACCACGAGCGGCAGGGACCGTCCGTCCGCACCGGCTGGCACGCGAACCCACGCTCGGCCGGCACTGCCGAGCACCAACTCTCGTAAGCCCGGGTTGGGAGGCGGGTGCACTGTCCTGCCGTGCGGTGGTGGACGCGTGCTCAGCCGACCCCGATCCGGCCCATCCACGGTCAGCTCCGTCTCTGTCCGCCTGCCGCTGGTGTCGACTTGCCGCTCACCGACGCGGAGATGGCATACCCGGGTCGGCCGCCGGTAAGCCTGGCTGCGACGCCGCTAGTGCCCGCGGCTCTGCGCGGCCGCGAACCTCCGGTCCGCCGCGTCGATGCTCGCGCGGCTGCTCAGGTCGACGCCCGCGCGGGCCGCCGCCGTCCGGCTGCGCGCGCTGCCCAGGTCGGGCAGGAGGAAGTGCTCGGGCTTGATCGCTCGGTCGCGCAGGGCGTACCGACGTTGCTGAGCGGTTAGCCGAGTCGCGGACGCCCTCGCCTGTCGCATGGTGCGGGCGTTCACCGCGACGGTTGTACCGGTCAGCCCCGCGCCGACGAGTGGCGCGTAGCCGGCCGCGTGTCCGCGCCGGTTCGGGTGGTAGGACTCCGTGATGGGGTGTGACAAGCCGTTGATCCACTCCGTGTCAGCGCACACGGCATGGCTGGCGTACCGGCCGGTGGGGTTGGTGAAGCGGAAGCCGGCGGCGCGCGCAGCGGACGCGATCCGCCAGTTCAGCAGGTCGGCCGTCGAGTTGAGCCGCGTCTGCTCGGCGGGCGAGAACCAGGTCAAGGCATTGCAGTCCTCTCCGTTGAACAGCCGGGGGTAGCCAGCCACGACGACCCGCGCCCGCGGCGCCCGCTGCCGGATCGACGAGTACAGCGTTTGGAGCCGGGCCGGGAGCTGGTTCTTGATGACGCTCTGAGCCCTGTCGATCGCGCGGTTGCAGTTGCTGGCCCACGCGGGCAGGGCGCAATCGGTGAGCACGTCGGAGAAGCCGGCATCGTTGCCGCCGACCGTCATGGAGACGTACGTCGTTCCCGTACCCAGGGCGCTCAGCTGGAGCCTCGTGACGTCACGTGTCGTCGCTCCGGAACACGCGCGCAGGTTCAGCGCGTAACCCTTGCTCCTGGCGACGAGTGAGGGATAGGCGTAGACCGAACGCTGGCACGAGGTCCCGTCGCGGAGGTAGCTGCGGGTCCCAGTACCGGACGAGTATGAGTCGCCGAGGGCGACATAGCTTCCCCCGGCCGCGTGCGCAGGCGTCCCCGCCAGGAGCACGAGCGAGGCGGCCGCGAGGCCGAGAGCGGTGTGTGCTGGTCGCATGGTTGTCCTCGTCCTGGATGCCGCCCCGGCTCCGGGCTGGAGCCCCGGGACAGGGTGGCACGGAACGGACATATCCGCGCGAGACGGACGAGGCAAGAGAGTGTGCCGCGGGACGGCGCTAGCATGGGGGAGTACGAGGAACACCGGGCCGTCGCTCACCGCAGAGTGGCCGACGTCGTGGTCGCACCGAACCCGTTCCGTTCCCCGACCTGGCCGCGCCGTAGCGGCCACGTGCACGTCGTCGTGCACCTACACCTTGTCCCTGTCACCCCTGGGAGTCCCCCATGCCCGGCGCATTCTTCCGTCGCGTCCAGCCCGAGTCGGTTCGGGCGTTCCACCGCACCGTACGGTCGCGCATCAGCGACTGGACGTTGTACGCCTTCAACGCTCAGCCGTGGGGCGGTCGCACGCCGATGCACTGAGCAACCGCCACCCGAACGAGCCGCGCAGGACCCCCTGCGCGGCTCGTTCGCGTTCCGGGGTCCGAACCGACAGCGCCGCTGCAGCCGGGACTATTGCCGTCGAGCGGTGCTAGCCGTGCGCTGCGGCGAGGGGTAACTTCGTCGCATCTGACAAGGCGTCGAGCCTGTGCGCCGACCGTCGTGGGGGCCGCCATGATCCATCCACGTTCGTCGTCCAGGTGGGTTGCGGCAGCCGTCGCCCTCGCAACGTGCGTCGGCCTGGCGCTGACCCAGGCTCCGGCTCCACCCTCGGCGGCCGCGCGCGCCACCGTGTCGACGCCGCGGCCGGCGTGGTCCCCATGCCGGGACGGGTTCGAGTGCGCCACCATCTACGCCCCGTTGGACTACGACCAGCCAGACGGCGTCCGCGTCGCCCTGTCGCTGATCCGGTTGCCCGCCGGCAACCGCGCGCAGCGTATCGGGTCGCTGCTGCTGAACCCGGGAGGACCGGGCGGCTCGGGGGTCGACTTCGCTCGGGGGATTGCGAAGTTCATGCCGCTGGAGCTGCGCGGCCGCTTCGACATCGTCGGGTTCGACCCACGCGGGATCATGCGCAGCACGCCGCTGCGCTGCTTCGACACCTTCGACCAGGCACTGTCGAGCACGCCGGATTTCGCGTTCCCGTTCACGGCCAGTGAGGAGCGGACGCAGCGAAGGACGGACGGGGCTCTGGCGCGCGCCTGTGCCCGGCATGGCGGTCCGATCCTGACCCAGATGTCCACCACCGACGTCGCGCGGGACATGGATTTGCTGCGCCAGTCACTCGGAGACAGCAAGGTCACGTACCTCGGCTACTCGTACGGGTCCTTCCTCGGTCAGGTCTACGCGAACCTGTTCCCGAAGCGGGTCCGCGCCCTCGTGATCGACGGCGTCCTCGACCCGATCGCCTGGACCACGGGCCGGGGCAACGAGGCCAGGACCACGCCGTTCGTCGTGCGCCTGCACAGTGACCAGGGGGCGAGCCGGACGTTGGGCGAGTTCTTCCGCCTCTGTGACGCCGCGAGGTCGCACTGCGCCTTCTCTGGGCGGTCCCGCCAGCGGTACGCCGCCCTGGCCGCGCGGCTGCGCCGTTCGCCGATCGAGGTCCAGGACCCGTCCGGTGAGACCTTCAGGGTGACCTACGCCGACCTGGTCGGCATGACCCTCGGCGCGATGTACGACCCGGTCGTCTGGCCGGACGCCGCCGAGGCCTTGGCCGAGCTGGAGGACAGCGCCTCCGCCGCCAGGCTGGGGCGTTCGTTCGCTCGGCTGCGTTCGGGCCTCGGTCTGGCAGCCGCAGCACAGGAGCTGTACCCGAACTTCGTCGAGGGGTTCCCGTCCGTGGCCTGCTCGGACAGCGTCAACCCGCGGTCCTTCGACGCCTGGCGCCGCGCGGCCCGCGGTGCCGACCGGCAGAGCGCGTACTTCGGCCGCGCCTGGGGCTGGACCGCCAGCGTCTGCGCGCAGTGGTCGCGCAGCGCCGGTCAGGACCGCTACCTCGGCCCCTGGACCGCCCGGACGTCGTCCCCGGTGCTCGTGGTCGGGAACCTCTTCGACCCCGCCACCCGCTACCAGGGCGCGGTGACCGCCTCGAGGCTGCTCCCCAGCTCCCGGCTGTTGACTTACGCCGGCTGGGGCCACACGGCCTACCTCGGCAAGGGCAACTTCTGCGTCGACGACAACGTCACCCGGTACCTCGTCACGACCCGGACCCCTCCCGTCGGCACCGTCTGCCGCGCCGAGGGGTCCCCGTTCGGTCCGACCGAGGCGAACGCCCGCGCGCGGGCCGCCGAACGCGTCAGCGCCGTCGTGTCCAGGGCCGTCCTGCCGCCGGTGGTCCGCAGCGCCGTCCAACCCCGCTGATCCGACACCTCTTGGCACGACGAAAACCGACCTGGTCGGACCCAGCGGCACGCAGGAGGGGGTGAAGTCCCCGCACCGGCCGCGGAACGGGCCACGGAGGGCGACCAGATACGTTGGCTGGGTGACCAGTGAGCTGCCGACCGTCGTCCTGGTCGACGACGCCGCCGACGTCCGTGCCCTGGTTAAGGCCCGGCTGCGGCTGTCCGGCCGGTTCGACGTGGTGGGGGAGGGCGGCACCGGCGCGGACGCCGTGGCGCTCGTCAGGCAGCACCGCCCGTCCTTGCTGCTGCTCGACGTGTCCATGCCGGTGATGGACGGGCTGGAGGCGCTACCCCTCGTCCGCCAGGTTTCCCCGGAGACGCGGGTGGTGCTCTACTCCGGGTTCGAGGAGCAGGGGCTGGCGGACCGAGGCCGTGAGCTCGGCGCCGCGGCGTTCCTGGAGAAGTCCGCCTCGGTCGAGCGAGTGCCAGACGAGCTGGCCGGCGTGCTGGCGGACGATCGGCCCGCAGTCCCGCCCGAGGAGCGGCCCGTCCCGGAGGAAGCGTCGCCGGACCTCGCCGACGCGCACATCCTCGCCGAGCACGTGGAGCGCTTCCGGGAGGTGTTCGAGGAGGCAGTCATCGGTATGGCCACCTTGACGCTGAACGGCCAGGTCGTCCGCGCCAACAAGGCGCTCGCCGCGCTGCTGGACCGGCCGGCCGCCGAGCTGGTCGGAACGGCGTACGCCGGCGTGGCGATCGGGACGGAGGCGGAGCGTCTGACCTCGGCTGTCACCGACCTGTGCCAAGGGCTGGCGGACTTGGTGGAGGTGCAGCACACCATCTCCACCAGGTCGGGCCCCCGGGAGATCCGGGCCACGCTCGCGTCCGTCCGCGGCGACCGGGGACAGCCCCTTTACCTGACCCTGCAGGCACAGGACGTGAGCGACCAGCGGCGGTCCGCGGAGGAGCTTCGGCAGAGCGAGGAGCGGTTCCGGCTGCTGGTCGAGGCCGTGGAGGACTACGCGATCTTCATGCTCGACACCGAGGGGCGCGTGGCGAGCTGGAACACGGGCGCCTACCGGATCAAGGGCTACACCGCCGAGGATGTGCTGGGTCGACACTTCCGGCTCTTCTACCCGGCGCGCAAGCAGCGGGAGCGGCACCCGGAGCACGAGCTGGAGCTGGCCCTGCGCGACGGCCGGTACGAGGAGGAGGGCTGGCGGGTCCGCAAGGACGGCAGCACCTTCTGGGCCAACGTCGTCATCACCGCCATCCGCAACGCCTCCGGTGAGCACGTGGGCTTCGCCAAGATCACCCGGGATGTCACCTCCCGACGCCGGACGCTGGAGGACCAAGAGCGGGCGGCCGACGCGCTCGCCGTGGTGAACGACCAGCTGGAAGCCATGAACGAGCGGCTCACCAGGGCCGTGGCCGACCAGGCGCAGTTCCTGGCGGTGACCGCGCACGAGCTCCGCGGCGCGGTCGGCGTCCTCGGTGGTTCCGCGGACATGCTCGCGCAGCACTGGGCCGAGCTCACCGACGGCGAGCGCACCGACATGTTCGACGGGATGTCCGCTAGTGCCGGACGCATGCGGCGGCTGCTCGCCGACCTGCTGACCGCCGCGCGGCTCGAGGCGGGCACGGTCGCCCTCGACCGCCGCCCCGTGCCGGTCGCCGAGGTGCTGGGGGCGGCAGCGATGTCCGCGCACCAGCTCCGACCGGACGCCGAGGTCCTGGTCGACTCCCCGGCCGACCTCGAGGCTCTCGCAGACCGGGACCGGTTCGCGCAGGCGATCGACAACCTGCTGGCCAACGCCCTGCGGCACGGCGCCCCGCCGGTGATGCTGAGTGCCCGACGGTCCGACGGCAGGGTCGAGGTCCGCGTGGTCGACTCCGGGCCCGGCGTGCCGGACGCCATCCGGGAGCGGCTGTTCGAGCGGTTCGCCACGGGGGAGCGGCTGGGGACCGGGTTGGGTCTGTTCATCGTCCGGGAGCTGGCACGAGCCCAGGGCGGTGACGCCTGGTACGAGTCCGACGACGCCGCGAGTCCCGGCCACGCCTTCGTGCTCAGCCTGCCCTGCGGCTGAGCCCTGACGGCCCGAAGCCCTGTCGTGGGGCGAACGGCGACTACTGTTTTGGTTGTGCCCGTCCGAGTGGTGCTGGTCGACGACGTGCCGCAGGTGCGTCTGCTGGTGCGGACGGCCCTGCGGCTGCGAGGTGGCTTCCACGTCGTCGGCGAGGCTGGCGACGGCAGCGGGGCGGTGCGTCTGGCGGCCGAGCTGTTGCCGGACATCGTGGTGCTCGACCTGGGCCTGCCGGACATCGCCGGCCAGGAGGTCCTCACGCGGGTGCGCCAGGGGTCTCCGGACTCCAAGATCGTTATCTTTTCCGGTAACGACGCCCCCGAGATCACGGAGCGGGTCGAGGGCTACGTTCCCAAGGACGCCGACATCGACTATCTCGTCGACCTGCTCCAGACCCTCGGGCACCGGCGCACTCAAGCCGTCGTGCTCGCGCTCCCGGCCTCACCGACGAGCGTGTCGCGCGCCAGGCGCTTCCTGCGCACCACGCTGCACGAGTGGAACCTGGAGCGGCTGGCGGAGGATGCGCAGATCGTCGTTAGTGAGCTCGTCACGAACGCCGTCACGCACGCGAAGAGCGCACCAGAGCTGCGGCTGTCGCTGAACGGGTCGACCGTCCGGGTCGAGGTCCGCGACGACGGCACCGGGACGCCGGAGCCGCAGCCGCCCAGCGCGACCGGCGAGCACGGCCGCGGCATGCACCTTGTGGCGGCCCTGGCCGCGGCGTGGGGCATGGACCTCCCGCACGACGACGGCAAGGTCGTCTGGGCGGAGCTGGCCCTGGCCCGCTGAGGCACTCGCGGGCCTCGACAGCGTGACCTCGCACCTTAGGATCAACCGGACATCAAGATCTTCTGAACGAGACCACGCTCGAGGCCGCCTTCGCGGTCTCGACCTCCACGGGGGCCCCGGTTCCCTCGGCAACCACCCCGCCGCCGGTGCCCGCCCCCAGCGCGGCCGCGACGGCCGATCCGGTGCCCTCGGCCGGCCGCGTGGTCGTCGTGCGCAACGGCGCGGAGCTGACCGCCGCACTGGCGGCCGCAGCACCCGGGACAACTATCCAGCTCACCGACGGGCTGTACACGGCGAAGCAACAGTTCACCACCGTTACGGGCGTGCACGGCCGCGTTGCCCTGCGCGATCCGCGGTGGCCGCGAAGCGGTGCTCGGCGGCCAGGGGCCGACCGGTCACTACGGCCTGCACCTGAAGGGCGCCTCGCACTGGACGCTGTCTGGGTTCACCGTGGTCAATGCAAGCAAGGGGATCGTCCTGGACGCCCCAAGCCACGACATGCTCGACGGGGTCGAGGTCAAGAACATCGGCGCGGAGGGCATCCATCTGCGCAGCTTCTCCTCCGACGACGCCGTGCGGCACTCCGTCGTGCACAACACCGGCAAGAGCTCCCCTCAGTACGGCGAGGGCATCTACGTCGGGTCGGCCATGCGAACTGGGGGACGTGCTCGGGCGGCAAGCCGGACACGTCCGACCGCAACGCGGTCACCGGGAACAGCATCTGGGCGACCGGCGCCGAGAGCCAGCGGATGCGCCATGAGGGGTGGGCGTCGAACCGTTGCCTGAGGAGGACCCGGTGGCGGCTGCGGTACCTGCGGACGCCGGAGCGCTGTCCCGCGAGGGGGCGTCCTGCTGCGTTGCGCCGGGACTGGTGCATCCAGCGGTGAGCAGCAAGGCGGCAAGGAAGGCCGCAGGTCCGCGTGGAGGCATGGGCGGCATGGTGCCATCACCGCGCTGCGGTGCGGGGCGTCTCCGCTCCAGACGGCCCGCGGAGGAAGGGACTCGACCGCCCGTCTGCGAGACTGCGCCGGTGGACGGGCTCGTTGCGTGGGTGGACGGTCGGCTGGTGGCACCCGACGAACGCGCGGTGCGCGCCGCCGACCACGGCGTCACGGTCGGGGACGGCGTGTTCGAGACGGTGAAGGTGACAGGCGGGCGACCGTTCGCGCTGACCCGGCACCTGCGCCGCCTGGTCCGGTCGGCAACGGGTCTCGGGCTGTCGGCGCCGGACGAGGAGACGGTCCGCGCAGGCGTCGACGCCGTCCTCGGCGCCGGGCCGCCGATCGGCTTCGGCCGGCTGCGGGTCGTGGTGACCGGCGGCACGGGTCCACTGGGCTCCCACCGAGGCGAGGGGCCGCTCGGTTACGTCGTCCTCGCTACCCCGGCGCCCGAGCCGGGCCCGTCGACGGCCGTGTGTGTCGTGCCGTGGATCCGCAACGAGCGCAGTGCGGTTGCCGGGCTGAAGACCACCTCCTACGCCGAGAACGTCGTGTCGCTCGCGTACGCCAGGGCCCGCGGCGCCGGTGAGGCGCTGATGACGAACACGCGCGGGGAGCTGTGCGAGGGCACCGGCTCCAACGTGGTGCTCGGGCTCGACGGCGAGCTGGTGACCCCGCCGCTGTCGGCCGGCTGCCTGGCCGGTATCACCCGCGAGCTGCTGTTGGAGTGGGCGCCCGGCGCGGGGCTCCCGGTACGCGAGCAGACGCTGACCCTGGATGACCTGGCCGCGGCCGACGAGGTGATGATCACGTCCTCCACCCGGGACGTGCAGGCGGTCGCCCGGGTGGACGACCGTCGGCTGCAGGCGCCCGGGCCGCTGGCGCGACGGGCCACCGCAGTGTTCCGCGAGCAAGCGGCGGCCGACCTCGACCCCTGAGGGAACGACAAGCCCAGCTGCCGGCTGCTCGGGTGCCTGCTGCTCAGGCGAGCAGGCGCTCCACCACGCCGTCGACGTCGAGGTGCTCGGCCTCGGAGCCCGGCTCGACCACCATGTAGGTCTGCTCGAGGAAGGCTTGGACGTCGCGGGCGGGTGCCGCGAGCAGGGCCCTCCCGTCCGGCGAGCTGAGCTGGAGCATCACCACGGCTGTCTGCTCGCCGCGCTCGCCGATGTCCGTGGTCGGCCACACCCGGACGTCCCCCTCGCCGCTGACCCGGGTCAGCCCCTCGCCGAGCAGGTCGCGCCCGAGCACCCAGGAGATCGCCTCGTCACCGGCCCGGAAGGTCGCCTCGACGGCGTACGGATCGACGGGTTGATAGCGCAGCGTCGCCGTGAGCCGGAGCCCCTCGTCGCCGGGCGCGACCAGTCGCAGGTCCACCTCGTGGACGACGGTGACGGGGCGCTGCAGCATGGGAGCTCCTCGCTGGAGGGGGGCGGGACCGCCCCGTTCAGCCAAGAAGGTGCCCGCCCCGCCCTGGATTCAAACCTTGGATGTTCTGCAGCGGCCTCGACGACACTCGAACGGCCCAGTGCCGGCAGGTCCGCCGCGTACCCTGGTGCGATGCCGACCGGCCCCACGTCCCCCGACATCGAGGCGCAGGACGCCGACCCCGCCGGCGAAGATCGGCCCAGCCCCACAGCCGCGCGACCGGCTGCCCATCCGGCCGAGCCCGCGGACAACGAGCGGTGGGCCTGGCGGGCCCGGATCCGGCGCAACCCGGCCACCCGGGGGCCATACCGGCTGGCCGTAGGGGTCGTCGGGGCCCTGCTGCTGCTGCTCGCCGCCGTGACCGGGCCGCTGCCGGGCCCCGGCGGCATCCCGCTCGCCCTGCTCGCTCTCGCCGTGCTGGCCACCGAGTTCGAATGGGCGGCACGCCTGCTGAACGGGGTGCGCCGCGAACTGGTCCGTGCGAGTGATTGGGCCCGCCGCCAGCCCGGGTGGGTGCAGCGGCTGGGCGCCGTCGTCACGGTCGGGGTCGTCGTCGCCGGCTTTTACCTGTACCTGCTGGTCCTGGGCGTACCGACCTGGCTGCCCACCGACGTTCGGGCGCCGCTGTTGTCCGTGCCCGGCCTGACCTGAGCCCCCGACCAGCGGAAGGTCGCCGCCGTCCACTTCCCGGCCGGGTGTCCAGAGCCCGGTCCGGAATCGGGTAGAGTCGTCGCGCGCTCTCCGGAGCGCCGGCCCCGCGAGGGTGCCCGGGCGATTGGCTCAGTGGTAGAGCGCCTCGTTCACACCGAGGAGGTCACTGGTTCGAACCCAGTATCGCCCACCGATCCGGCAGCCGGCTCCTAGCGGGGCCGGCTGTAGTGCGTCTGGGGCAGCTCAGGGAACGAGCGCGTAGCAAAGGATCGTGGCAACGAGCACTCCGGAGCGACAGCCGTTGCCACGATGACGCTCGTCAAGCGGGAAAAGGCCCGGCCGAATCCGGCGTCAGTCCTTGTCCCGCTTGCGTGCCGCCGCGGTCTCCCGGTCGTTGGCCTTGCCGATCGCCTCGACCAGCTCGTCCTTCGACATCGAGGACCGCCCCTTGACGTCCAGCCGGCGGGCGACGTCCTGCAGGTGCTTCTTCGACGCGTTGGCGTCGACCCCGCCCGCCGTCTCGCGGTCGGTGTCGACGCCGCCCTCGGCCTGCGGGTCGGAGGGACCCTTGTGGTCCTTCGGCTCCCAGTGGTCGCCGACCTTCTCGTGCGTGTGCTTGAGCGCGGCGAACGCCACCCGGTGCGCCCGCTCGCCCTCGCCGTACTGCTCGACGGCCGAGTCGTGCGTCTTGGCGAAGGTCCGCTGCGCCTTCTCGTCGGATCGCTGCAGCGTGCTCGGCAGCTCCTCCTCGCGGGGCTCGCCGCTCTTGTCTGTCGTCGGCATCGGTCCGTCCCTCCTTCGGTGGCGATCGGCTCCTCACTACTCCGGTTCGGTGGCCTGCGCACGCCGTAGGCTCGGGGCATGAGCAGGACCGAGCCCGAGCCCGAGGGCCTGACCACGACGGACGCTCCGGTCGCCGGCCGGGTCACCGGTCTGCGGACCTTCCCGGTGAAGTCCCTGGACGGCGAGCGGCTGGCCGCCGTGCAGGTGCTGGCTTCCGGGCTGGAGCACGACCGGGCCTGGGCGGTCGTCGACGCCGAGGGGCGCGTGGTCACCGGCAAGCGGGCGCCGGCTCTGCGGGAGGTCCGGGCCGAGGTCGCGCAGGTACCGGGCGACGGGCCGGCGGTCCTGCTCCCCGGCGCGGAGGACCTGCCCGTCCGCGGCCCCAGCGCCGACGTCGCCCTGTCGCGGCTGGTCGGTGAGCAGGTGCACGTGCGGGCCGCCGAGGGTGCGGGCATCGGGTTCAACGAGGTGGCCGCGGTGCACCTGGTCAGCCGTCAGTCGGTGGCCACGGCGAACGCCGGTGGGTCGGCGGGGGACGACGCCTGCGACGTCGAGGAGCCCCGCGCCAACGTCGTCGTCGACCTCGGCGAGGGCCAGGATCGGGAGACCTCGTGGGTCGGCCGCGAGGTGCAGCTCGGCGAGGCGGTGCTCCGGGTGAGCCAGCGGCCGAAGAACTGCCTTGGCGTCTACGCCGAGGTCGTGCGGCCCGGGCGGGTCGCCGTCGGCGACGAGGTGCGGCTGCGTTGACCGGCTAACCCGTTCGGCCGGTGCGGTGCACCGTCGATACGATCGGGCGGTGCCGGGGCGAGTGCCCCGGCCCCGACCACACAGGAGTGTCCCGTGCCGCAGATCACCGTGTCCGTCGCCGGCAGCGAGCGATCGGTCGCGGCGGGGACGACGGCGGGCGACCTGTTCGACGAGCGCACCGGGCCGCACGCGGTCGTCGTGGCACGGGTCGGCGGCGAGCTGCGGGACCTCTCCCACGAGCTGGCGGACGGCGACGTCGTCGAGCCGGTGACGATCGACAGCCCGGACGGGCTCGCGGTGCTCCGCCACTCGGCCGCACACGTGCTGGCGCAGGCGGTGCAGCAGATCAACCCGAAGGCCCGGCTGGGCATCGGGCCGCCCGTGCGCGACGGCTTCTACTACGACTTCGACGTCGAGACCCCCTTCACGCCGGACGACGTCAAGGCCCTCGAGAAGGCGATGCAGAAGATCGTCAACGAGGGTCAGACCTTCGCCCGGCGGGCGGTGAGCGATGACGAGGCCCGGTCCGAGCTGGCGGACGAGCCGTACAAGCTGGAGCTGATCGGGCTCAAGGGCGGCGCCGTAGACGCCGCCGAGGGTGCTTCGGCCGAGGTCGGCGCCGACGAGCTCACCATCTACGACAACCTACGGCGGGACGGCTCGCTGGCCTGGAAGGACCTGTGCCGCGGACCGCACCTGCCGACCACCAAGCTGATCGGCAACGGGTTCAAGCTGATGCGCACCGCCGCGGCGTACTGGCGGGGGAGCGAGAAGAACCCGCAGCTGCAGCGGGTCTACGGCACCGCCTGGCCGACCAAGGACGACCTGAAGGCGTACACCGACCGGCTCGCGGAGGCGGAGCGGCGCGACCACCGGCGGCTCGGCGTCGAGCTGGACCTGTTCACCTTCCCCGACGAGCTCGGGTCAGGGCTCGTCGTGTTCCACCCCAAGGGCGGGGTGGTCAAACGGGAGATGGAGGACTACGTCCGCCGCCGGCACATCGAGGAGGGGTTCCAGTACGTCGGCACCCCGCACATCACCAAGGAGGGGCTGTTCCGGACGTCCGGACACTTGCCCTACTTCAAGGAAACGATGTTTCCGCCGATGCAGATGGAGGGCAGCGACTACTACCTCAAGGCAATGAACTGCCCGATGCACAACCTGATCTACAGGTCGCGCGGGCGGTCGTACCGTGAGCTGCCGCTGCGGCTTTTCGAGTTCGGCTCCGTCTACCGGTTCGAGAAGTCCGGCGTCGTGCACGGCCTCACCCGCGTGCGGGGCATGACCCAGGACGACTCGCACTCGTACTGCGCCCCCGAGCAGGCGCCGGCGGAGATCCAGCACCTGCTCGACTTCGTCCTGTCGCTGCTGCGCGACTTCGGTCTGGACGACTTCTACCTCGAGCTGTCCACGCGCGACGACTCCAAGGACAAGTTCATCGGCACCGACGAGCAGTGGGAGGTGGCGACCAAGGTCCTGGAGGAGGTCGCGACGGCGTCCGGCCTCGAGCTCGTCCCGGACCCGGGTGGCGCGGCGTACTACGGGCCGAAGATCTCGGTGCAGGCCCGGGACGCGATCGGCCGCACCTGGCAGATGTCGACCATCCAGTACGACTTCAACCAGCCGGCCCGGTTCGGGCTGGAGTACCAGGCCGCCGACGGCTCGCGGCAGCAGCCGGTCATGATCCACTCGGCCAAGTTCGGCTCGATCGAGCGCTTCTTCGGCGTGCTCGTCGAGCACTACGCGGGTGCCTTCCCGGCCTGGCTGGCGCCGGTGCAGGTCGTCGCGATCCCGGTGGCCGACGCGCACGTCGAGTACCTGCAGGACGTCGCGGCGCAGTTGCGGGCGCAGGGGATCCGGGTCGAGGTCGACACCGCGGACGACCGCTTCCCGAAGAAGATCCGCAACGCCCAGAAGGCCAAGGTGCCGTTCATGCTGATCGCCGGCGACGAGGACGTCAGCCGCGGCGCCGTGTCGTTCCGCTACCGGAACGGCTCGCAGAACAACGGCATCCCGGTGGCGGACGCCGTGGCCGAGGTCGTCGAGGCGGTCCGGACCCGGGCCACGACCCCGTGACGCTGGAGGACGCCGGGTCGTTCGCGGGGGAGGCGGACGGGTTCGAGCGGCTGTGGACGCCGCACCGGATGGTCTACATCGGCGGTGAGGGCAAGCCCACCGACGACACCTCGCACGAGTGCCCGTTCTGCCAGGCGCCCAGGCGCGGCGACGCCGAGGCCTTGGTGGTCCACCGCGGCGACCTCGGGTACGTCGTCCTCAACCTGTACCCGTACAACCCCGGCCACGTCCTCGTCTGCCCGTACCGGCACGTGTCGTCGTACATCGACCTGACCGCCGAGGAGATGACCGAGGTCGCCGAGCTGACCCGCACCGCCATCCGGGTGCTGACCAGCGTGTCGGCGCCGCACGGCTTCAACCTGGGAATCAACCAGGGCGAGGTCGCCGGCGCGGGCATCGCGGCCCACCTGCACCAGCACGTGGTGCCGCGCTGGGGCGGGGACGCCAACTTCCTGCCGGTGGTCGGCCGCACCAAGGCGCTGCCGCAGCTGCTCGACGACACCCGGCAGCGGCTCGCCGACGCCTGGCCGTCCGGCTGAGCTGTGCTGCAGCGGCGCCGTGCTCAACCGGCGCCGGGTTGCTCCCACCGGCTCGGGGGCGCCGCGCGGGTACTTTGCGCGCGGTGTGCCGGTTGAATTGGCGTCCGCGGGGCTGCCGCACCGGCATTCGCCGCGTAAAGGAGGTTGACCGGGGCGGTCAGCCGCCGACGCTGCTGGGCTCGCGCAGGTCCTCGAGCAGCCGGGTGGCGACCTGCTGCGGCACCGGCTCGTGCCGGTCGTAGCGGCGGGTCAGGGACGCCGTGCCGTGCGCCACCGAGCGCAGCTCCACCGCGTACCGGGCCAGCGACGTCGCCGGGACGTCCGCCCGCACCTCGCTGCGCCCACCGCCGAGCTGCTCGGTGCCGGTGACGCGGCCCCGCCGGGACGACAGGTCGGTCATCACCGCTCCGACGTACTCGTCGTCGACCGTGACGACGACGGAGTCGACCGGCTCCAGCAGCGCCACCTCGGTGGCCCCGGCCGCGTCCTCGAGCGCCATGCCCCCCGCGGTGGCGAACGCCGAGTCGCTGGAGTCGACCGAGTGCGCCTTGCCTCCCGTGAGCCGGATCCGCACGTCGGTGAGCGGGTAGCCGGCGCGCACCCCGCGGGCAGCACGGGCACGCAGGCCTTTCTCGACGCTTGCGATGTACTGACGCGGCACCGCGCCGCCGACCACGGCGTCGACGAACTCGATCCCGGACCCGGGGGGCAGCGGCTCGACCTCGATCTCCACGACGGCGTACTGCCCGTGGCCGCCGCTCTGCTTGACCAGCCGGCCGCGGCCGCTCGCCGCCGTACGGAACGTCTCGCGCAGCCGGACCCGCAGGGGCACGGCCTCCACCCGGACCCCGTAGCGCGAGCTCAGCCGGTCGAGCACCAGGGCGACGTGCGCCTCCCCCATGGCCCACAGCACCAGCTGCTGAGTCTGCGCGTCGTGCTCGATCCGCACGGTCGCGTCCTCGAGCACCAGTCGGGACAGCGCCTCCGCCATCCGCTCCTCGTCCGACGGCGTCGCCGCGCGGACCGCGATCGGCACCAGCGGCTCGGGCATCACCCACGGCTCGACCAGCACCGGCCGCGCCGGGTCGGACAGCGTGTCGCCGGTCTCGGCGCGATGCAGGCGGGCGACCGCGCAGATGTCCCCTGCGATGCAGCGGCTGGTGGGCCGAAGGTTGGCGCCGAGCGGGCTGGACAGCGTCCCCACCCGCTCGTCGACGTCGTGCTCCTCGTGCCCCTCCAGCTCGACGCCCGCGAACCGCGCTCCGTGGCCCGATACGTGCACCGGTGCATCGGGGTACAGCGTCCCGGAGAACACCCGGACCAGGCTGATCCGGCCCACGTACGGATCCGTGGTCGTCTTGACGACCTCGGCCACGAGCGAGCCGTCCGGGTCGCAGCGGATCGGTGCCTGCGGCTTCCCCTCCGGCGTGGTGACGGCGGGCACCGGCCGGTCCAGGGGGCTGGGGAAGCCTCGGACGATCCCGTCCAGGACCTCGATCAGCCCCGCGCCGGTGAGCGCGTGCGCCGGCAGCACCGGGTAGAACGACCCTCGGCAGACCGCCCGCTGCAGATCGCGGACCAGGACCTCCTCCGGCACCTCCTCGCCCGCGAGGTAGCGGTCCATCAGCTCGTCGTCCTCGGACTCCTGGATGATCGCCTCGACCAGCTCGGCGTGCCGGGCCTCGACCAGCTCGACGTGCTCGGGGTCCGCGGGGCGGACCTGCCGCGTGCCCGAGGAGTAGTCGACCAGCTGCAGTGTAAGCAGCCCGATCAGTCCCACCACGTCGTCCTCAGCGGCGTCCGCGGAGCCTGCGGCGGCGCCGGAGCCGCCCACGGCGTCGTCCTCGCCGCGGTGCAGCGGCAGGTACAGCGGGACCACGCCACCGCCCAGCACCCGCTGGCACACCGCGACGGTCTCGTCGAAGTCCGCCCGCGGCTGGTCCAGATGGGTGATGACGACCGCGCGGGGGACGCCGAGGGAAGCGCACTCGTCCCAGAGCAGCACGGTGGCGCCGTCGAGCCCGGCCGTGGACGAGACCACGAACAGCGCGGCGTCCGCGGCGCGAAGCCCGGCGCGCAGCTCGCCCACGTAGTCCGGGTGGCCGGGGGTGTCGATCAGGTTGACCTTGACCTCGCCCCGCTCGCAGGACGCGACGGCGAGCGCGACGGACCGGTGCTGGGCCCGCGCGGCGGGGTCGTGGTCGGTCACCGTCGTGCCGTCCTCGACCCGGCCCGGCCGGGGGATGGCTCCGCTGGTCGCCAGCAGCCCCTCCACGAGCGTGGTCTTGCCAGCCCCCGTGTGGCCGACGACGACGACGTTGCGCACCCTCTGCGGCGCGGCGGCCTCGTGAGCCATGTCTTGCCTCCTGCTGGGCGGGGGAGAGCCCCACCTTTCTCCCCGGAGGCGTCCCGGCACAAGCCGTTGCAGGATGCGGCAGCCGCCAACGTCCGGCCGACGACCCCTGCACCCTCCCGGAGGAGCCTCATGGCCCTGCTCGACCCGCCCACCGACGCGCTCGATGTCCGAACCGACCCCGCCGAGGTCGGCTTCGACGCGGCTCGGCTGGAGCGGGTGGGACGCCGGCTCCAGCGCTTCGTCGACGAGGGGTCGCTCCCCGGCTTTCTCGTCACCGTCTCGCGGCACGGCCGGCTCGTGCACGTCGCCCGCGGCGGCTCCCGGGACGTCGAGCAGGGGCTGCCGGTCGAGGACTGGACGCGCTGGCGGATCTACTCGATGACCAAGCCGCTCACCTCGGTCGTCGCGATGATGCTTTACGAGGAGGGGGCATTCGAGCTGACCGACCTGGTCGCCCGCTACCTCCCAGAGTTCGCCGAGACCCGCGTGTACCAGGCCGGCACGCCGCTGCAGCCGCTCACCGTGCCGCAGACCGAGCCGATGCGGATCGTGCACCTGCTCACCCACACCTCCGGGCTGACCTACGGCTTCAACCGCGTGCACCCGGTCGACGCCATGTACCGGGCCGCCGGCCACGAGTGGACGACGCCACCGGGCCTGGACGCCGCCGCGGTCTGCCGGCAGTGGGCGTCCCTCCCGCTGGTGTTCCAGCCGGGCAGCGAGTGGAACTACAGCGTGTCCACCGACGTGCTGGGCCACCTGCTCGAGGTGCTGTCCGGCCGCACCCTCGAGGAGCTCTTCGAGGAGCGGGTGCTCGGGCCGCTCGGGATGACGTCGACCGGCTTCTTCCTGCCGGAGGGCACGGACCCGGCCCAGCTGGCCCGGTTGTACCTCGCCACGCCGCCCGAGCGGCCGGGTGCCGTCACCCGGTACACGCCGATCGACGACGCGGGCGCGGCCGCGCTGCGCAGGCCGGCTTTCCTGTCCGGCGGTGGTGGCCTGCTCTCGACCCCCTCGGACTACCTGCGCTTCGCCGAGATGCTGCGCCGCGGCGGAACGGTCGACCCGCGCGCCGACGTCCGGGACCCCGCCGCGGAGCGGCTGATCGGCCCACGCACGCTGGCGCACATGGTTCGCAACCACCTGCCCGGCGGCAGCGACATCGCCGGCTACGGGCGTCCGGTCTTCGCCGAGACACCGCAGCGCGGCGTCGGCTTCGGGCTCGGCTTCTCGATGGTGCTCGACCCGGTGGCGTTCGGCGTCCTCGCCAGCCCGGGGGACTACGGCTGGGGCGGTGCGGCGTCGACCACGTTCTGGGTGGACCCGGTCGAGGACGTCGTCGTCACCCTGTACGCGCAGCTGATGCCCTCCAGCACGCTGCCGCTGCGGACCTACCTGAGGCAGCTGGTCAACCAGGCGCTTGTGACACCCGCCGCGGGGGGTCGCGAGGTGGGCTGACCGGGCGGGCGGCGCCACTGCCGAACCCTCGGCGTCGCCTGAAAGGGCTCCGCACGGACCCCCGCTACGATCAGCGGGTCATGCTGAACCGCTTCGCCCGTGCCCTGTTCACCCGTCTGCTGACGCCCGTCGCGGCCGTTCTGCTGCGTGCCCGGGTCAGCCCGGACGCCGTCACGCTCGTCGGCACCCTGGGCGTCAGTGTCGGGGCGCTCTGGCTGTACCCGACCGGCCACCTGCTCGCGGGGACGCTCGTCATCACGGCGTTCGTGTTCTCCGACACCGTCGACGGCATCATGGCGCGGTCCTCGGGCCGGTCGAGCTCGTGGGGCGCGTACCTGGACTCCACCCTGGACCGGGTCGGTGACGCGGCCGTCTTCGGCGGGCTGGTGCTGTGGTTCACCGGCGGCGGCGACGACCGGCTGACCGCCGTGCTGGCGCTGGCCTGCCTGTGCCTGGGCGGCATCGTGTCCTACGCGAAGGCTCGCGCCGAGGGCCTCGGCATGACGGCGAACGTCGGGATCGCCGAGCGCGCGGACCGGCTGGTGGCGGTGCTCGCCACCACCGGCCTGGTGGGGCTCGGCCTGCCCCAGGTGGTGCTGACCGTGGTGCTGGCCATGCTTGCGCTGGCCAGCCTGGTGACGGTCGTGCAGCGGATGCTGGCGGTTCGCCGGCAGGCGCTCAGCGCCGCGGGGGACGGCCCCCGCTCGGGCGGAGCCCGACGCGGCACGCCCGCCGCCTCGTGACCGCGTCCGCGCGGTCCACCGTGCGCGACCGCATCACGCTCCTGGCCTACGGCGGCGGCTGGCGGCTGGTCCGGCTGCTGCCCGAGCGCCTCGCCTACGTCCTCTTCGACGTCGGGGCCGACCTCGCCTGGCGGCTGCGGGGCGCGGGCGTCCGCCGACTGGAGGCGAACCTGACCCGCGTGCGGCCCGACCTGGACGAGGCCGGGCTCCGGACCCTCTCCCGCCAGGGGATGCGGTCCTACCTGCGGTACTGGTGCGACAGCTTCCGGCTGCCCGACTGGGACGAGCACCGGATCGTCTCGACGGTGCGGGCAGAGGGCGACGGGCCCGTGCGGGCCGCGCTCGCGGAGGGCCGGGGTGTCGTCATGTTCCTCGGTCACCTCGGCAACTGGGACCACGCGGGCGCCTGGTCCGCGTTGCGCCTGGCGACGGTCACGACGGTCGCCGAGCGGCTGCGGCCGGAGCAGTTGTTCGACCGGTTCGTCGGCTTCCGGGAGCGGCTCGGCATGCGGGTGCTGCCCTTGACCGGGTCGGGTGGGTCGGTGTTCGGGGCGCTGATGCGGACCCTGCGCGACGGCGGGTTCGTGCCGCTGCTGGCGGATCGCGACCTCACCGCGCAGGGGGTGGAGGTGGACCTGTTCGGGCAGCGGGCCCGCGTGGCGGGCGGCCCGGCCGGGCTGGCGCTGCAGACCGGCGCGGCGCTGCACCCGGTGAGCATCCGGTACGAGCGGCTGGGCGGCGGGTCCGCCCGGCACGGGATCGTCGTCACCTGGCACGACGAGGTTGCGGTCCCGGACCTGCCGCCGGCTCAGGACGGGCAGCGCGTCCCTCGCTCCGGGCTCGTCGCGGCGATGACCCAGTCCTGCGTCGACGCCTTGGCCGGCGCCATCGCCCAGCACCCGCAGGACTGGCACATGCTGCAGCCGGTCTTCGTGGCCGACCTGCGTCAGGACCGCGCGACGTGAGGATCGGCATCGTCTGCCCGTATTCCTTCGACGCCCCCGGAGGGGTCCAGTTCCACGTCCGCGACCTCGCGGAGCACCTGCTCACGCACGGGCACGAGGTCAGCGTGCTCGCGCCGGCCGATGAGGACACCCCGGTCCCGGCGTACGTCATCTCGTCGGGCCGCGCGGTTCCGGTGCCCTACAACGGTTCGGTGGCCAGGCTCAGCTTCGGCCCGGTGGCCCGCCGCCGCGTGCACCGCTGGATCGAGCAGGGCCGGTTCGACGTCCTGCATCTGCACGAGCCGCTGACCCCCAGCCTCGGCCTGCTCGCGCTCTGGGCGACGTCCGGGCCGGTGGTCGCCACCTTCCACAGCTCCAACGTGCGGTTCCGCGTGCTGCAGGCTGCGTACCCGGTCCTCCGGCCGAGCCTGGAGAAGATCTCCGCGCGGATCGCGGTGTCCGAGGACGCCCGGCGCACCGTCACCACGCACGTCGGCGGGGACGCCGTCGTGATCCCGAACGGCGTCTACGTGGACGCCTTCGCCCAGGCGCCACCCGACCCGCGCTGGACGGGCACGCCGGAGCGGCCGACCATCGCCTTCGTCGGCCGGCTGGACGAGCCGCGCAAGGGGCTGCCGGTGCTGGCGGAGGCGATCCCGCGAGTCCTGCGCGCGGTGCCCGGTGCCCGGTTCGTCATCGCCGGCCACGGTGACGCCGAGGCCGCCGGCGAGCGCCTCGACCCGGCGTCCCGCGCGGCCTGCGAGTTCCTCGGCACGGTCAGCGAGGAGGACAAGGCGGCGCTGTTGAGCTCCGCCGACGTGTACGTGGCGCCGCACACCGGCGGGGAGAGCTTCGGCATCGTGCTCGTGGAGGCCATGAGCGCCGGCGCGCCGGTACTCGCCAGCGACCTGGACGCGTTCCGGCGGGTGCTGGACGACGGCGAGCTGGGCGTGCTCTTCCCGACCGGCGACGCCGACGCGCTCGCGAAGCAGCTGGTGGCCCTGCTCGCGGACCCCGCGTGCCGCTCGGCCCTGCGGGCCCGGGCGGCCGCCGCCGTCCGCCGCTACGACTGGTCGGTGGTCGCCGACGAGGTTCTCGCGGTCTACGAGACCGTCGTCGACGGCCTGGCCTCGGCCGAGCGGCCATGAGGCTCCTGCCGCTGCTGCTCGTCCTCGCCCTGCTGGCCTGGTACCTGTCCTTCTCCGCCAGCCGGTTGGACCGGCTGCACCACCGGGTCGAGGGGGCCCGCGCCGCACTGGACGCCCAGCTGGTGCGACGAGCAGAGGCGGCGGTCGAGCTGGCGACGTCGGGTTGCCTCGACCCGGCGTCCGGACTGATCGTCGCGGCAGCGGCGGCCGAGGCCCTGGAGGCTGGGGAGACCGGCGACCACCACCGGGAGCGGGCCGAGAGCGACCTGACGCGCGCGCTGGAGGTGGCCCTGGACCCGGAGACGCTCGCCGCGCTGCGCGGCGACCCGTTCGCCTCCGGCCTGCTGGACCGGCTGGCGGCCGGCTGCCTGCGGGTGCGGCTCGCGCGGCGGTTCCACAACGACGCCGTCACCGACGCCTGCCGGGTGCGCGGCAAGCGGGTGGTCCGCTGGGCGCGGCTCGCCGGGCGCGCTCCCGAGCCGCGAACGTTCGAGATGGACGACGCCAGCCCGGCCGCGCTGGCCCGCTGAGCGGACGGCCGCCTTGGTGCGAGGCCGTAGAATGGGCGGTGATCCCACCCAGTTCCCCGAGAGGTTCCCGTGTCGACCGTCGACAGCACCGCCACCCCGTCCGGCACCTTGTCCGGCACCGTCACCGGCACCGCCCGCGTCAAGCGCGGCATGGCCGAGATGCTCAAGGGCGGCGTCATCATGGACGTCGTCACCCCGGAGCAGGCGAAGATCGCCGAGGACGCCGGCGCCGTCGCGGTGATGGCGCTCGAGCGGGTGCCGGCCGACATCCGCGCGCAGGGCGGCGTCTCGCGGATGAGCGACCCGGACATG
>DATFPQ010000310.1:0-5667 GCA_035264765.1 Actinomycetales bacterium | reverse complement strand
GGTCCGCCGCTGCAGGCTGACGCTGTCGGCGGCGCGTAGCCCGGGGCCGCCCGGAGCGTGCCCAGGCCAGGACCCGACCCACCGCACGCAGCCGCGGCCCCGGGCCGGCCGCACCAGCCGGACGGGGCCGGCGAGCGGTGCGGAGGTCCGGTAGCCGCCGCGGAGCGAGATGGCCACGCCGGGGATCTCGCACTGTCGGTGGTCGGTGCCAGCATCGTCTTGTCCCCAACGAGGGGGACCTGCGGAGGGAGCCACCATGCCCGCTTTGCCACCACCGGTCCGCACCGAGCAGGAGGGCCTGTTGGCCTTCCTCGCACAGCAGCGACTGGCCTTGCGCAACGCCGCCTACGGCCTGACCGAGGAACAGCTTCGGCTGGCGCCGAGCGCAAGCGCGCTCAACGTGGGAGGGCTGGTCAAGCACGTCGCACTGACCGAGCGCCAGTGGATCCAGGGCTACGTCCTCGGCCGGCAGGACCGTGGCGGTGGCTACGACCAGTACGCCCGCGGCTTCGTCCTGGCCGACGACGAGACGATGGCGGACGTGCTGGCACTCCAGGACGAGGTGGCCGGGGAGACCGAAGCCGCGGTGGCCGACATCGACGACCTCGACCACCCGGTCCCGGTGCCGCGCGACGCACCGTGGTTCCCGGCCGACGTGGACGCGTGGTCGCTCCGCTGGGTGCTGCTGCACGTGATCGAGGAGTCCTGCCGGCACGCTGGACACGCCGACATCGTGCGGGAGACGATCGACGGTGCCACGCAGTACGAGCTGCTGGCAGCGGCCGAGGGCTGGCCGGCGAGCGAATGGCTGACGCCGTGGACGCCCAAGGAGGCGTGACCATGTTCAGCGTCAGTTCGGCCGGCGGTCAGCCGGCGTCCCCCCGCGGCCGCTCCGCGGGGCCGACGATCGGCGCCATGACCTCGAACCTCGCTGTGGACCGCCGGACCCTCCTGCGGGCCGGTCTCGCGGTGGGCGCCGGCGCGGCGGCGTCACTTGCCGTCCCGCCGGGCGCGCTCGCGGCCGGCACCGACCGGACGGCGACGCGGGCCGTCCCCGCCCTCGTCCGCGGCGGTCGGCCGACGCTGCCGAACGGCATCCAGAGCGGCGACGTCTCGCTGCGCGGCGCCGTGCTGTGGACCCGGTCCGACCGCCCGGCCCGGATGGTCGTGGAGGTCTCCCGCGACCCCGGGTTCCGGCACGGTGTGCGACGGTTGCGCGGCCCGGCGCTGACGCCGCGCACCGACTTCACCGGCCGGGTGCGGTTGCGCGGCTTGCCACGGAGCGCGGACCTGTACTACCGCGTGCGGGCCGTGGACCTGGACGACCCGCGCCGGTCCTCCGAACCGCTGACCGGGCGGCTGCGAACCCCCGGCCGCCACGGTGATGACGTGTCGTTCCTGTGGTCCGCGGACATCGTTGGGCAGGGCTGGGGCATCAACCCGGCCTTCGGCGGCTTCCGGGCCGCCGACGCGATGCTCGACCTCGACCCGGACTTCTTCCTCTGCAGCGGCGACACCGTGTACTCGGACAACCCGTTGGTGGAGTCGGTCCCGCTCCCGAACGGCACCACCTGGCGCAACGTCGTCACGCCGGAGAAGTCGAAGGTGGCCGAGACGCTGTCGGAGTTCCGCGGCCAGTTCCGGTACAACTTGCTCGCCGACAACTGGCGGGACTTCCTGGCGCGTACGCCGCAGGTGAACCAGTGGGACGACCACGAGGTTCACAACAACTGGTACCCCGGCCAGCTGCTGGAGGACGTCCGCTACACCGAGAAGGACGTCGACGTGCTTGCCGCGCGGGCCCGCCGCGCCTGGGGCGAGTACGTGCCGACCTCGCCACGGGTCGCGGACCCGCACGGGCGGATCTACCGGGTGATCCACTACGGCCCGCTGCTCGACGTGTTCGTACTCGACATGCGCACCAACAAGGACCCGAACACGCCGAACCGCCAGGCGCTCCCGCACGAGGGCGTGCTCGGCGACGCCCAGGTCGCCTGGCTGGAGCGTGGTCTGCGCCGGTCGCGAGCGCTCTGGAAGGTTCTCGCGAACGACCTGCCGCTCGGGCTCGTCGTGCCGGACGGCGCGGTCAACCAGGAGGGGCTCGCCCAGGGCGACCCAGGGGCACCGCTGGGTCGCGAGGGCGAGGTCGCGCGCATCCTGTCCTTCCTGAAGCGACACGGGATCCGCAACCACGTGTGGCTCACCGCGGATGTCCACTACACCGCGGCGCACCACTACGCGCCCGAGCGCGCGTCGTACCGGAACTTCGACCCGTTCTGGGAGTTCGTGTCCGGGCCGCTCAACGCCGGGGCCTTCGGTCCCAACACGCTCGACGCCACGTTCGGCCCACGGGCCGTCTTCGTGGAGACGGCGCCGCACCCGAACACCTCCCCGGCTGAGGGCTCGCAGTTCTTCGGCGAGGTGGCGATCGATGGAGGTAGCGGTCGGATGACGGTCCGGCTGCGCGGTATCGACGGATCGGTGCGTTACCAGACGGTTCTGCACGCAGCCCCGAGGTGACCCGGGAAGTCCGGGGCCACGGAGACGACCACGAACTGCCCGGCCCGTTGTTCGACCGGCGCCGCATCGGCTCCGATTGAGCCGCCCCGGCCGCCGGGGAGCAGCCGCGTACCCTGCTGCGGTGAGGGTGGACGTGGATGAGGCGGTGCGGCTGCTGGACGGCCGCCGGGTGGTTGCGCTGACCGGCGCGGGCCTTTCCACGGATTCCGGCATCCCTGACTACCGAGGGCCGGACTCACCGCCGCGCTCCCCGATGACCTACTCCGAGTTCGTGTCCGGCGTCCCGGCACAGCAGCGTTACTGGGCCCGCAGCCATGTCGGGTGGCGGACCGTGGGGACCGCACGACCGAACGCGGGGCACCGGGCGCTGGCCGCCCTGGAGGCCGGGGGCGTGGTCGAGGCCGTGATCACGCAGAACGTCGACGGCCTGCACAGTGAGGCTGGCAGCCGCAACATAGTCGACCTGCACGGACGGATCGCCGACGTCGTGTGCCTGCGCTGCGGCGACCGCAGCAGCCGCGCCGTCCTGGACGAGCGACTCGGCGACCTCAACCCGGGCTTCGCCGAGCAGGGCTTCGTCGAGATCGCGCCGGACGGGGACGCAGTGCTTTCCGACGTCAGCGGTTTCCGGCTCGCTTCCTGCCTGGTGTGCGGCGGACCGCTCAAGCCGGACGTCGTCTTCTTCGGCGAGAACGTGCCGAAGGACCGCGTCGCCCGGTGCTACGCGCTCGTCCAGGAGGCCGACGTCCTACTGGTCGCGGGGACGTCGCTCACCGTGCAATCCGGCCTCCGCTTCGTGCGCCGGGCGGCGCAGCATGCGATCCCGATCGTGCTGGTGAACCGTGGCGCCACGCGCGGCGACCCGCTCGCCACCGTGCGGCTGGATGCCGGCTGCAGCGAGGTGCTCAGCGCCCTGGCCGACGCCCTCGCCGCGCCCGCAGGTAGTCCTGGACGACGTACCGTCCCAGGTCGCCAGCGGACGGCGTGAGCACCCGGCCGCCGCTGCGGCGGGCCATGGCGTCCACGAAGCGACGCAGTCCCGGGTCCTCGCCGAGCATGAACAGGTTCAGCGACGCGCCGTAACGGGTCAGCAGGTCGACCTCGGCGATGGTGGCGCGCAGGGTGTCCGGGTGCGGCGGCCAGCAGAACACGGCCTCACCGTCCTGCTCCAGGTGGGCGGTCGGCTCGCCGTCCGTGACCACCATCACCACGGGGTCGCCGTCGCTGTGCCGGCGCAGGTGCCGTCCCGCCAACTGCAGGGCGTGCTGGAGGTTCGTGCCCTGGACGTAGTCCGGCTCGACCGCCGCCAGCTCGCCCTGGCTGAGCCGCATCGCGTACCGGCCGAACCCGATGATCTGCAGAGCGTCCTGCGGGAACTGCGTGGCGACGAGGTGCGAGAGCGCCAGCGCGGTCTGCTTCATCGGTCCCCAGCGGCCCTCGGACACCATGGAGAAGGACAGATCCACGCACAGGGCGACGCTGGCGCCGGCGCGGCTCTCGGTCTCGACCACCTCGAAGTCCTCGACCTCCAGGGTGACCGCTCCGGATCCGCTGGCTCTGGTGCGGCGGACGGCGTTGCCGACCGTGCGCACGACGTCCAGGGCCTGCTCGTCGCCGAACTCCCAGGCGCGGGATGCTCCCGTGGCCTCCCCCGCGGCGCCGGCCGAGCGCAGGTCGTGCTGCCCACGGTGGCCCTCCTCGAGCTGGCCGAACACGTGCCGCAGGGCCGTGGAACCCAACCGTCGCAAGGCCTTCGGGCTCAACGTCAGCTCGCCGCCACGGCCGGACAGCCAGCCTTGCCGCCGCAGCTCCCGCTCCAGCTCGCGCAGCCGCCGCACGTCGTCCGCGGCCCGGCGTCCGAGCTGGCGCTCGACCGCCTCCACGTCGACGTCGTCCAGCGTGGCGCCGGGATGGTCCTGCCCGAGCTGGTCCAGCAGCTCGTCGAGCTCGGCCACCTCGGCCAGCGCCTGGGTCGCCTCGCCGTAGCCGAGCGGTTGCTGGCCCTGGCCCTGCTCGCGTCCGTCCCAGCGCAGGTCCGGGCGCAGGGCGCGCAGGTTGTCGGACAGCGCCGCCAGCTCCTCCCCCAGCCCCGACCCGGCCATCGCCTGGGCCATCAGCTGGCCGAGCTCCTCGCGCTGGGACGACGAGAGCGAACGCAGCAGCCGCTCCCCGGCAGCGGCCCGCCGGGCCAGCAGGTCGACGAGCTCGTCGACGTCGCCTGGCTGCTCGGGAAAAAAGTCCCCGTGCTCGGCCATGAAGCGGGCGAACGCATCAGCGGTGTCCTCGCCGCGGGCATGGCGGCCCAGGAGGTCGTTCAGGTCGCGCAGCATCGCGGCGGTGCGGGCCGCCGCCTCGGGGTCGCGGCCCGGGTCGGCTCCCTGCAGCGCCTGCTTCAGCCCGCTGAACCGCTGCTGCAGGACGTCGCCGCGTAGCTCGTCCAGGATCTGCTGGTAGGCGGCCCGCGCCTCGTCGCTGGCCCAGTCGTAGTCGGACAGCTCTTCGACGGCGCGCGCGGTGGACCGGGGCAGCGCGTCCAGGCGCGCCTCGGCGAACCGGGCGTCGTCGCCCGTGCGGGACGCCAGCTCGTCGCGCTCGGCCGCCACCGCCTGGTCCAGCAGCGCCTGGGCCCGGGTGAGCGCGCCGTCCAGGCGCCCGCGGCGCAGCGCCTCCCGGCGCAGCCGCCGCGCACGGTCGTGCAGGTCGTCCAGGCCGCTGCGGGGCCGGCCGTCCTGCTCGGGGCCGCGGCGGAGCAGGTCGCGCAGGGCGTCCCGCAGGCTGCCGCCGGCGAGCACCTCCTCGCCTAGGGCGTCGACCGCCGCCCGCACGTCGTACGGGGGCGCCAGCGGGTCCGCGCCGCCGTGCCACGCGCCGTACCTGCTCCGGCGACCGCCGCCGGCGCTGTGCCCCCCGCCGTTTCCCGCCCCGTAACCCGCCATCGGACCCGCCTCAGCCGCCGTACACCGTGCGACCGTCGTCGGTCACGTCCTTGGCCAGCCGGCGGGTCAGGTGCAGCCCCTCGAGCACCAGCTCCACGGCGGCCGCCGCCTCACCCGCGGACGGCGCGTCGCCGAGTCCGACCCGCTCCAGGACCTTGGCCAGGCCGGCCACCGTGCCGACCTGCTGCAGCACCTCGGCGGCCGTGACCAG
>DATFPQ010000309.1:0-4710 GCA_035264765.1 Actinomycetales bacterium | reverse complement strand
GAGATCGCGGTGTTCAACGTCTATGGACCGACGTCCGGCCGGTACGAGGACGTCACCGACGAGGCCATGCTCACCGCCTACAACGACATGGTCATGGCGCTGCACTGGTTGACCCAGGCCGTGCTCCCCGACATGCGTGCCGAGTCCTTCGGGCGGCTGCTGACGGTGAACTCGGTCGGTTCGAAGGAGGTCCACCGGGAGCTGCCTCTCTTCACAGCGAACTCCTCCCGCGTGGCGGCTGTAGCGTTCAACAAGACGCTCTCCGCCGAGGTGGGGCGTGACGGCATCACCGTCAACACGCTCGGCACCGGCGGGTTCGTCACCCAGCGCTACACCGACTACATGCGTGGTCTGGCCGAGAAGCGTGGCGAGGAGTACGACCAGGACGCGGCGATCCTGCGTGAGGACACCCCGATCGGCCGACTGGGCTACCCGGAGGAGATGGCCGCAGTCGCGGCGTTCCTCTGCTCGACGCGTGCCAGCTTCGTCACCGGGCAGTTCGTCGTCGTCGACGGCGGACTCGTCCGCACCCTCTGGTAAACGTCGGCACCCTCCGCTGACCCGGGATCAGGCGAAGGCGCCGGCGAATCTCCAGCTCGGTCAGTTGTTCGTCGGTGCGGCGTTCGCGGACGATGTCGTCGGTGTGCTCGGCGATCAGCGGGGATCGGGGTCGACGGGGGTCACGCCGTCCGCCGAACCGCCGCGCGCCCAGAACGCGGTGCTGTCACATCCGCCCATGTCGGACCCGGGCGGCGCTGGCCGAAGCGGCCGCCGCGCACGTAGATGATTCGGGTTGACCGCGCGGATGTCCGCGCGCTCGACGCCGAGTGTCGCCCGGGCGCGGGGCATGGGTCCCTCGGACTGGCGCCGGAGTTCGTGGAAGTCGTCTTCGACAGTTCGCCAGCCCGTCACTCGCCTTCACCGACGAGTGCCTGATCGGCAGCGCGGGAGGCCAGCGTGGCTCCACGCCTCGACCAGCGCCGGTCACCAATTGCTCGGGCGCTACCTAGTGCTCGTCGACCGCCGGCTGACGAAAGCATCGGCCGCCGAGAGGAACGCCCGCGCGCCTCCCTTGCGTCGTCCCCCGGTATGGGCCGCGATCGTCCGCGCAGCATGTTGGAGAAAGGAAATACCGATGACCGCGAACGCCGACGGGGAATCCAGCTGGCGGGAACTCCCTGAGCTGTCCGAAGGCGCCCGCAGCGCCTGGGACGCGGCTCCGCCGGGTGACCGGCTGGGCACGCTGCGCCGGCTCACGCCGGAGCGCACGGTCGCGGCGGCCGGACTGGTGCGCACCGGCCACCGCATCCGGCTGGACCTGCCCGTGGACCAGCCTGATCCGCCGCTGTTCTCCCGAGCACCGTTCCAGCGGGAGGTGCTGCAACCCAACCGGGTCACCTTCGACGACCGGCTCGACGGGTTCTACCCCCAAGGGAGCTCCCAGTGGGACGCGCTGGGTCATATGGCGCACCGGCACCACGGCTTCTACGGCGGCCGGGACGCGAAGACCGTCGCCGAGGGAGCGCTCGGCATCGACGCCGCGTCCGACGGCATCGTGGGCCGCGGCGTGCTGCTCGACGTCGCCCGGTGGGCCCAGACGGAAGGCCGGTCGTTCGATCCCGGCTCGCCGCACCGGATCACCCCGGACGACGTCCTGGCGACGGCCGCCGCCCAGGGCACGACGGTCGAACCCGGCGACGTGTGGCTGGTGCGCACCGGTTGGGTCAGCTGGTACCGGAGACTGACCCCCGCGGCCCGGCAGGAGGTCGCAGCAGCCAGCCGCGGCGAGGGAGCGCCGTTCACCGCCGCGGGATTGTGGCCAGGACGGCCGTGGGTGGAGCTGCTCTGGGACCGGGGAGCCGCGGCGGTGGCCATGGACAACCCCGCGGTGGACGTTCTGCCGTCGGCCCGCGAGGACGGCAGCCTGCACGGCGACGGGCTGGCGCTCCTGGGCCTCACGCTCGGTGAGCTGCTCGATCTCGACGAGCTCGGCGCCGCCTGTGCCGCGGAGGGGCGATGGGAGTTCCTCTTCGTCGCCGTGCCACTGCTCGTGCCCGGCGGCATGGGGTCGCCGGCGAACGCCCTGGCAATCCTCTGACGTTCCGCGAGATCTGCGCACTCGAGCGCCATCAGGGCGCCGCTGGGCACGAGCGTGCGAAGCCCGCGGGGAGACGTTGCGGAGGTCAGTCGCTCTTCTCGCGCGGCGGCAGCGCGGCGATGTCGGGGTGATCGGTGTTGAGGGGACCGTGCTTGCGCGCCCCCTTCAGCATGCCCAGAGGCAACATGACCGCCCGCTGGCGATCGGCCGCGATCGTCAGCTCGTCGGGTAGGTCGCCCTCGTAGTAGATCGCGTTCTCCGGGCACACCGGCTCGCACGCGCCGCAGTCGATGCACTCGTCCGGATGGATGTACATCTGCCGGTCGCCCTCGTAGATGCAGTCGACCGGGCATTCGCGGACGCAGGACTGGTCCTTCACGTCGACGCAGGCGTCCGTGATGACGTACGGCATCGTCTTGCTCCTCCACTCGGAACGCCTGAGCTTGGCACGAGGGCGCTGTCTCGCTCGCGCAGCCTACGGGCGCCCGACGTGCGGATCACGATCGACCGCCGGAGAGTCACCGGACCTGGGGACGGCGGCCGGACCGCGGAACCCACAGGCGACGGTACTCCCCTGACGAGATCCTGACGCTGCCGGAGGAATCCTACCGTCGATCGACATAGAGTGCGATGATTTCACCGCGCGGGAGTGAACCGGGCCACCATGTCGCCGCCAACCGCCGGGCACCCGAGCGTCCGTCACGCTCACGCGTCTGGCACGCCGGCACCGCACCGCACCGCACCGCACCGAGGAGAGCAGAGAACGTGACGAGCAATCCGATGACCGTCGCCCGCACCCCCCGGACCCGCACGAGCACACGATGAGCACGACACGACCGCTCCGGGTCGCCGTCGTCGGCGCCGGCCCGGCAGGCCTGTATGCCGCCGACTACCTCACCTTCGACGGTGACGGCAGCGTGCGGGTCGATCTGATCGAGCGCCTGCCGGTGCCGTTCGGCTTGCTGCGCTACGGCGTCGCCCCCGATCACCTCAACATCAAGGCGGCCGGGCTCACGCTCATGGAGGTGCTCGAGCGGGCCGACGTGGAGCTGTACGCCAATGTCGCCGTCGGCACCGACGTCACCGTCGAGGAACTGCGCGCCCGGTACGACGCGGTGGTCTACGCCCTCGGCGCCAGCGGCGACCGGCGGATCGGCATCCCCGGCGAGGACCTGCCCGGCAGTGTGTCCGCGACGTCCTTCGTCAACTGGTACAACGGCCACCCGGAGGCAGCTCGGCCGGATCTCGCCACCGCCCGCTCGGTCGCCGTGGTGGGGGTCGGGAACGTCGCGCTCGACGTCGCCCGCATCCTGTTGCGCGATGCCGAGGAACTGTCCCCGACCGACGTTCCACAAGGGGTACTCACCACCCTGCGTGACAGTTTCGTCACTGACGTCCATCTCCTCGGCCGCCGGGGTCCGCAGCACGCCAAGTTCACCACCAAGGAGCTGCGCGAGCTGGGCGAGCTCGCCGGCGTCGCCGTGGTGGTGGACGACGGGCAGCTTCCCGCGGAGCCGCCGGAGGGCCTCACCCCGCAGGCGGGGAGGAACCTCAAGGTGCTCAAGGAGTGGGCCGCCCGCCCCCCGGCCGCTGCCAGGCGCCGGCTGCACCTGCACTTCGGCGCGCGCCCGGTGGAGATCCTCGGCGAGGACCACGCCACTGCGCTGCGTCTGGAGGCCACCTCCCCCGCCGGCGAGGGAACCGGCCGCACGTGGGATCTCCCCGTGGACGCCGTCCTGCGCTCCGTGGGCTATCGCAGCAGCGGCCTGGCCGGCGTCCCGTTCGACGACTCCTCCTGCACGATCCCGACCGAGGAGAGCCGGGTCGTGCGGGACGGTGTCGCGGCTCCCGGTGAGTACGTCGTCGGCTGGATCAAGCGCGGCCCCACCGGCATCCTCGGCACCAACCGCTCCGACGCCCGGGATGCCGTCGAGAGCGTGCAGGCGGACGCGCCCGGTCTGCTGGCTGCCCGGACCGACGATCCCGGCGGTATCGCCGAGCTGCTCGACGAGCGGAAGGTTCGGTACGTCGGCGTCCAGGGCTGGCAGTCGGTACTGGCGACGGAGGAAGAAACCGGCATCCCGCACGGGCGCGGCCGGGTGAAGATCCGCGACTGGGACGACCTCCTGAGCGCCGCGGGCGAGCCCGATCAGAAGTAGTCGGACGTGCGCGGCACCGCCCGTATCGGGCGGTGCGCCGGGTCGGGTGCCCTTGTCGGGCAGCGGTGGTGAACGTCGGAAGGTGCCAGCAGCCCCGTGGGATCGGCTGCCCGGGCCGGTACTGCAACGGCGAAACGTCCTCGCCGCGGTCGGGGCCGAGGTAAAGGTCCCAGATCCGCCCGCAGTTGCGCAGGTCCCACATCGCGTGCGGTCAGGACGCTGAGGACCGCGTGCACGTCCTCCACAGCGGCCGATGCGGGGTGCTCAGGTGCCCGCCGATACTCGGTGTTCGCCCACGACGAAGCCGCCACCGTGGTCGATGACCGCTCCCGCGCTCGGTCAGGCGGCCTGCGCCGCCGGCTCTTGCACGGTGGCGAGGACGTCGTCGAGGGCCAGGTCGGGCAGGGGCGGAGCGAGGGCCGCGAGCCCGGGGAGGATGCCGGTGAGGTCGCG
>DATFPQ010000308.1:0-4181 GCA_035264765.1 Actinomycetales bacterium | reverse complement strand
GACCTCGACGTGCTCGGCCGCGTGCCGGAACCCCGGACCTCCGAGGACTGGGACGGCCAGTGCGTGTCGCTGGAGGTGGCGGCGATGGCCGCCACCTCGGCCATCGAGGCGGCCCGGAAGTACGGCCACGCCGAGGGTGAGCGGGATGCCGTCGCAGCCGTCAGGGCTCAAGCGGTGCGCAGGCTACGGCGGGTGGCCGGTAGGGCGCGGCGCCGGATCCGGCGTGCGGCGTCAGCCCGCGGCTGGACGCCCTCGGGACCACAGTCCTGACCCGAGGCGTCGCTCAGAGCCAGGTCTTGCGCCGAAAAACGACGTAGAGCACGACGGCCATGACAAGCATCAGGACGATCGAGGCGACGACGCCGGACGATCTCCCGAACCCCGGGTACGGGACGTTCTGACCGAAGAACCCGGTGACCGCCGTAGGGACGGCAACGATTGCGACCCAGGCGCTGATCCGGCGCATGTCGTCGTTCTGCCGCACGCTGACCGAGGCCACCTTCTCCGCCGCGATCGTGGTGTGGGTCGAGATGCGGGTCTGGTAGCACTCGATCACGCCGTGCAGGAACTCCCGCTGACCGTCGGCCATGGTCTTCACCAGCTCGAACTGGTCGGCGGTGTCCGCGAGCAGCGGCGCACCGGTCTCGGGGAGGGTCCGGGCCCGTTTCGTCATCCCGGTATACGTCGCGGTGCTGTGCACGGCCATGGTGCGGACAGCGAGCAGCTCGTACCAGATCTGGAACAGCTCCTCGATGAAGGACTCGGGGTCGTCGCGCTCCTCGTCCAGCATGACCCGCTGCTCCAGCCGCCCGGACTGTTGCGCGAGCTCGGCGATCAGGTCGACCTCCCGTCGGATCATTGCCGCGACGATCGCGTGGGAGAGGTCGAAGGGCGACTGGGGCACCAGTCGGCCGTCCTGGATCCGCTGCAGCACGGCGGCGGTGTCGACCAAGGCCACCGCCGGGTCCACGGCCGGGTTGAGCGGGCCGTGGACCGTCACCAGGAAGTTCCGGCCGATGAACTGGTCCAGCTCGACGTAGTGGACGTGACCGCGCCGTCCGACCTTCGGGGCGTGCAGGACGACGAACAGGTAGTCCGCGTACACATGGAACTTGGACACGTGGTTGCGTTCGACGCAGTCCCGCACCGCCAGCCAGTGGAAGCCGAACTGCTCGACGAGGACGTCGCGGCTGGTCGGGTCGCAGGACGGGATGTCGACCCAGACCAGGGCGTCCTCGCGCTTCAGCAGCAGCGGCAGCTCCTCGACGTCGTGGCGCTCGATCCCCTGACGGTCGATGACCTGGACGTCCATGCCGCCCACCGCCCTTCCGCGCCCGCGCGCGCCGCGGTCCCGCGTCAGGCATACCACTCGCGCAGCCGGCACACCCCCCGATCGGTCAGCGGTGCCAGCGGAACTCCAGGATCGAGCCACGGTCCCGGAGGTCCGACGTCGGGGCGCCGCTCGCGTCGCGGACCAGGCCGGCGTTGTCCGTCGCCACGTAGATGGACCTGCCGTCCGGGCTGAAGGTCGTGTCGCGGTACCGGTTCTGGTCCGTCCACAGCTTGGTCACGCTGCGGACCCCTCTGCCGTTGGACGTGAGCTTGAGCCGGTACACCGACCCGTCCTTGAGCGTCGTCATCAGCAGGGAGCGGTTCCAGCCAGGGATGCCCAGACCCGGGATGGCCCGGTAGTACGTCAGGCTGGAGGGCGCGTTCGTCGGCCAGCAGATGAAGTACAGCCCGCCCTGGGCGCACCTCGGGTCGGTGAAGTCGAACCCGTTGTCGACCGTCCCGAAGGTGAGGATCGGACGGACGAAGGGTGCGGTGAAGTCCGACTCCCGCTGCTGGGGCACGGACGACGGGGTCTCCAGGTCGCTGTAGGTGAGCTCGCGGCACGGCGTCGGCGAGGACGCTGACCAGTTGTTGTAGGTGTAGGCCTTGTTGTCGCGATAGCCGGCGACGCGGGGCCAGCCGTAGTTGCCGCCCCGTCGCAGAATGTTGACCTCGTCGTCGGTCTTCGGCCCCTGCTCGGCCTGATAGAGGACTCCCCTGGCGCCGAAGGTCAGCCCCTGCGCGTTGCGGTGGCCGTACGTCCAGACGTGGCTGCGGACGCCGTTCAGGACTGGGTTCCCAGCCGGTATCGACCCGTCCAGGTTCAACCGCAGAGTCTTGCCCTGGTACGCCGCCCAGTCCATGGCGCGGACCTCCGGCGCCGTTGGGAGGCGCTGCGCCCAGTTGGGCCGGCAGTAGTACGCAAGCTGGTTCGCGCCCTGGTCACCGATCGTGTAGTACAGCTTGCCGTCCGGACCGAAGCGCAGCCGCGCGGACTGGTGGTCGGTGTTGCCGGGCATCCCGGTGATGAGGTTCCTCGGGCTGTGCAGGCGTCGCGTCCGGCTGTCGTAGGTGTACCGGACGATCTTGGTGCGGAGGGTCTCGCCGGTGACCGCCGCCGGCGTCGAGGTCCGGTAGTCGTACGACACGTAGACGTAGTCGCGGCCCAGGTGCCGCAGCAGGAGCGGGTGGAGCGCCAGGCCCAGGACGCCGGCCTGACCGGCGGACACGGCGTCCGGCACCGTAAGCACGGTCGTCCGCGCCCCCGTTGTCGGGTTGACCCGGGTCACCTTCAAGCCGCTCTTCTCCGTCACCCACAGGAAACCGTCGGGCCCCCAGACGATCTCGTACGGGTTGCCGAGGCCGGTGGCGACGACCCGCTTGGTGAACGCGCCGGTCGGGTGGGCACTGGTGGATGCGGTGGCGGCGGGCGAGACGGCGGAGCCCGAGCCGGCGACGGCAGGGGCGGCCGACGCCACGGACCCGCCGAGGGCCAGCGCAGACACGGCCGAGACGAGCGCGGTGGATGGCTTCATGGCACGGCGCCTTCCGGACGGAGGGGTCCCCTCCTACCGCGAAGCCGGGCGATCATGCGCCGCCGACAAGACCCCCGCCGTCCTGCACCAGCACGACCTGAAGCGTGCGCGGCCCGTGGACGCCCTCGACGCGGATCAGCTCGATGTCGCTGGTGGCGCTGGGCCCGCTGATCCAGGTCAGCGGTCGGGTGGCGTCCAGGCGGGCGACCGCCTCGGGCACGGTCGCGACCACCTGGTCGGCCCGGACGACGCAGACGTGCAGGTCGGGAACCAGGGTGATCGCGCGCCGGCCCTGGTCGGGGGAGGCGTCCAGCACGATGGTCCCGGTCTCAGCCACGGCCACGGCGGCGGCGGTGACGACGCCGTCCATCCGGTCGAGGGCCGCGGCGTCCAGCACCGGGCCGTCGGGGTCGTCGACCACCACGTCGGCGGGGACCCCGGTCAGCCAGTCGCGGTCGAGTCCCGGCGGCACGACGACCTGGGCCTGTTCAACGGAGGACTCCTCGGCAGCGGCCAGCCCTTCGCGCAACGCCTCCGCCACCGCGCCGGCGACGCCGTCGGGAGGGCAGCGCCGCACGACGGCGCGGTAGTCGACGAGACGGTCCTGCAGCAGGTCCAGGAGTCCGGGCGACCCGGGCGGAAGGTCGCCCGCCGTCCGATAGCCCCGTGGGACGTCGGCCTCCGCCGCGGCGCGGGTGGCCTCGGGCGTACCGCCGAGCGCGGCCCGGACCCTGGCCAGGACCTCCTCGCGCGCGCTCACCGAGCGCTCCCCTGGCTACCGCCCTGCTGGGGCGTGTGTTCCCTTGCCCACCACTGCCGGAAGGTCTCCTTCGGCGGCTCCGGGACGTCCCGCGCGTTCGTCCACGCCGACAGCGGCGGCGGCAGGCTCCGGATCCGGCGTCCACCACGCTCGCGGTCGCCGCGCGCGAGCAGCCGGCCCGTCCGCGAGGCCGCCTGCGCCGCGGCCCAGCGGTGCGGGTCGCTCATCGTCCAGGCGGCGGCCGCCATCACGACCGCCTCCGCGGTCGGCAGCCGGTGCTCGGCCCGGTACGCCTCCACGTGCTGCGCCCGCAGGTTCACCAGCAGGGACGGAATGTCGATCTTCACCGGACAGGCGTCGAAGCAGGCGCCGCACAGGCTCGAGGCGTACGGCAGCGAGGCGTTGTCCTCGACGCCGGTGAGCTGGGGTGACAGCACGGCGCCGATCGGCCCCGGGTACACGGAGCCGTACGCGTGCCCGCCGGTGCGCTCGTACACCGGGCAGACGTTGAGGCAGGCCGAGCAGCGGATGCAGTTCAGCGCCTGCCGGCCCAC
>DATFPQ010000307.1:0-16929 GCA_035264765.1 Actinomycetales bacterium | reverse complement strand
AGGCGCCCGAGGCGTTGACCGAGCTGCCGCGGCCGGACGCCGTGTTCGTCGGCGGAGGGGTCAGCGTCCCAGGGGTCCTGGAAGCCTGTTGGGAGGGGCTGCGGCCGGGCGGCCGGATCGTCGTCCACGCGGTGACGCGCGAGTCCGAGGCGGTGGTGTCGCGGTGGTACTCGACCGAGGGCGGCGAGCTGACCCGGATCCAGGTCGAGCAAGCGGCGCCCCTCGGTTCGTTTACGGTGTGGCGTCCAGCCCTTGCCGTTGTTCAATGGTGTGCGGTGAAGCCGGAGGAGGATCGGTCATGACGGTGCACTTCATCGGTGCGGGTCCGGGGGCGGCGGACCTGCTGACCGTCCGGGCGACTCGCCTTCTGGCTGCCAGCCCGGTGTGCCTCTACGCGGGCAGCCTGTCCCCGGATGACGTGCTCTCGTACTGCTCCCCCGGCACCCGTCTGGTGGACACGGCGGACCTGACCCTCGACGAGATCGTCGCCGTCATGGTCGAGACCGACGCCGCCGGCCAGGACGTCGCCCGGCTGTGCTCCGGTGACCCGTCGGTGTGGAGTGCACTCACCGAGCAGGTGCGCCGGCTCGAGGCCGCGGGCGTGCCGTACGACGTGACTCCCGGTGTGCCGTCGTTCGCGGCGGCGGCGGCCGTGCTGCGCCAGGAGCTCACCGTGCCGGCCGTCGGGCAGAGCGTGGTGCTCACGCGCACGCAGGCTCGGTCGACGCCCATGCCCGAGAGCGAAAGCCTCGCGGCCTTCGCCGCCACGGGCGCAACACTTGCACTGCATCTGGCGGTGCAACGCATCGACGTGCTTGCCCCCGAGCTCGCCGAGCACTACGGCTGGGACTGCCCGGTCGCGGTGGTGCAGCGGGCCTCACAGCCGGACGAGGTCGTGCTGCGCGGCACCCTTGCCGACATCAGCGACCAGGTGCGGGAGGCCGGGATCACGACCGCGGCAATGATCTTCGTCGGACGCGTGCTGGAGGCGCACGGCTTCCCGGACAGCCACCTGTACTCGGCGTCCCGGCACCGGTCCAGGTGAAGCGGCTGCTGCTGGTCGGGGGTACCAGCGAGGCGCGGGCGCTGGCGGAGGCCCTCGACGGGACCCCGGGCCTACGCGTCGTCTCGTCTCTGGCCGGTGCGGTGACGCAGCCGCGGCTTCCGGTCGGCGAGGTGCGGATCGGCGGCTTCGGCGGTCCGACCGGGCTTGCCGAGTGGATGACCGAGAACCGCGTGTCCGCGGTCGTGGACGCAAGCCACCCGTTCGCCGCGCGGATCAGCGCGTCCTGCGTCGCGGCCGCGGCGCAGACCGGCGTGCCACTGCTGCGGCTGGAGCGACCGGCGTGGACCGCGCGGGCCGGGGACGCCTGGCACTCGGTGGCCGACGTGTCCGCCGCCGCCGCGCTGCTGCCCTCGCTGGGACAGCGAGCACTGCTGACCACCGGCCGCCGTGACCTGCCCGCGTTCTACGCGGTGCCGGACGTCTGGCTGCTGGCCCGATGCGTCGACCCGCCGGCGCACACGGTGCCGCCCCACGTCGAGATCGTCCTCGACCGCGGGCCGTACACCGTGGCGGCAGAGACCAAGCTGATGCGCTCCCGACGCATCGACGTCCTGGTGACCAAGAACAGCGGCGGCGCCCTCACGGAGGCCAAGCTCGCGGCGGCCCGCGACCTCGACCTTCCGGTCGTCATGGTGCAGCGCCCGCTGGTGCCGGCCGAGGACCAGCCGCCCGCAGTCGTCCCCGACGTCGACGCCGCGGCCCACTGGGTCCGCGCGCGGCTCCGCGTCTGAGCGCCGCTCCCGCTCAGAAGGCGGCCATCGTGGCAACCTTCTGCAGGCCAGCGAAGGTTGTTGCCACGATCGGGCGGGAACGGCTGCTACGCATCCGATGCGGCCGGGTAGCGGCGGGGGGTCAGGACGGTCGTGCGGCCGTCCCGCTCGACGGCTCGGGTCTGCGAGCTGCCGACGATGAGCAGGCACCGCATGTCGACCTGGGCGGGGTCGAGGTCGGCCAGCGTCACGACCCGGACGCTCTCCTGCGGCCCCCCGACGTCGCGGCCGATGACCACGGGCGTCGCTGGATCCCGGTGGCGCAGAAGGACGTCGCGGGCCTCCCCCAGCTGCCAGGTGCGGGACTGAGACGTCGGGTTGTACAGCGCGATGGCCAGGTCGGCGCGGGCCAGGGCGTCCAGCCGGGCGGTGATGACGTCCCAGGGCTTGAGCCGGTCGGACAGCGACACGACCGCGAAGTCGTGCCCCAGCGGGGCGCCCACGCGGCTGGCCACGGCCTGAGCCGCCGTCACACCGGGCAGCACGCGTACGGGCACGGAGGCCCACCGCGGGTCCGCAGCGGCCTGCTCCACCACGGCGGCGGCCATCGCGAAGACACCGGGATCGCCGGACGACACGACCGCAACGCAGGCTCCACCGCGCGCCAGGTCGAGTGCGACGTCGGCCCGCTCGGCCTCCACGGTGTTGCCCGAGGGGTGGCGCTGCTGACCCGGGCGCTGCGGCACCCGGTCGAGGTAGGTGCGGTACCCGACCAGGTGGTCGGCGCTCTCCAGCGCCTCACGCGCCTCCGGCGTGAGCCAGCGCTCGTCCCCGGGCCCGAGCCCGACCACCACCACCTCGCCAGGCGTGCCGACGTCCGCGCCGGCCTCGGGCGCGGGCGCGGAGGAGCGCTCGGCGTCCGAGCCGTCCATCTTCCCGACGCTCCACGGGCTGGGCACCATGGCGAGCGAGAAGTACGGCACCTCGTGCGGGTCCACCGCGCGAAGCGGACCGGTGCGTTCGCGCTCCGTGGACGCCCGCTCGACGTACCACGCGTGCGCGCCGCGGCCGGCGTCCTCCATGGCACCGCGGACCCGCTCGAACGTCCGCCCGAGCTTCAGCACCGCGGCCGCGTCGGTGGCCGCCAGCCGGCGGGCCAGCTCCTCGCGGGGCAGCGTGCCAGGCATGATCGTCAGGACCTCGTCCCGCTGCACCAGCGGGCGGCCCAGGGCGGCCGCGGCGGCGCTTACGGACGTCACCCCGGGCACCACCTCGGTGCGGTAGCGGGCACTGAGCCGCTCGTGCGTGTACATGTACGACCCGTAGAACATCGGGTCGCCCTCGCAGAGCACCACGACGTCGCGCCCGGCGTCCAGGTGGGCGGCGAGGCGGCAGGCCACGTCGTCGTAGAAGTCGGCGATCGCGGCCTCGTAGCCGCCGGGGTGGTCGGTGCTCCCCGTGGTGACCGGGTAGACCAGCGGCTCCTCCAGGACGCCCGGCCGCAGGTACGGCTGGGCGATCTGCCGCGCGATGCTGCGCCGGTGCGTGCCGCTGTGGAAGGCGATCACGTCCGCGGCGGCGATCAGCCGCGCCGCCTTCACCGTCACCAGCTCCGGGTCGCCCGGGCCGAGACCCACGCCCCAGAGCCGTCCGGCGGTGCTGCTCATGTCGTTCCCGTTCATCGCCCCGCTCACTCCCGCTCGTCCGCGATCGCGTTGACCGCCGCGACGGCCATCGCGCTTCCGCCCCGTCGACCGTGCACCACGAGGTACGGCAGGCCGGCGTCGTTCGCCGCCAGCGCCGCCTTGGACTCGGCTGCACCGATGAAGCCGACCGGCAGGCCGAGCACCGCCGCCGGCCGCGGGCCACCGGCAGCGACCATCTCCAGCAGGTGGAACAGCGCGGTCGGCGCGTTGCCGACCGCGACGACCGCACCGTCCAGCAGCGGCCGCCACAGCTCCAGCGCCGCCGCGCTGCGCGTGGTGCCGAGCCGCGCCGCCAGCTCGAGGACCCCCGGCTCCGAGAGCGTGCACACAACGGAGTTATCGCGCGGCAAGCGACGACGGGTGATGCCCGCCGCCACCATCTGCGCGTCGCACAGCACCGGCGCACCGGCTCGCAGGGCGGCGCGAGCGGTCGCGACCACGCCGGGCGAGGCCTCGACGTCGTCCACGAGGTCGACCATGCCGCAGGCATGGATCATCCTCACGACAACCGTTGCCAGATCGGCGGAGAGTCCGGACAGGTCGGCCTCCGCCCGGATCTTGGCGAAGGACTGCCGGTAGATCTCGGCTCCGTCCCGTACGTAGTCGAGCGGACGCGTCTGCGGGCTCACGTCAGATGTCACTTGTCCTCGCTCGTACGGGTGCAGGTGTCGGATGTGGAGAGCGCGGCGGGGACGTCGGCGGGCAGCAGCGCCACCGGACGCCCGCTCCGCTCCGGCCCCGACGACACCGGGCCGACGTCCGCGACCTCGCACCCGGCGCTGGTGGCAACCACCTCACGGTGGGCCAACGACGGCCGGCCGCACCGCCGCTCGCAACCCGCCAGGTGCACGCGCACTGGACCGTCCGGGGACAGTGCCTCGACGGTCTGCGCGGCAAGGGTCCGGACGTCGGCCAGCGCGCGGCCGCAGGACGGCCGCCCCACGCACGCCGTGACCCTCCGCCACGGCGACGCCGGCTCGGTCACCAGGCCCGCCGCGGCCACCCGCCAGGCAACCTCCGCGACGTGCTCAGGCGCGACGCCCGGCAGCACGATCTCCCGCCACGGCGTCACGACCAACCGCCCAGCGCCCAGGTCCGCTAGGTCGGCGAGCAGCCGCAGCCCCTGGGACTCCAGCCGCCCGAGGGACACGAGGGCCGCGACCGTGAACCTCCCGTCGTCCTGGCGCACCGCACCGAGCACCGGCAGGCCGGCCGCCGGCCCGGGCGGGCGCAACCCGGCCACCACCCCGGGCGGCCGCAACCCGTCCGGCGCGCCGCCGCGACCGCGACCGAGCAGCTCCGCGAAGCCGGCGGCGCCCTCCGGAAGCTCACCGACGTGCCAGGCACCGCCGTCGCCACGGGCGCGCAGGAACTCGTGGGCCACCTCGACGACAACACTCGGCACCCGGTCGGGCGGGACCCGCCACCCCGTGTCGACCCCACCGACCAGCAGGGCGCCGCTGCCGTCGTCCTGCGCCCACCAGGTGAGGTCGGCGTCGAGTCCGGCGACGTCGCCGGTGCCGTCGTCGAGCGCGACCAGGAAGCGCCCGGGCAGCGTCGCGAGCGCCGGGTCGGCGCACAGGACGCGGTCGACGGCGGCCACCAGCGGCCCGACGTCCACCCGACCGCCGATCAGCCCCGACAGGGGTGACGCGACCACGTTTCGAACCAGCTCGTGCGACAGCGACGGCAGCAGCCCGCAGGCTCGGACGTCCGCGACCAGAGCGGGATCGGCGCCGCCGTCCACCTCGCGGACCCCCCGTAGCTGGACGTTGCCACGCGAGGTCAGGTGCACGGCCCCGTCGCCGTGCCGCTCGGCCACGCCCGCGAGGCCGCGCGCGGACATCGACGTCATCCGGCCGCCCGGCAGCCGCAGCCGCACCAGCAGGCCGTCGGCCGCACGATGGGTGCGCAGCGCGCCGGGGCACGCGTCCGGACGGTCGCGCACCGAGACCTTTCCCGCCGCACTCACCACTCGATGCCGCGCTGACCCTTCGCCCCGGCGTCCATCGGGTGCTTCACCTTGGTCATCTCGACGACCAGGTCAGCGGCCTCGACGAGCCGGGGGTCGGCGTCGCGTCCGGTGATGACGACGTGCTGGTGGCCGGGCCGCTCGCGCAGCGTGGCGACGACCTCGTCGACGTCGACCCAGCCCCACTTCATCGGGTAGGTGAACTCGTCCAGCACGTACAGGTCGTGCCGCTGGGCGGCGATCCGTCGCTGGATCTCCCGCCAGCCCTCGAGCGCGGCGGCGGCGTGGTCCTCCTCGGTGCCGGCCTTGCGCGACCACGACCAGCCCTCCCCCATCTTGTGCCACTCGACCGGGCCGCCCTCGCCGGTCTGCTCGTGCACGCGGCCGAGCGCCCGCATCGCGGCCTCCTCGCCGACCTTCCACTTCGCGCTCTTGACGAACTGGAACACGCCGATGTCCCAGCCCTGGTTCCAGCCCCGCAGGGCGAGGCCGAACGCGGCCGTGGACTTGCCCTTCATCGGCCCGGTGTGGACGACGACGAGCGGGCGGTTGCGGCGCTGTCGGGTGGTCAAGCCGTCCTGCGGCACCGCCACCGGCTGACCCTGCGGCATCAGGCCACCCCCCGCTGCCCGGCGGGACGACGGACACCGCGTTCGCGGACGGCGCTGGTCAGCGTGGCGGCCGCCACCTCGCCGAGCTCCAGGTGCTCCGCGCCGAGGGCGTCCGCCAGCCGTCCCGCCAGCCCGAGACTCACCCGGCCGACGCCACGGTCCTCGCAGTCGACGACGACCCCGGCCACGCCGCGGCTGCGCAGCAGCGCCGCCGCCCGCATCGACCGGGCCAAGGCGTCCGACCCGGCGGTGGCGCGGCCGTCGGTGACGACGACGAGCAGCGGGCGACGGTTGGGGTCCTTGAGGGCCTCCACCCGCAGAACCTCGGCGGATGCCAGCAGCCCCTCGGCCAGCGGCGTCCGGCCGCCGGCCTGCAGGTGCCGCAGCCGCGCGGCGGCGGCCTCGACGCTGGAGGTCGGCGGCAGCACGACCTCGGCGCCGCCGCCGCGGAAGGTGACGACCCCGACCTTGTCCCGCCGCTGGTAGGCGTCGAGCAGCAGCGACAGGACGGCGGTCTTGACCTCGCGCAGCCGGTGGCGGGCGGCCATCGACCCGCTGGCGTCGACGGCGAGCAGCACCAGGTTGCCCTCACGGCCCTCACGGACGGGAAGCCGAAGGTCGGCGCCGGTGACCACGAGGCCGCGTCCCAGGCGACCTCGCGCCCGCTGGTGCGGCGCGGCGGCGGTGAGCGTGGCCAGCAGGTGCGGACGCCCGTGCTCCCCGACGTCCGGGCGACGCGAGCCGATGGTGCGTCCGCTGCTCGTCAGCGCGCGGCTGCGACGCCCGGCCACGCCGGCACCCGACCCCGGCACGGCCAGCAACCGGGCGCGGTACGGCTCCCCCGCCTCGGCCGTGCTGGGCTGCGGTGCGCCCCTCCGCGCTGGATCGGCCGGGCTCTGCGCCTCGGTGCTGCCGTCCGCGGTCGTGCCATCCGCCGGAGCGGTCTGCGGGGCAGGGTTGGGAGCCGTGTCCGGGCCGCCATGGGGGCCACCGTCCGGGCCGCCACCGGGGCCGCCGTCCGGTCCGGGCGGGCCGTCGTCCGGGCCCTGCGGGTCCTTGTCCGGGTCCTCCGGCGCGGCGGCGTCAAGGGCCTGCTCCAGCCGCTCCTCGTCCAAGCCGGGGGCGTCGAAGGGGTCCCGGCGGGCCCGGTGCGGCAGCGCGAGCCGAGCGGCGGCGCGCACGTCCTCGGTCTCGACGACCCGCCGGCCGTTCCACGCGGCGTGGGCCAGCGCGGCCCGCGCGGTCACGAGGTCGGCGCGCATGCCGTCCACGCCGAACGACGCGCAGACCTCGGCCACCTGGCGCAGCGCGGCGTCCGGCAGGACGACGTCCGGCAGCAGGGCCTGGGCGCGCGCGACCCGCCGAGCGAGCGCGTCCTCGTCCTGCGCCCAGCGGGCGGCGAAGCCCTCGGGGTCCGCCTCGTAGGCGAGCCGGCGCCGCACCACCTCGACGCGGACGGCTGGGTCGCGGCTGGCTGCCACCTCGACGGTGAGGCCGAAGCGGTCGAGCAGCTGCGGCCGCAGCTCGCCCTCCTCGGGGTTCATGGTGCCGACGAGCACGAACCGGGCCGCGTGCGACGCCGAGACCCCCTCCCGCTCGACGGTCGAGCGACCCATCGCCGCGGCGTCCAGCAGGACGTCGACCAGGTGGTCGCCGAGCAGGTTGACCTCGTCGACGTAGAGCAGCCCCCGGTGAGCGGCGGCCAGCAGGCCGGGCTCGTAGGCCGTGACCCCGTGCGCCAGCGCCCGCTCGAGGTGCAGCGAGCCGAGCACGCGGTCCTCGGTGGCGCCGACCGGCAGCTCCACCAGCCGGGCCGGCCGCTCGGACGCTGCGGCGCCGACCTGGTGGGGGCCGTCCGGGCACAGCGGGTCGGGTGCCGCGGGGTCGCAAGAGAACCGGCAGCCGTCGACGACCCTGACCGGCGGAAGCAGCGTGGCGAGCGCCCGCACCATCGTGGACTTGGCCGTGCCCTTCTCGCCGCGCACCAGCACGCCACCGACGGACGGCGACACCGCGCTCAGCACCAGGGCGAGCCGCAGGTCGTCCAGACCGACGACGGCCGTGAAGGGATAGCCGGTCCGCCGGTCGGTGGCTGCCAGTGCCATGCACCTGTCCTTGTCGCCCAGCGGGTGTCCGCGCCCGCTGCCGGTCATGGGGCCGGGCCGGGACGAACCCGGTCCGGACACGACGGCGGCCGATGTCCTGGCTCCCGGACCCCTCGAGCCCGGTCACAGTGGCGGGACCGCCCCGGACTCGCCGCCCGCCAGGGCCGCTCACCGGTGTTCCTCCGCTGCCGTCGAGGCCCAGCATCGCACACGGCTCCCACCGGCCACCCCGCTCCCCGCCTTTGCGCGCGGTATGCCGGTGGATCCGGGCTGGGTGGCCGGCGCTAACCGGCATACCGCGCGCAAAGAGGCCCTGCACATATGCGCATCGGTGCGGGAGAGTGCCGGGTCCGGCGGGTCAGACGGCCGAGGCGGCGAGGACGTCCTCGGCGACCCGGTGCCAGCTCCAGCGCTGCACCACAGCCCGCCGGGCCGCGGCGGACACCGCCGCTCGGTCCGCCGCCGGCAGCGACAGCAGCTCGGCCAGCCGCCGAGCCAGGTCGTCGGCGTCGCCCGGCTCGAACGCGGTCAGGTGCCGCAGGTGCGCCGGGTACTCCTCCTCCAGCCCCGCGGCGATCTCGGCGAGGCCAGAGTGCCTGGCGACCAAGGGCGCCGAGCCGCAGGCAGCCGCCTCGGCCGCCACCATGCCGAAGGCCTCGGGGAACACCGAGGGCGTCACGCTGACGTCGGCCAGCGGCCACAGGTGCGCCAGGTGCCGGTGCTCCAGCGGCCCGGTGAACAGCACGTCCGGACCCGCGGCCGCTTCCAGCTCAGCCCGGGCCGGGCCGAACCCCACCACGACGGCGCGCGTGTCGACCTTGCGCAGCGCTTCAAGCAGCAGCGCCACGCCCTTCTCGGCACTCAGCTTGCCGACGTACAGCACGGTCGGCCGGTCGCCGGTCAGGAAGGCGCGCAGCCGCTCGGCGTTGCCGGCGTCGGGTCGTCGCTCGTCGTGCGCCTCGGGCGGGTTGGGTCGGTCGCGTGCGCACTCGGCGAGGAGCGCGGCGAGGGCCTGCTCGCGTGGCTGCGGACGCAGCCGGGCCACGTCGACGCCGGGCGGAACCACGCGGACGACCCCCGGGTCGACGCCCACCAGCTCGTGGAGCACCCGTGCGACGTGCTCCGACCCGGCGAGCACGGCCCTGGCCCCGGCGAGCGTCTGGCGTCCCCACGCGCACAGCCCCGGGTTCCCGCGCATGGAGAACTCCAGCTCGGACCCGTGCGCCTTGACGACGTACGGGACCCCGCTCGCCGCACCGACCGGGGCGCCCAGCAACACGTGGTTGGTCAGCAGCAGGTCGGCGGGGCCCTGAGCGCGCACGGCCGCCACGTTCTGGTCGACGAAGTGCTGCAGCTCCGGCCGGGTCATCGTCGGCAGCAGCCTGGGCCGGGCGTCCTCGTACCGGTCCAGCACGAACACCGGCAAGGGGCCGTCGATCTCCGGTCGCACGACGCGCGCCCCGCCGAGGTCGAAGCGCTCGGGGTGCGGCTCCTGGCACAGGACCACGACGTCGTGGCCGGCCCGGCTCCAGGCCCGGGCCAGCTCGCGGGTGTACACGTTCGACCCCGTGCCGCCGAGCAGGTAGCCGTGCCAGATCAGGATGCGCACGACGGTCACCCTACGGGCGCGTGCGCGGCCGCTCGGCCGCCGAGGGCGCCGCGCACGCGGATGCTTGCTCCCGCGAGACCGGTTCCGGACGCCGGCCGGGTGGGGCATCGCGACCGCGGTGGAGTAACGGCAACCTTCTGGCGCTCGCGCGGTCGGAGGATCACACTCGCCGCATGGCCGAGGAAGCAGCCGTCAGATTCTCGCCGGTACGCCCCACGCAGTTCGTGGGGCGCAGCCCTTTCCCGCCCATCGCGGACTACGCGTTCCTCTCCGACTGCGAGACCAACGCGCTGATCGCGCCCAGCGGCGCGGTCGAGTGGATGTGCGTGCCGCGACCGGACTCCCCCAGCGTGTTCGGCGCGATCCTCGACCGCGGGGCCGGCGGCTTCCGGATCGGGCCCTACGACGAGATGGTGCCCGCCGCCCGCCGCTACCTGCCGGGCAGCCTCATGCTGGAGACCACCTGGCAGACCCGCACCGGCTGGCTCGTCGTCCGGGACGCCCTGTGCATGGGGCCGTGGCACAACCTGGAGGAGCGGTCGAAGACGCACCGGCGCTCCCCCACCGACTTCGACGCCGAGCACTGCCTGCTGCGCTCGGTGCGCTGCGTCAGCGGATCGGTCGACGTCTCGATGACCTGCGAGCCCGCGTTCGACTACGGCCGCCGCGAACCGATGTGGCACTACGAAGGACCCGGTTACGGCGAGGTCGTGGCCACCGCTGAGGGTTCCGGGGTGAGGCTCCGGCTCACGACCGACCTGCGGCCCGGCATCGAGGGCCGAGGGGTGCACGCGCGGACCCGCATGGTCGAGGGCCAGACTCACTTCGTGGCGCTGTCGTGGTCGCCGCTGCCTCCGCCCCGGACCGAGGACGAGGCGCGGCTGCGCTTCGGGCGGACGTCGGAGTACTGGCGGCAGTGGATCACGCTGGGCGACTTCCCGGACCACCCCTGGCGCAGCTACCTGCAGCGCAGTGCGCTGACCCTGAAGGGCCTGACCTACGCGCCGACCGGCGCGCTGCTGGCGGCGGCCACGACCTCCCTGCCCGAGACCCCGCACGGCGAGCGGAACTGGGACTATCGCTACGCCTGGGTCCGTGACTCGACGTTCGCCCTCTGGGGCCTGTACACGCTGGGGTTCGACCGCGAGGCCGACGACTTCTTCTACTTCATCGCCGACGGCTGCCGCGACGGCAAGGACCTGCAGGTCATGTTCGGCGTGGACGGCGAGCGGCAGCTGGACGAGGAGTCGCTGCCCCACCTGAGTGGGTACGAGGGCGCCTTCCCCGTGCGGATCGGCAACAACGCTTACAACCAGAAGCAGCACGACGTCTGGGGCGCTGTCCTGGACTCGGTGTACCTGCACGCGCGCTCGCGCGCGCAGCTTCCCGAGGAGCTGTGGCCGGTGCTCAAGCGGCAGGTGGAACTGGCCGCGCAGCACTGGGAGCAGCCCGACCGCGGCATCTGGGAGGTGCGCGGCGAGCCCCAGCACTTCGTGTCGAGCAAGCTGATGTGCTGGGTCGCGCTCGACCGCGGAGTCCGGCTGGCGCACATGCACGACGAGCCGGAGTACGCCGCGAAGTGGCAGGCGCTCGCCGACCAGATCCACAGCGACATCTGCGCCAAGGGCGTGGACAGCCGCGGCGTCTTCGTGCAGCGGTACGGGTCGGACGCCCTCGACGCGTCGCTGCTGCTCATGCCGCTGCTGCGGTTCCTGCCGCCGACGGACCCGCGCGTGCGCGAGACGGTGCTGGCGATCCAGCGCGAGCTCACGGTGGACGGCCTGGTGCTGCGGTACCGCGTCGAGGAGACGGACGACGGGGTCGAGGGTGAGGAGGGCAGCTTCACCATCTGCTCGTTCTGGCTGGTCTCCGCACTGGTGGAGATCGGTGAGCTGGACGCCGCCCGCAAGCTGTGCGAGCGGCTGCTGTCCTACGCCAGCCCGCTAGAGCTCTACGCCGAGGAGATCGACCCGCACAGCGGGCGACACCTCGGCAACTTCCCGCAGGCCTTCACCCACCTCGCCCTGATCAACGCCGTGGTTCACGTGATCCGGGCCGAGGACCTCGCCGCCACGCCCCCGGCGCCGACCTACGGCTCCTCGCAGTGAGGGACCCGTCCCACGCAGCCCTGCTGGTGCGTGGGACGGGTCCGTCCTGGTGGCGCTGGAAGGCTGGCCGGTCTCGGTGACCCCTACCGCGGCCGGCCCCTCCAGCGGGTGCTCAGGGGTTCTGGATCTTGTTGATGATCTGGAGCGCCTGGTTGAGCAGGTTGCGCACGTTGGACAGGAAGGGAGGACCGTCGAGCAGGTGCGCGACGGCGCAGAGCAGGTTGCCGAGCAGGTTGCCGGACCCCGGCACCGCCGTGATGTTGAGGTGCACCCGGTCGAGGTGCACGACCAGACCGAGCAGGTTGAGGTCGATGGGCCGGATCACCAGGTTGAGGATCTGGCAGTTGACCACGCCGGAGATGGCGCGCGGGTTCGTGGCGTCGGCGATGGGCAGTTCCACGCCCCTGACGGTCTGGGTAGCCGCACCGGAGGTCCCGGTGAGGTTGGCGAGGGCGGTGAGCCTGCCGTTGCGGACCACGAAGCTCGTCACCTGGCCGGTCACCTTGCCGACGTTCGCCCCGGCGGCGTTCCTCAGGGTGCCGGTCAGCGGAAGCGCCGCGGGAGCCGCGGCGGCGGCGCGCACGGCGACGGGAACGGCCTTCGGGGCCGCGGCCGGGGCGGCAGCCCGTGGGGCGCCGGACGCCAACGCTGCGCCGGTGGAAACCAGCGCGAGTGCTAACAGCGCCGTGAGCAGGGGCACCCACGTGTGCCTGCGTAACCTGACAACGTTCTGGGGCATGACAGCCTCCGGGGTCGCCGAACAATGGTTCGTCGGGTGTACCACCCAAAGGCATGGTTGGGAAGGGGTTCACGCTCTATGACCACCGGCACATAGATGCGTAGTTTGGGTCCGTCAACCCCTAATCTGCGGCATTTTACAGTCCAGAACAATTGCGGAGCGTAATGGGTGAGTCGCCCGCGGTTTCAGAGGCCACTGATGGAGTCGCGGGCAGTGTTCGGCGCCACGGTCAGTCGCCCTCGAGGTCTCCTTCGGCCTCCAGCACCGCGTCCTGCAAGGCCTGCAGCGCGTCGGCTGTCGGCTCGGCCCAGAGTCCGCGCTGCGCCGCCTCGACCAGCCGCTCGGCGATGCCCTTGCGGGCCCAGGGGTTCGATCGGCGCATGAACTCAGCGACCTTCGGGTCCTGGACGTATTCGCGGGTGAGCGTCTCGTACATCCAGTCGTCGACGACACCTGCGGTCGCGTCGTACCCGAACAGGTAGTCGACCGTGGCCGCCATCTCGAAGGCGCCCTTGTACCCGTGCCGCTGCATGGCGGCGATCCACCGCGGGTTCACAACCCGGGCGCGGAACACGCGCTTCGTCTCTTCGCCCAGCGTACGAGTGCGGACCTGGTCGGGCACGGCGGAGTCGCCGACGTAGGCCGCGGGGTCGCGGCCGGTGAGGTGGCGCACCATCGCGACCATCCCGCCGTGGTACTGGAAGTAGTCGTCCGAGTCGACGATGTCGTGCTCGCGGGTGTCCTGGTTCTTCGCCGCCACCTGCATGCGGGAGTAGGTGCGCTCCATGTCTCCACGGGCCTCCGCGCCGTCGAGCCCGCGCCCGTACGCGTACCCGCCCCACACGGCGTACACCTCGGCGAGGTCGGCGTCCGAGCGCCAGCTGCGAGAGTCCACGAGCGGCAGCAGCCCCGCGCCGTATGCACCGGGCTTCGACCCGAAGACCCGGGCGGTCGCCCGACGTCGGGCGGTCCCGGCGGCGACGTCCGCCTCGACGTGGTCACGCACGAAGTTGGCCGAGGCCGGCTCGTCGAGGTCCGCGACGAGCTGCACGGCGTCGTCGAGCAGGGTCACCACGTGCGGGAAGGCCTCGCGGAAGAAGCCGGAGATGCGGATCGTCACGTCGACCCGCGGCCGCCCGAGCTCCTCCAGCGGGACGACGGACAGGCCGGTGACGCGGCGGGAGGCGTCGTCCCAGACCGGGCGGACACCGAGCAGCCAGAGTAGCTCTGCGACGTCGTCGCCCTGCGTGCGCATGCAGGCCGTGCCCCAGACGCTGAGCCCGACCGAACGCGGCCATTCGCCCGTGTCCGCGCGGTGCCGGGCGACGAGCGACTCGGCGAGCGCGACGCCGGTGTCCCACGAGGTGCGTGAGGGGATCGCCTTGGGGTCCACGGCGTAGAAGTTGCGCCCCGTGGGCAGCACGTTGACCAGCCCGCGGGTCGGGGAGCCGGACGGGCCGGCGGGCACGAAACCGCCGTCCAGGGCGTGCAGCACGTGGGCCACCTCGTCCGTCGTCCGGCCGAGCCTGGGCACCACCTCACCGGCGCCGAACTCCAGGACACCGACGACGTCCGGGACCTTCTCGCCCAGCACCTCCAGGCAGACGTCGGCCGCCCGGTCCGGCTGCCAGCCAAGGGTCTCCATGCCCAGGACCAGGCGCCGAGCCAGGGCCTCCAGCAGGTCGACGACGTCGGCGCCGGTGTGCGAGGGGCCGTCGGCGAGGCGAGCGAGCCGCTCGGCCCCGACGGCGTCGGTCCTGGACAGGGGCGCGCCGGGGTCCCGCAGCAGGTCCGCCTCCGCCAGCCTGGCCCAGCTGGCGACCGCACTGCGTAGGCCGGGCAGCGCCTGCGTGCGGCCGCCCCACACCTGCGCGGCCCGCAGGATCGCCAGCACCAGGTTGACCCGCGGCTCGCCGAGCGGCCCGGCGCCCAGCACGTGCAGGCCGTCGCGGATCTGGACGTCCTTGACCTCGCAGAGGTAGCCGTCGATGTGCAGGACGAAGTCGTCGAAGTCCGCTTCGCCGGGCGCGTGGCTCACCTGCAGGTCGTGGTGGAGCTGGGCCGCCTGCACCACGGTCCAGATCTGCTGCCGCAGGGCGGGGAGCTTGTCCGGGTCCAGCGCCTGCACGGTCGCGTACTCGTCGAGCAGCTGCTCCAGCCGCGCCATCTCGCCGTAGGTCTCGGCCCGCGCCATGGGCGGGACCAGGTGGTCGACCACGACGGCGTGGCCGCGGCGCTTGGCCTGCGTCCCCTCCCCCGGGTCGTTGACGATGAACGGGTACACCAGCGGCAGGTTGCCGAGGACGGCGTCAGGGGCGCACTCCGCCGAGAGCCCGAGCCCCTTGCCGGGGAGCCATTCCAGCGTGCCGTGCTTGCCGAGGTGCACGACGGCGTGTGCCCCGAACCCGCCGTCCTCGGGCGGTGCCTCGAGCCAGCGGTAGGCCGCCAGGTAGTGGTGCGACGGCGCCATGTCCGGGTCGTGGTAGATGGCGACCGGGTTCTCGCCGAACCCGCGCGGGGGCTGGATCATCAGCACGACGTTGCCGAACTGCAGTGCCGCCAGTGCGATGGCGGGCTCGGCCCCGGAGTCGTCGACGTACAGCGAACCCGGGGCCTCGCCCCAGGCCTGCTCCATGCCCTCGCGCAGGCTCGACGGAACGCGGTCGAACCAGCGCCGGTACGTCGACGCGGGCACCTTCGCGACGGCCCGCGCCAGCTGCTCGTCGGTGAGCCACTCGACGTCGTGGCCGCCGGCCGCGATGAGGGCGTGCACCAGGGCGTCGCCGTCGCCGTCGAACCCGTCCCCGACGTCGTACCCCGCGGCGCGCAGGGCGTCCAGGAGGACGACGGCGCTGGCGGGCGTGTCGAGTCCCACGGCGTTGCCGATCCGGGCGTGCTTGGTGGGGTAGGACGACAGCACCAGCGCGATCCGGCGGTCCGCGGCCGCGAGCGAGCGCAGCCGGCCCAGGGCGACGGCCAGGCCCGCCAGCCGGGCGCACCGCTCGGGGTCGGGGACGTACATCGGCACCGGCCGCTCGGCGTCCATCTCCTTGAACGAGAACGGGACACCGATCAGCCGGCCGTCGAACTCCGGGATCGCGACCTGGGTCGCGGCGTCCAGCGGGGACAGGGCGGCGTCCGAGGCCAGCCAGGAGGCCCGCGACGACGTGAGGGCGAGGCCCTGCAGGACGGGGATGTCCAGGCGGGCCAGCGCGCCGGCGTCCCAGGCGTCCTCGTCCCCGCCCGCGCTCGCGTCCGCCGCGACCGTGCCCCCGGCCGCGAGGACCGTGGTGACCAGGACGTCGCACCGTCCGAACAGCCCGAGCAGCTCCGCGGCGGGGCCGTCCTCGGTGTCGTCGTGGCGCAGCCCGCGCAGGGAGCCGCAGAACACCGGGACCGGTCGTCCTCCGGCGGCGTGCACCGCGTCGCACAGACCGTCGACGAACGCGGTGTTGCCGCTGAGCTCGTGGGCCCGGTAGTACACGATGCCGACGGTGGGGCGGGCTGCTTCTGCCGGGTCACGAGCGTCGCCGGTCGCGTCGCCGGCGGGCGGCGTCCAGGCGTGGACGCCGTGCTGCGGCATGGCACGGGCCGGCTCGAAGCCCTGCCCGTCCAGGAGGACCGTGTCGGACAGGAAGGCCGCGAGCTCGCGCAGGTTGTCGACGCCGCCCTCGATCAGGTAGGTCAGGGCCTCGTTGACCACGCCCGCCGGAACGGTGGACAGCGCCTGCAGGGCCGCGTCCGCGAGGTTCTCGCCGCTGACGACGACGGTGGGGCGCCCGCTGGCGACGACGGCGTCCAGGCCCTCCGGCCAGGCCTGCCGCCCGCCGAGCAGCCGCACCACGACCAGCGCCACGCCGTCGAGCAGAGCCGGAACCTCCGCAGCGTCCAGCCGGGCTGGGTTGGCGACGTCCCAGCGGCCGCTGCGTGAGGCGGCCAGCAGGTCGGTGTCCGAGGTGGAGAGCAGGAGCAGTCGTGCGGCCCGGTTTCCAGCCATGGCAGGCGGTCCCTCCTCGGGGTTTCCACGCCCCGGGTCGAAGGCGACGACGGCCGCAGTCTCCTGGCTCCCGGATCGACGCGATGTCGCCCGGCCTTCCAGGGGCTTGCGCCCCCGTGGCTGCGTCGAGCGACCGCTCCCCGGTCACAGTGGCGGGACCGTCCCGGACTCGCACCGGGTTCCTGCCGCGCCGTCGTTGTGTCGGCCCGAGCCTAGCCGCCCGCCCTTCGCCGTCCCGGCGCCGTCTCCCGCCCGCCGCCCCCCGCGCCGTCCCCCGCCGTCCGCTGCCCGCCCCTCTCGCCCGTG
>DATFPQ010000306.1:0-16865 GCA_035264765.1 Actinomycetales bacterium | reverse complement strand
GCGTTGGAGCGGACGCCTTCGGGCTGCCTCTCGGCGACTCCGTGCTGTCGGCGGCGGTGGCCGACGGGATGGAGCGGGTCGAGAAGGCGCTGGACGACGCCGTCCGACACGTGGACGGCTTCATCAGCGCGACGTCGGGCCACCTGCTGGCCGCGGGAGGCAAGCGGTTCCGGCCGCTGCTGACGGTGCTCGCCGCCCAGCTCGGCCCGGAGCCCGGGCCGGTGCCGGACGACGTGGTGAAGGCCGCGGTCGTCGTCGAGCTGACCCACCTGGCCTCGCTGTACCACGACGACGTCATGGACGACGCGGCGCTGCGCCGGGGAGCCGAGAGCGCCAACGCCCGCTGGGGCAACTCGGTCGCGATCCTCACCGGCGACCTGCTGTTCGCGCGGGCCTCCCAGGTCGTGGCCGACCTCGGCACCGAGGCGGTGCGGGTGCAGGCCGAGACCTTCGAGGTCCTGTGCGCTGGCCAGATCCACGAGACGGTGGGGCCGGCCGGGGGGCAGGACCCGGTGGAGCACTACCTCACCGTGCTCGCCGAGAAGACCGGCTCGCTGATCTCCACGGCGGGCCGGTTCGGCGCCACCTTCGGCGCGTGCGACGCGGGGACGGTCGAGGTGATGCGGCTGTACGGCGAGCGGATCGGCGTGGCGTTCCAGCTCGCCGACGACCTGATCGACCTGGCCTCGGAGTCGGGTGAGTCCGGCAAGACGCCGGGCACCGACCTGCGCGAGGGCGTCCCCACGCTGCCGGTGCTGCTCGCCCGCCGTTCGGGCGACCCGGCGGACGCCCGGCTGCACGAGCTGCTGGACGGCGACCTCACCAACGACGCCCTGCACGCCGAGGCGCTCGGCCTGCTGCGCGCGCACCCGGCGCTGCACGAGGCGCGCACGCGCACCCGCCGCTGGGCGCAGGACGCCCGCGCGGCGCTCTCGCCGTTGCCGGCCGGCCCCGTCCGGGACGCCCTCGAGGCGCTCGCTCTCGGCGTCGTCGAGCGCTCCGCTTGACCCGGCGTCCCCCGCCGCGCGCCGCCCGTCGTCCCCCGTCGCCCGGGAGTAACGGTCGGCCGATGACCGGCCTCACATCGGCCGGTAGGCGTCTCGTCGGTGCTCGATCCGGAGCACAACCACCTCGTCGGCGTCCTCCAGCACCCGGTACAGCACGCGATACGTGCCGCGCCGGGCCGACCAGATACCGAGCAGGTCGCCCCGCAGTGGCTTACCGACTCGGCGAGGCTGCCGGACCAGAGCCGTGGTCATAAAGTCAACGACGGCGGTGGCTACTGCTTCGGGCAGCCGCTCGGTAAGGGCCCGGTGGGCGGGCGGGGTGAGGACGAGCTCGTACTCCTCCTCACCACTCACCCTTCACCGCGCCAACCGGCGAACCGCCTCGATGCCGCGAACGACGTCACCACGGGCGTAGGCCTCATCGGCCTCTCGGATGTCGGCCAGCGCCTCGGGGTCGGTCAAAACCGAGACGGTCTCCTCGAGCTGCGCCAGGTCCTCCGGGCTCAGCAGGACGGCCGCGGCCTGCCCGTTGCGCGTGATGACCACCCGTTCGTGCTGGCGCTGGACCCGGTCCACGACCTCTGAGAGGTGGTCGCGCACCGTACGCAGTGACTCAGTGGACATGGCCACAATTGTGGCCCCACGAAATACACCGTGTCCAGTGCCCACGGAAGCACGGCACACGCTGCGCCCCCCTACTCACGAGCGACGCCGTTGCTCCCGAAGCACGCCACCACCGGTGCTCTCCGGCCGGATTCGTGGCGCCGCCCAGGAGCAACGGCGTCGCTGGTGAGTACGCCGGTCAGGCGACGAGCGCTGGGGCCTCGAGCCGGGCGCGGGAGCGGCGGCGCGCGGTCCGCACCGAGTCGACGCTCAGCAGCACCAGGGCCAGCCAGACGATCCCGAACCCGACCCACCTCGACGGCGGGACGTCCTCGCCGAGCAGCAGCACACCGCACAGCAGCTGAAGCACCGGGGTCATGAACTGGAGCAGCCCGATCGTGGTCAACGGCACGCGGCGGGCCGCGGCGGCAAACAGCAGCAACGGTCCGGCGGTGGCCAGCCCGGTCGACACGAGCAGCAGCGCGTGGCCGGGCGGCTGCTGCGTGAACGTGCCGGACCCCGACAGCCCGAGCCACACCAGCCCGGCCACCGCGAACGGCGCCAGCAGCACCGTCTCGCTGGTCAGGCTGGCGAGCGCACCGAGACCGACGCCGACCTTGTTCTTCATCAGCCCGTACGTCGCGAAGGACACCGCGAGGACCAGCGCGATCCACGGCGGGCGCCCGTAGTCGAGGGTCAGCACGACGACCGCGATCAGGCCCAGCGCCACGGCCGCCCACTGCAGCCGGCGCAGCCGCTCGTGCAGCACCACGACGCCAGCCAGGACCGTCACCAGCGGGTTGACGAAGTAGCCGAGCGCCGCCTCGACCACGTGCCCGCTGTTCACCGCGTAGACGTAGACGCCCCAGTTGACCGCGATGACCGTGGCCGCCACCGCCAGGGCCAGCAGCGACCGCGGCGCCCGCAGCAGCGTCCGGACCCAGCCGGTGTCGCGCAGCACGGCGACCAACAGCAGGCAGACCGCGAGCGACCACACCACGCGGTGGAGGACGATCTCGACCGCCCCAGCCGGCAGCAGCAGGTGGAAGTACAGCGGGAACACGCCCCACAGGGCATATGCCGCGGCCCCCTGCAACGTCCCGCGAGCGACCTCGCGGTCGCCGGCTGACTTCAGGCCGGCCCCACTCCCCGCCGCATCAACGGCTGCGTGCCCCGCTGTGCCCGCGGTCGTGCCCTCGTCGACCGCGGCGCTCACGCCCCGACGGTCCAGGTGTCGCGGCCGGCGATCAGCGCGCCGAGGTCGGTGTCCTGCACCGGCCCACCGCGCTTGGCGACCGCCGAGCCGACCTGCTCGCGCACCTGGTCGTCGTACGTCGGCCGCTCGACGTTACGGAAGATGCCGAGCGGCACGTGCGCCATGTCGGCGCCGTCCAGCCGGGAGAGCGCGAACTGCTGGGACGGGTCCGGGTTGGACGCGTCGTGCCGCACGACGGCCGCCGGGTCTGCGTCCGTCTCGGGCACGACGGCCAGCGACCCGTCCGGGGTCCGGACGACGACCTGGCGCGCGCCGTCGACCCCCAGGGCCACCGGCTCACCGTCCACGAGATGCAGCAGCCGACCCTGCGCGGAGTCGCGGTCCTTCAGGACGTCGAAGGCGCCGTCGTTGAAGATCGGGCAGTTCTGGTAAATCTCGACCAGTGCGGTGCCACGGTGCTGCGCGGCCGCCCGCAGCACCGAGCTGAGGTGCTTACGGTCGGAGTCCAGGCTGCGCGCGACGAAGGTCGCCTCGGCGCCCAGCGCGAGCGACACCGGGTTGAACGGGTTGTCGACCGAGCCGGCGGGGGTCGACTTCGTCACCTTGCCCGTCTCGGACGTCGGCGAGTACTGGCCCTTGGTCAGGCCGTAGATCCGGTTGTTGAACAGCAGGATCTTCAGGTTCACGTTGCGTCGCAGCGCGTGGATCAGGTGGTTGCCGCCGATCGAAAGCGCGTCGCCGTCGCCCGTGACCACCCAGACCGACAGGTCCGGGCGGGAGACCGCCAATCCGGTCGCAATGGCCGGCGCGCGCCCGTGGATGGAGTGCATGCCGTAGGTGTCCATGTAGTACGGGAAACGCGAGGAGCAACCGATGCCCGAGACGAACACGATGTTCTCGCGCTTGAGGCCGAGCTCGGGCAGGAAGCCCTGCATGGTGGCCAGCACGGCATAGTCGCCGCAGCCGGGGCACCAGCGGACCTCCTGGTCGGAGGTGAAGTCCTTCTTGGTCTGCCGGGGCGCCCCGGCGTCCAGTGTCGGGACGCCAGCCACGCCGGACAGCGGCATACCCAGCTCGACGGTGCTCATCGGGAGACCTCCTCGGTCGCCTGCTCCTCGGGTGCGGCGGCGCCGACGGGCGTCTCGTCCGCAGGACGGTGGTCCGGCTCGTCGGGCGCCTCGTCCGTGCCACGCACCGCGTCGATCGCGGAGGTGGCGGCGGCGATCGCGTCGACCAGCTCGTGGGTGGTGAAGGGCAGCCCGCGCACCTGCGTGAACGGCTGGACGTCGACCAGGTACTTCGCGCGCAGCAGCATCGACAGCTGGCCGAGGTTCATCTCCGGCACGATCACCCTGGAGTAGCCGCGGAGCACGACGCCGAGGTTCCTCGGGAAGGGGTTCAGGTGCCGCAGGTGGGCCTGGGCCACCACGCCGCCGCGGGCACGCACCGCCCGGACCGCCGCGGAGATCGGCCCGTAGGTCGACCCCCAGCCGAGCACCAGGACGTCGGCGTCGCCGGTCGGGTCGTCGACCTCGATGGGCGGGATGGTGGCGGCGATGGCGTCGACCTTGGCCTGGCGCGTACGGACCATGTGGTCGTGGTTCGTGGGGTCGTAGGAGATATCACCGGTGCCGTCGGCCTTCTCGATGCCGCCGATCCGGTGCTCCAGGCCCGGGGTCCCGGGCACGGCCCACGGACGCGCGAGCGTCTCGGGGTCGCGCTGGTACGGCCGGAAGATCGGCGTCCCCTCCGCGTCCACCGCGTTCGGTGCGGTGGCGAGCTCGACCCGGATGTCCGGCAGGTTGGTCACCTCGGGGATCTGCCACGGCTCGGAGCCGTTGGCCAGGTAGCCGTCGGAGAGCAGGAAGACCGGCGTCCGGTACGTCGTCGCGATCCGTACGGCTTCGATGGCCGCGTCGAAGTTGTCGGCCGGGGACTTCGGCGCCACGATCGGCACCGGCGCCTCGCCGTTGCGGCCGAACATCGCCTGCAGCAGGTCCGACTGCTCGGTCTTGGTCGGCAGCCCGGTCGAGGGCCCACCCCGCTGGACGTCGCAGATGATCAGCGGCAGCTCCAGCGACACGGCCAGTCCGATGGTCTCGGACTTCAGCGCCACGCCGGGGCCGGACGTCGTGGTCACGCCGATGGACCCGCCGAACGAGGCGCCGAGCGCCGCGCCGATGCCGGCGATCTCGTCCTCCGCCTGGAGGGTGGTGACGCCGTACGCCTTCAGACCGGCCAGGGTGTGCAGGATGTCGGACGCCGGGGTGATCGGGTACGAGCCGAGCAGCAGCGGCCGACCGGCGCGGTGAGCGCCCGCGACCAGGCCGTAGGCCAGTGCGACGTTCCCGGTGATGTTGCGGTACTTGCCGGGGGCCATCGGCGCCGGGGAGACCTCGAAGGAGTGCGCGAAGTCCTCGGTCGTCTCGCCGTAGTTCCAGCCTGCGTGGAACGCGGCCAGGTTGGCCTTGAGGATCTCCGGCTTCTTGGCGAACTTGCTGTGCAGGAACGACTCGGTGCCGCCGGTCGGGCGGTTGTACAGCCACGAGAGCAGCCCGAGGGCGAACATGTTCTTCGCCCGCTCCTTCTCCTTGCGCGAGAGGTCGAAGTCGACGAGCGCGCTGACCGTGATCGACGTCAGGCCGAGCGGGTGTACGTGGAAGGAGTCCAGCGTCCCGTCCTCGAGCGGCGACGTCTGGTAGCCGACCTTGGCCAGGTTGCGCCGGTTGAACTCGTCGGTGTCGAGGATCACGGTGGCCCCGCGCGGCAGGTCGGGCAGGTTCGCCTTGAGCGCGGCCGGGTTCATCGCCACGAGGACGTCGGGCGCGTCGCCGGGGGTGAGGACGTCGTGGTCGGCGAAGTGCAGCTGGAAGCTGGACACGCCCGGCAGGGTGCCCTGCGGAGCACGGATCTCGGCCGGGAAGTTGGGGAGGGTCGACAGGTCGTTGCCCAGGACTGCCGTCTCGGAGGTGAAGCGGTCTCCCGTGAGCTGCATGCCGTCACCGGAGTCTCCTGCGAACCGGATCACAACTCGGTCGAGCCGCTGGACCTGCTTGCTGGTGGTCATGCGGAGTTTCGCCTCGGGGTGCTCGGGTACAGGACGGGTCGTGCGTGCGTCGCGGACATCACCTCAAGGATAAGTCGCGGCTCGTGGTCTTTCTTCCGCATCCGACACCCGCGGGGCGTGGTATGCGGATCGTGGCGTGCCTAGACCGGCAGTAGCCTCGGCTCCATGGGTCCAGTGCCGCCGTACGTCGTCGTGGGGCTGGTCGTGCTCGCCGGCGTGGCGCTGTTCCTCGCCGGCAGCCTGGGCACCGCGCTGTTGCGGCCGCACGCCCCGACCGCGGACAAGCTCACGACGTACGAGTCCGGCGTCGACCCGGTGGGTGAGGGCTGGGCGCAGGCCAACGTCCGCTACTACCTGTACGCCTACCTGTACGTCGTGTTCGCCGTGGACGCCATGTACCTGCTGCCCTGGGCGACGGTGCTGCGGCTGCCGGGCTTCGGCTGGCGCACGCTCGCCGAGATGGGGATCTTCCTCGGCGTGCTGGGTGTTGGCCTGGCCTACGCCTGGCGGCGCGGCGTCTTGCGCTGGCTCTGAGGCGTTCCCTGCCCTTGTCGGGTGGCGGCACGCCCGTGTCGGCGTCCGGCGCTAGGGTGGCCGCGTGGCCGTCGACCTCCCCGCCCCCCGCGTGGGGCCCCTCGCCGAGGCCGCGCCGCGACCGCTGCGGCTGGTGCTGAACTGGGGCCGGCGGTACAGCCTGTGGGTTTTCAACTTCGGCCTTGCCTGCTGCGCGATCGAGTTCATCGCGGCGAGCATGGCCCGGCACGACTTCATCCGGCTCGGCGTGATCCCGTTCGCGCCCGGCCCGCGGCAGGCCGACCTGATGATCGTGTCCGGCACGGTGACCGACAAGATGGCGCCCGCGATCAAGCGGCTCTACGAGCAGATGCCCGAGCCGAAGTACGTCATCTCCTTCGGCGCGTGCAGCAACTCCGGCGGCCCCTACTGGGACTCCTACTGCGTCACGAAGGGCGTCGACCAAATCATCCCCGCCGACGTCTACGTGCCCGGCTGCCCGCCGCGCCCCGAGGCGTTGCTGCACGGCATCCTGCGGCTGCAGGAGAAGATCGCGGCCGAGCAGGTCAGCGGCGCGGCGATCGCACAGCGGCGCCGCCCGGCGTCGGCCGCCCAGCTGACCCGCCCGCTCGTGGGACCCGGTGGCAGCGGCCCGCTGCGGCCGGCGGGCTCGTGAACGGCGTCACAGGATGAGCGCAGCATGAGCCTGGCCATCGGCAGCCCCGACGCCGTGGGGCAGCGGCTGGGCAGTGCCCTGGGCCTGGACGCGCCGCTCCCGGCGCACGATGCTCAGGGCACCGTCTGCGTGGACGTGCCCCGCGAGCGCTGGCACGACGCGCTGGCCCTGGCCCGCAGCGACGGCGGCATGGACATGCTCGACTGGCTGTCCGCGGTCGACGAGCCGGACGGCGACCCTGCCGGGGTCGACGTCGTGGCGCACCTGGTCGACTCGCGGTCCGGCCGCGGCGTGGGGGGTCCCGGCGGCCCGGGGCTGGTGCGGCTGCTGGCCCGGACCCGGCTGCCGCTGGCCGATCTGGCCGTCGCGAGCGTGACGGACCTGTGGCCCGGCGCGGCGTGGCACGAGCGGGAGACGCACGAGATGTTCGGCGTCCGGTTCGACGGCTTCGACGACGGCACCGGGCAGGGGCTGCGGCCGCTGCTGCTGCCCGACGGCTTCGAGGGCACGCCCCTGCGCAAGTCGTTCGTCCTGGCGGCGCGGGCCAGCAAGCCGTGGCCGGGCGCCAAGGAGCCCGGCGAGAGCGACGCCGGGCCGCCGTCCCGCCGTAAGGTGCTCCCTCCGGGCGTCCCGGACCCGTCCTGGGGTCCGCGCGAGGCGGGAACCTGATGGCCGAGGTCGCCGAGGCCGTGCTCCGCGTCGTGGGTGTGTTGGCGGCGTTCCTCGTCCTGCCGCTCGTCGTGGGCCAGACCGAGCACAAGGTCATGGCGCACATGCAGGGCCGGCTCGGGCCGATGTACGCGGGAGGCTTCCACGGCTGGGCCCAGCTGGTGGCCGACGGCGTGAAGTTCGTGCAGAAGGAGGACGTCACACCGGCCGCGGCGGACCGGCGCGTCTTCCGGCTGGCGCCGGGCGTGGCGCTGGTGCCCTACCTGGTCGCCATGGTCGCGATCCCGCTCGCGCCGGGTGTCGTGGGCGCGGACCTCGACGCCGGCCTGCTGTTCGTGCTCGCGGCCAGCGCTGTGGGCGTCCTGGGCACGCTGATGGCCGGCTGGAGCAGCGCGAACAAGTACGCCCTGCTCGGCGGCCTGCGGACCGCGGCTCAGCTGCTGTCCTACGAGCTCCCGATCGTGCTGGCCGCGAGCAGCGTCGCGATGGCGGCGGGCACGCTGTCCCTGACCGGCATCGTCCGGGCCTGGGAGCCCTGGTGGCTGGTCTGGCAGGCGCCCGCGCTGTTCTGCTTCGTGGTCGCCGGCGTCGCCGAGCTGGCCCGGCCGCCCTTCGACATGCCGGTCGCGGACTCCGAGATCGTCTTCGGCCCGTACACCGAGTACACCGGCCTGCGGTTCGCGTTCTTCCTGCTCAGCGAGTACGCCGGGATCGTGGTGCTGGCGGCGCTCACCGCGGTGCTGTTCCTGGGTGGGTGGCGCGGCCCGGCGGACGACGTGCTGGGCTGGCTGTGGACGCTGGTCAAGACCGGCGTCGTGGCGCTGCTGGTGATCTGGGTGCGGGTGGCCTGGCCGCGGCTGCGTGAGGACCAGCTGCAGTCGCTGGCCTGGAAGGCGCTCGTGCCGGTGACGCTCTTCCAGCTGGCCCTGACCGGTGTCGTGGTGGTGATGACGGCGTGAGCGACGAGCGGGCGCACGGCGCGACGGCGCACGGCGCGACGGCGCACGGTGGGACTGGGCATTCTGGGACGGGGCACGGCCACGGGCGGACGTCGCAGGGCGGCGCGCTCCCGGGACTGCTGAAGGGCCTGGCGGTGACCGCGCGCACGCTGGTCACCCCGGCTCACACGGCCGAGTATCCCGACGTCCAGCCGAGCCTGCCGCCGCGAAGCCGGGGCGTCATCGCGCTGCTCGAGGAGAACTGCACCGTCTGCATGCTGTGCGCCCGGGAGTGCCCGGACTGGTGCATCTACATCGACTCGCACAAGGAGACCCTGCCGGCGACGACCGAGGGCGGCCGCGAGCGACAGCGCAACGTGCTCGACCGCTTCGACATCGACTTCTCCCTGTGCATGTACTGCGGCATCTGCATCGAGGTGTGCCCGTTCGACGCCCTGCACTGGAGCCCGGAGTTCGAGTACGCCGAGCTCGACATCCGTGACCTGCTGCACGGTCGGGAGCGGCTCGGCCAGTGGATGCCCACGGTCCCGCCGCCGCCCGCCGCCGACCCCGGTGCCGCGGAGCCGAAGGAGGTGGCCGCCGCGGGGCGGCCGGCCCGTCCCGCGCGTGCGGCTCGTCCGGCCGGTGCGGCGGGCGCGGGAGGGTCGACCCGTTCCGCTGGCACGGCCGGTCCGGCCGGGGCGCGGCCGGCCCGTCCGGCGCGGCCGGCGCGGCCGGCGACTGACCAGCCGGCGACTGACCAGCCGGCGACCGACGAGCCGGACCCCTCGTGACGGCTCGCGACGTGCTGTTCGCCCTCGTCGGCGTGCTCGCAGCCGCCTCCGGGATCCTCGCGGTGACCAGCCGCCAGGTCGTGCACGCGGCGTTGTGGCTGGTCACGGCCCTCGGCGCGGTCGCCGGCTGCTACCTGGTGCTCGGAGCCGAGGTCGTCGCGCTCGTCCAGGTGCTCGTGTACGTCGGCGCCGTCGTCGTGCTCGTGCTGTTCGCGCTCATGCTCACCCGCGCGCCGATCGGCAGGGCGCCGGACGTCGACGCGCCGTGGCCGCAGCGGCTGGCCGCGGCCGTGGCCGGCGCCGCGACGGCGGGCCTGCTCGCGGTCGTCCTGGTCGAGGCGGTCGGCGGCCGGCTGGTGCAGGTCGATCCCGAGAGGTCGCGCGCCCAGCCACTGGCACGGTCGCTGTTCGGCTCCTGGGTGCTGCCCTTCGAGCTGCTCTCGCTGCTCCTCCTGGCCGCGCTGGTGGCCGCGCTCGTGCTCTCGCGAGACGGCTTCGGTTCCGGCGAGGAGGACGACTGATGCACCTGACAGGCCCGCTGCTGCTGTCCGCGGTGCTCGCGGGCGCCGGCGTCTACGGCGTCCTGGCGCGGCGCAACGCGGTGCTGGTCCTGATCGGCGTCGAGCTGATTCTTAACGCGGCCAACCTGCTGCTCGTCGCATTTGACGCCGCCTACCGGGACGCCCTGCACAGCGGGCAGGTGCTGACGCTGTTCGTGGTGACGGTGGCGGCGGCCGAGGTCGGGGTCGCGCTCGCCGTGGTGCTGCTGCTGTTCCGTCGCCGCGGCGACGTCGACCTGCGCGGCGCTCGCGACCTGGCGGAGGCCCGCGACGTCGTGCCGACGAGCGAGCCGGTTCCGTGAGCGCCCTGGTGTGGGGTGCGCGTCTGGCTGTGGTGCTGCCCGCCCTCGCGGCTTTGGTCGGCGGACAGGTGCCCCGCAACGCACGTGGGGTGTCCGCGGGTCTGGGCGTGGCCGGCGCTGCGGGGGCACTGCTCGCGGCGGTCGCCGAGCTCGCGGCCACGTCCGCCGGCCGCAGCGCCACCGGGATCGCGTTTCTCGGGCCCGTCCCCACTGGCGCCGGCCGCGTCGTCCTCGACCTGCGCGCCGACCAGCTCAGCGCCGTGGTCGCCGTCATGGTGGCGGTCGTCGCGCTCTGCGTTCAGGTCTACTCGGTGTCCTACCAGGGCGACGACCCCCGCTACCGCGCCTACGCCTGGACGGTGTCGCTCTTCACCGCGGCCATGCTGCTCGTCGTCCAGTCCGACGACCTGCTGCTGCTCCTGATCGGCTGGGAGGTCATGGGCCTGTGCTCGTACCTGCTCGTCGGCCACGACAGCCAGCGGGAGGCAGCGCGGCGGGCGGCGGTCAAGGCGTTCCTGGTCACGCGCGTCGGCGACATCGGGTTCGTGCTGGGTGTGGTGGTCCTGCTCGCCGCCGTCGGAACCACGAGCATCTCCACGCTGCTCGACCCGCAGACCCTGCGCGGGCTCGGCACCGGCACCGCCACCGCGGCCTCGCTGCTTCTCATCGCCGGCGTGGTGGGCAAGTCGGCGCAGTTCCCGCTGCACACCTGGCTGCCCGACGCGATGGAGGGCCCGACGCCGATCAGCGCCCTCATCCACGCGGCAACCATGGTCGCGGCCGGTGGCTTCGTGCTCGCCAGGCTGCTGCCGCTGCTGGTCGAGGCCCCGGCGGCCCGAGCCACGCTGGCCGCCCTGACCGCCCTCACGATGCTGGGCTCTGCACTCGTCGCCTGCGCGCAGAGCGACCTCAAGCGCGTCCTGGCGTGGTCGACGATCAGCCAGGTCGCCTACGTGCTGGCCGCCCTGGCCATCGCGCCGGAAGACCTCGGCGCGGCTCCGTCCGTTGTGCAGCTGCTCTCGCACGCCGGCTTCAAGGCGCTGCTGTTCCTGTCCGCGGGCGCCCTGGCGCACCAGGTGCACACCACCGCGCTGGAGGGCCTCTCCGGCGCTGGACGCCGGTCCCCGTGGGTGGCCGTCGCGCTGACGCTGGGCCTCGCCTCGCTCGCCGGCGTGCCGCCGCTGTCCGGCTTCTGGTCGAAGGAGGCCGTGCTCGGCGCCGCCGAGGAGACCGCCCTCTCCGGTGGCCCCCTCGCGGTGGCGGGCTGGGTGGTGCTCGTCGCGGGGCTCCTGACCGTGCTCGTGACGGCTGTGTACGCGACGCGGACCTGGCTTCTGGTGGTGCCCGCCGCCGCGGCGACCGACGACGCCGAGGCCGAGCTCGTCGCCGACGACTCACCGACCCGCGGGGACGCACCCAGCCCGCACGAGCCGGTCACGCCGGCGGACCGGCACCGGCTGCCGGCCACGATGGCGGTGCCACTGCTCCTGCTGGTGGTGCCGACCGTGTTCGGCGGCCTGCTGCTGCTCGGTCCGGTGGTGCCGGGTCAGGTGCACCTGTCGCCCGTCACCGCGGTGCTCGCCGTGCTGCTGGCTCTTGCCGGAGCGACCGGCGCAACGCTACTGGCCCAACGTCACGGCGACCCGGTCGCCGTCCTGCCGCATCGGGCCCGCGCGGCGCTCGCCGACGGCTTCCGGCTCGACGTCGTACAGGACCGGCTCGTCGTCCGGCCGGTCCAGGCGGTGGCCCGGGTGGTGACTGGAGCCGACCGGGACGTCGTCGACGCCTACGTGCGGGCGGGTGCGGTCGCCGCCCGCGGTGCCGGCCGTGGCCTGCGGCGGGTGTCGACCGGCGTCGCTACCGGGTACCTCACGTGGGTCGTGGTCGGCGCGGTGGCCGCCGCGGTCGCGGGGGTGTCGTTGCGATGAGCCTGCTGCTGCTCCTCGTGGTCGGCGTGCCGTTGGTCGGCGCCGCCGGTCTGCTGCTGCTTCCGCGCACCACGGCGGACGGTGTGGCCGCCGGCGCGGGCCTGGTCTGCGCCGGGGTGACACTGGCCGCGGCACTGCTCACGCTGGTCGGCGAACCGTGGCGCAGTGCGGGGCCGGACCTCGAGGTCAACCTGCCGTGGGTCCCGAGCCTCGGGATCCGCCTGCACTTCGTCCTGGACGGCATCAGCGTGCCGCTGGTTCTGCTCACCGCCGTGCTCAGCCTCGGCGCGGTGCTGCTCGTGGTGTACCGCCCGGTCGAGGGACCCTCGACCCGCTCGCTGGTGGCGGCACTGCTCGCCGTGGAGGGCGGCGCGCTGGCGACCTTCACCGCCGCCGACCTGGTCCTGTTCTTCGTGGCCTTCGAGGTCGTGCTGGTGCCGATGTGGGCGATCATCCGCAACTGGGGTGACCCGCACGACCTGCCGGGACGCCGGGACGCCGCGTCCCGCTTCGTGCTCTACACGGCGTTCGGGTCAGTCGTGATGCTGCTCGGCATCGTGCTCGTGGCGGTCGCCTCGGGCACGAGCGACCTGGTCGCCCTGACCTCGGCGCACGGGAACGGGCTGGACGCCCGCACCCAGGTCGTGGCCGCGGCGCTGCTGGTCACGGGGCTGGCGGTCAAGGTGCCGGTCTGGCCGCTGCACACGTGGCTGCCGGCGGCGCACACCGCCGCGCCGACCGCCGGCTCGGTCCTGCTGGCCGGCGTCCTGCTGAAGATGGGCAGCTACGGCATGGTCCGGATCGTCGTGCCCGTCGTGCCGGCCGGCTTCGGGGCGGTGGCGCCGGTGCTGGCCGCCCTGGGCGTCGTGGGCATCCTGTGGGGCGGCCTGGTCTGCCTGGTCGAGCGCGACCTGAAGCGGCTGGTGGCCTACTCCTCCGTGGCGCACATGGGCTTCGTCGCCCTCGGCATCGCGACCGGCACACCGCAGGGACTGCAGGGCGCGCTGTTCGCGAACGTCGCCCACGGCATCATCACGGCCCTGCTCTTCGTGGTGGCCGGCGGGCTCAAGGAGCGCAGCGGCGGCGGCTCGCTGACGCGGATCGGTCCGGCCCTGCGCGAGCGTCGCCCACGCCTCGGCGCGCTCCTCGCCGTCGGGTGCGCCGCCGCGCTCGGCCTTCCCGGGCTGGCCGGGTTCTGGGGCGAGCTGCTGGCGGTGTACGGCGCGTGGCAGGCACCGGGCTCGGCGCTCGGAGCCGCCGTGGTCGACGTGCCCGGACGCGGCTTCTGGCGCAGCCTCGCGGTCCTGGCCGTCATCGGCACCGCGCTCGCCGCGGCGTACCTGCTGCGCGTGCTCTACACGGTCTGGCACGGAGACGCCCGGTCCGCCGCGGCGCTGACCGCCGGCACGGGGGACGACCGGAGCACCGACGCCGGCTGGCCCGAGCTGGCCCTCGGCGTCCCGCTCGCCGTCCTCACCCTGGTGCTGGGGCTCGTGCCGTGGCTGGTCCTGAGGATCACCGAGCCGTCGGTGCAGCGCCTGCTCGAGCTCGCCCGCGGGTCGGTGTGATCGTGCAGTCCGTCGACTGGCTCGCGCTCCGCCCCGCCCTCGCGCCAGCGCTCGCCGCGCTGCTGGTGCTCACGCTGGACGCTGTGCTGGGCCGTCGCCGGCCGGGCGTGCGGACGCTGCTCGACGTCGTGGCCGCGCTGGGCGTCGTGGCCGGGCTCGCGGCGCTGCTCCCGCTCGGCTCGCGCACCAGGGAGACGTTCTGCTGGCCCGACGGCGGCTGTGCATATGAAGTGTCGCGGCTCACCCTGGCCCTGCAGGCGATCGTGCTGGTCAGCGCGCTGGTCTGCCTGCTGCTCGCCATGGGAGCGCGGCCGCGGCCCGCGGGCGGCGAGCAGGACGACGTCGAGGAGGGCGGCACTCGGCCTGAGCTGCTGCTGCTGATGCTCACCGCGACGGCGGGCGCGTGCGCGCTCGCGGGCACCCGGGAGCTGGCTTCGCTGGCCGTGGCGCTGGAGACGGCGTCCCTGCCGGTGGTGGGGTTGGTTGCCCTGCGCCGGGACGGCCGCGGCGCGGAGGCGGCGCTGAAGCTGCTGTTGACCTCGGTCCTGTCGTTCGGGTTGCTCGTGCTCGGCGCGGCACTGGTCTACGCCTCCTCCGGTTCGCTCCTCCTGGGGGCGCCGGTGTCGCCGCGGCTCGGTGACCTGGGCGCCGTACACGGCGTCGGGCTCGCCCTGCTGGTGGCGGGCGCGGCGTTCAAGCTCTCGCTGGTGCCGTTTCATCTGTGGACTCCCGAGACGTACGCCGGCGCTCCGTTGCCGGTCGCGGCGTTCCTCTCGACGACGTCCAAGGTGGCCGGCCTGGCCGCGGTCGTCCTGGTGCTCGCGGTTGGCGCGCCCGGGCTGGCGGCGTCGTGGGCGCCACCGGTCGGGGTCCTGGCCGTCGTCACCATGACGGTCGGCAACCTGGTGGCACTGCGCCAGCAGTCCGTCGTCCGGCTGTTGGCCTGGTCGACCGTCGCCCAGGCCGGCTGGGTGGTGCTACCGCTCGGCGGGGCGGTCGGTGGTGGCGTGGACGGCGCGGTGTCGGCGTCCGTTGCCTACCTGCTGGCGTACGTCGTCGCATCGCTGACCGCGTTCGCCGTCGTGGTCCGAGTGGCGCAGCGGCACCCCGACCGTTCGCGGCACCGCCTCGACGCCTACGCCGGGATGTGGCGCCGCGACCCGGTGCTCGCGCTGGTCCTCGGGTTCGCGCTGCTCTGCCTGGCCGGCCTGCCGCCGGGCGTGATGGGGCTGGTGGCCAAGGTGGTGGCGCTGGTGCCGGTGGTCGGGGTCGAGGCCTGGGGCCTGGCCGCCGTCGCCGTCGTCAACGTCGTACTCGGCATCGCGGTGTACCTGCGGTGGGCGGCCCACCTGGCGGGGGAGCCCGTTCAGTGGGCGGCGTCCGAGCCAGTGCGGTCGAGTCCGGCGGGCTCCGGGTCGGCCGGTTCGGGTGCCGCGGGTTCCGGGTCGGCCGGTCTAGGTACGGCCGGTTCCGGGCCGCTGCAGCGCCTCGGTCCGCAGCCGCGGGCCCAGCGTCTCGCGCTGGCGCTCGCGGCCGCCGGATGCCTGGCGCTGTCGCTGCTGCCCGAGGGGCTCGTCGCCCTGCTCGGCGGGGTCGACCTGCCCTGACGCCGCCGTCCGCGGGAGGCAGAGGGACCGTTTGGCCGGTCGGACGGCGGGAACGACCGTGGGTGTCTGGCACGTTGACAGACACGAGACCACCGCCTTCAGCGCGGTGGCGGGCGAGAGGTGGAAAGAGCTCGATGCGCCATCAGCACTACAACGGCCTGAAGACGGCGCTGCTGTTCGGCGGAATCTTCGGACTGCTGCTGCTGCTCGGGTCGGTCATCGGCGGCGGCAAGTACATCTGGGCCTTCGCTCTGCTGGGCGTGGCGACGACTGCCTACGGTTACTGGAACAGCGACAAGATCGCGATCCGCTCGATGCGGGCGTACCCGGTGAGCGAGGCGGAGCAGCCGGCGATGTACCGGATCGTTCGCCAGCTCTCCACCGCCGCGCACCAGCCGATGCCGCGGCTCTTCGTGTCGCCGACCATGGCGCCGAACGCCTTCGCCACCGGCCGCAACCCCAGCAACGCCGCCGTCTGCTGCACCGAGGGCATCCTGCAGATGCTGGACGAGCGTGAGCTGCGCGGCGTCCTCGGCCACGAGCTGATGCACGTCTACAACCGCGACATCCTCACCTCGTCGGTCGCCGCGGCGATCGGCGGCCTCATCACCTCGGTGGCCCAGATCGGGCTGTTCTTCGGCGGCGGCTTCGGCGGCGACGACGACGACCGGCCGAACCCGTTCGCAATGATGCTGATCGCGCTCGCCGCCCCGTTGGCAGCCGCGGTGATCCAGATGGCGATCAGCCGGACTCGCGAGTACGACGCCGACGAGGACGGCGCGACGCTCACCGGCGACCCGCTGGCCCTGGCCTCGGCCCTGCGCAAGCTGGAGTTGGGCACCCAGGCGCTTCCGCTTCCGCCGGACCGCGAGCTGGTCAGCTCCAGCCACCTGATGATCGCCAACCCGTTCCGCGGCGAGGGCATCTCTCGGATGTTCAGCACCCACCCGCCAATGGCCGAGCGGATCGCCCGGCTGGAGGCGATGGCGGGCTACCGCCGCTGACCCGGCCCGGTTCGTACGTCGACCGGCTGGCTGGGATTCCTTGCGGGGCAAGCGCATTCTCGGTGGCGGGCAGTTCGCCCGGGCCGGCGCCCGCGTCGGCGACAACTCGCCCGGGCCCGCGCCCGCGTCGGCGACAACGTGGCAACGGCGCATCACCCAGCGATGCTGGTTGCCACGATGACGCGGGAACGCCGCGGGGTTGCTCCAGTCGAGGGTGTGGCCGTCGTCAGAGCAGGCCGCGTCGTCGGGCCAGGACCACCGCTTGGCGGCGGTTGCTGACGCCGAGCTTGCGGTAGATGCCGCGCATGTGGGTCTTGACGGTGTTGACGGAGACGTACAGCGAGGTGGCGATCTCCTCCGCGGTCCGCATCGAGGGCAGCTCGGTGAGCAGCTCGAGCTCGCGGGTGGTCAGC
>DATFPQ010000305.1:0-6428 GCA_035264765.1 Actinomycetales bacterium | reverse complement strand
AGCACCTGCGCGGCTCCAAGACCCCTGACCGCATCGTGTGCTGGGACGAGCTGCCCCGGACGGTCACCGGCAAGCTGCTGCGCCGGGACGTCGTGCAGGGACTGGTGGGCCGGGACCAGCCGGTCGGCGGCTGAACGAGCGTTCCGAGGCGGTTCGGCTCGGGGGCCGACGTCCGCACCGTCGGAAATAGCTAAAGCAGTGTCCTCATTCTTCGCTCGGCGCGGTACGGTGTAAGCGACCGGCCCGGGCGTCCTCGCCTCGACGGCCTCATGTCGGACTCGCCATCGTGGAGGAACAGGTGAACCTCACATTCACCGAGGAGCAGGAGGAACTGCGCGCATCCGTGCGGCGGTTCCTCACGGACAAGGCCGACAGCGCGGCGGTGCGGCGCTGGGCGGAGTCCGACGAGGGCTACGACGCCGCGCTCTGGCAGCAGATGGCCGGTCAGCTCGGCCTGCAGGGCCTGGCGGTGCCGGAGGAGTTCGGCGGTGCGGGCTACGGGCTGGTGGAGCTCGGCATCGTCCTCGAGGAGATGGGCCGCACGCTGTTGCCGGGCCCGTTCTTCGGCTCCGTCCTCCTGGCCGGACAGGCGCTGCTGCACGCCGGTGACGAGGAGTACCGCGCCCGCTGGCTGCCCGGCATCGCCGAGGGCACCCTGACCGCCACGGTCGCCATCAGCGAGGAGCAGGGGGGCTCGGCGCTCGAGTCGATCGCCACCACCGCCACTCGCGCGGACGCCGGCTGGTCGCTCAGCGGCACGAAGATGTTCGTCGTGGACGGTGCCTCGGCCGACCTGGTGCTGGTCGTGGCGCGGGCCGACGACGGCCTGGGCCTCTTCGCGGTGGAGGGGAATGCCGCCGGCGTCACCCGCACCCGGCTCGACGCCCTCGACATGACCCGCCGGCTCGGTCGGGTCGAACTGGCCGACGCCCCCGCGCAGCGCATCAGCGGCGACGGCGACGCCACGGAGCTGGTGCAGCGGGTGCTCGACCTGGCGGTCGTGGGTCTGGCCCACGAGCAGGTCGGTGGCGCCGCGAAGTGCCTGGAGACCGCTGTGGAGTACGCCAAGATCCGCGTTCAGTTCGACCGCCCGATCGGCTCCTTCCAAGCCATCAAGCACAAGTGCGCCGACCTGTTGCTCCGGGTCGAGAGCGCCCGCTCCGCCGCCTACTCGGCGGCCTGGGCGGCGGCCGAGGACCTCGACGGCCTGCCCGTCGCGGCGGCCCTGGCCGGCTCGTACTGCTCCGAGGCCTACACGCACGCGGCCAAGGAGAACATCCAGATCCACGGCGGCATCGGCTACACGTGGGAGCACGACGCGCACCTGTACCTCAAGCGCGCGAAGTCCTCCGAACTGCTGTTCGGCACGCCGGGCCGCCACCGCGCGCGGCTGGCCGACCTGGTCGGCATCTGAGGCAAGGGGCGGACATGACCGAGACCATCGCTTCCGAGACAGGCGCCCGGCCGGACTACCGGTCGATGCCCGACGACGAGTTCCGTGCCGCGCTGCGCGAGTGGCTGGCCACGAACCACCCGGGTCGCCGCCCGAAGGGCAGCAACGACGAGCGGATCGCCTGGCACAAGGCATGGCTGGCGACGCTGTTCGACGCCGGCTTCGCCGGGCCCAGCTGGCCGCGGGAGTACGGGGGCATGGACCTCGACTTCGGCAAGCAGGTGATCTGGCAGGAGGAGTACGCCCGGGCGCGGGTCCCCGGCCCGCTGGGCACCGGGCTCGGCATCGCCGCGCCGACGATCATCCAGTACGGCACGCAGGAGCAGAAGGAGCGGTTCCTGGCTCCGATGCTCCGCGGCGACTCCGTCTGGGCGCAGGGCTACTCGGAGCCGGGTGCGGGCTCGGACCTGCAGGCGCTGCGCACCACCGCCCGCCGGGACGGCGAGGAGTACGTCGTCAACGGGCAGAAGGTCTGGAACAGCTCGGCCGACATCGCCGACGTCATCTTCACGCTGGTACGCACCGGCACGCAGGAGTCGCGGCAGAACGGCATCAGCTACCTGCTCGTCGATGCGCACGCGCCGGGCGTCACCGTCCGACCGCTGCGCGACCTGACCGGCGACGCCCACTTCACCGAGATCTTCTACGAGGACGTCCGCGTGCCGGTCGCCAACCGGATCGGCGAGGAGAACGGCGGCTGGACGTGCGTGCGCACCAGCCTCGGTCACGAGCGCGCCGCCGGTGCCATGAACCAGGCAGCCATGTACCGCCGCGTGCTCGACGAGCTCGTCGAGCTGGCCAGGGGGCGCGGGCTCATTGCGGACCCGCTCGTCCGCAACGCCCTGGCCGACCTGGAGATCCGAGTGCGGCTCATGCGCTACGCCGGCATGCGGACCATCTCCGACATCGAGGCCAAGGGCGAGCCCGGTCCCGCGTCGTCGACCACCCGCCTGTTCAACGTGATCTTCGAGCAGGACCTCCACGAGGTAGCGGTGGATCTACTGGGCGAGTACGGGGCCCTCGGCCGCAACGACCCGAACGCCGTCCAGCGCGGCCGCTGGGTGTGGGGCTTCTTGCGCACCCGGGCCTCGACGATCGGCGCGGGCACCGCCGAGATCCAGCGCAACACCATCGCCGAGCAGGTCCTGGGGCTGCCCCGCGACCCGGCGATGCCGCCGCGGTGACAGCGACGCAGCAGGCGGGGGTGCGGGTGAGCGGGCCGGCCGCCGAGCTCCGCGAGTTCCTTGACCGCACGATGCCCGGCTACCGCTCGACGTGGGGTGCGCAGCACTCCTTCGAGGCGGCGCTCGCCTGGCAGCGGCTGATGGCAGCGGAGGGCTGGGCGGCGCCGTCCTGGCCCGTCGAGGCCGGCGGCCGTGGCCTGGAGGTGCTGGACCGGGTCGCCTGCGACATGGAGCTGGCCCGCGTCGACGCGCCGATGATGGCCGGTGTCCTGGGTCTGCAGAACGTCGGACCGGCGCTGTTCCTCTTCGGCACCGACGAGCAGAAGAAGTCCCTCCCGCGGATCCTCAGCGGGAAGGAGATCTGGTGCCAGGGCTTCAGCGAGCCCGGCGCCGGCAGCGACCTGGCGTCCCTCAGCACGCGGGCGGTCCTGGAGGACGACGAGTTCGTCGTCAACGGCCAGAAGATCTGGACCAGCCAGGGGATGAACGGCACGCACGTGATGCTGCTCGTGCGCACTGATCCCGAGGCGCCGAAGCACAAAGGGATCTCGGTCCTCCTCGTGCCGCTGGACAGCCCCGGCGTCGACCGCCGGCCGCTGCGGCAGATCACCGGGGAGTCGGAGTTCGCCGAGGTGTTCTTCACCGACGTGCGGGTTCCGAGGTCGGCACTGCTCGGTCCGCTGAACGACGGCTGGCGCGTCACGATGGCCACGCTGGGGTACGAGCGGACCGGCGTCATCTCGATGGCCGCCAAGCTGCAGCGCGAGGTCGAGGTGCTCGTCACCGGCCTGCAGGTGGAGGACCCGCTGCTGCGCGACGAGCTCGTCCGCCGCTGGTCCGACGCCCGGCTCACCGGGCTGCTGGGCGCACGCGCCCTGGCCAAGCTGGGCGACGGCGGCCGGCCCGGTCCCGAGCAGTCGGTCATCAAGTTCGCCTGGAGCCAGGCGACGTCGGAGCTCGGGGAGACGTTGCTCCGGGTGCAGGGGGCTGAGGGGCTGCTGGCCGGGACGCCGGCCATGCACCGGTTCCTCTCCAGCAGGTCCTCGACCATCGCGGCCGGCACGACCGAGGTCATGCGCAATCTGCTGGCTGAACAGGTCCTGGGTCTGCCCAAGGGCTGACCGGTCGAGCCGACGACCTGCCGCGGACCAGGAGGTGCGCCCGTCGGAACTGTTCCGGCGCAACATCTGGGGGTGCTTCATCACCGACCAGATCGGCATCAGGCTCCGGGACGTGATCGGGGATCGACCGGTTGACCTGGGAGTCGGAGTACCCGCACTCCGACTCGAACTGGCCGAACGACCGCAAGGTCGCTGAGCAGGCCTTCCTGGAACGTTCCGGACGACGAGGTGCACGCGATGGTCGAGCTCAACGCGGCCCGGCTGTTCAACCTCGAGGCCGAGAAGCGGAGCAGCGATGACCGAGCCCGAGGCTCCCGCGCATGACCCGCTCGCCGACGAGATGGACCTCCTGACCCTCCAGGAGGCTGCCGCCCGGCTGCACGAGAACCTCGTCGCGGCGCGGGCGGACCTGGAGAGCGCGGGCGTCTCCAGCCCGCGGGCCGATGTGCTCCGGTGCCGCGTGGAGACGCTGAAGGACGGCGTCCGACGCTACGCCGGCATGGCAGGCCGCGCGTTCCCCGTGAGGGGCGTGGCGGCCGGCGGCTGACGTTCTCTCCGGCCGGGGGCGTGACGTGACGGCCCCCGGCCGGGAGGTCTCAGGAGGCCGTCGTCGGGACGGCGTCGAGCAGGCCGATGCTCGCGCGGGCATAGGCCTCGCGCCGGCGGTGGCCGACCAGGAAGGACGGGGGAGCGAAATAGGCGACGTCGGTGGGCAGGCTCCGCCGCGCCAGCATCTCCTTGGCCGTCTGCGCCGTTCCACACACGGCGATGGCCTCGACCATCTCGTCGGTCACCGCCGCGGCCATGCCGTCGGTGTCGTTGACCCGGAAAGCCGCCCGCAGGGCCTCCACCTCGGACTGCCAGCCGTGGAACTCGACGTAGGGGTCGTAGGTCTTCACGGTGAGGTAGAACGCGATCATCCGCCGCACGTCCTGGACCGCCCGCTCGGGTGCCGCGTCGTCGATGGCGGTCATGACCCAGCCGTGCTCCAGGGGCCGGACGCCGCGGCCGCTCTCCTCCGCGCCGCGGGCCACCGCCGGCCGGACGACCTCCTCCCACCAGCGGTCGGTGAAGAGACCGTGGCCGATGACCCCGTCCCCGACCCGCCCGGCGGCGGCGGCCATGCCCTTGTTGAAGCCGGCCAGCAGGACCGGGATGTCGAGACGGCCGAGGACGGGGGCCGCGACGGCGGCGTCGATCTCGTAGAACTCGCCGCTGAACTGCACCCGCTCGCCGTTCTCGGCGTGCAGCCACGCGCGGACGACCTGCACGACCTCGGACATGCGAGCCAGCGGACGGTCCGGCGGGACGCCGAACCAGTCACGGTTGATCTTCGCCGCGGCCGAACCGAGGCCGAGGAACAGCCGGTCGGGTGCCCGCCGGGCGAGGCTGCGCATCGCGGCGGCATGCGCATAGGGGGTGCGGGCGAACGCGTAGGCGATCGCTGGGCCGACCAGCGCGCTCTCGGTCTCGGCGACGATCTCGGCCAGCGTCGTGTAGGACTCGTGATCCACGAAGTCGCCGGTGCAGAACGCGCTCACACCTGCCGACTCGGCCTCGCGCGCGACGTCAGCACCCGGCCACGGCATCCCGAAGCGCATCAGTTCTCCCTGCATCGAAGGGCTGCCCGCTGGAGAAGCTCCGCGGGCGGGCTCGTCGCAGCATCCGCCGCGTCGAGCCAGTGCGTAGGAAGAGTATCCCTATTAGCTGGGCATCCGTCGAGGGGGGCGTTAGTGTCTCGGTCCATGACCGCCGTGACCGACCCGAACCGCCTGCTCGCCCTGGACGGACGGGTGGCCATCGTGACCGGGGCCTCCAGTGGGCTGGGCGAGCGCTTCGTCCGCGTGCTGCTGGCCGCCGGCGCGTCGGTGGTGGCCGTGGCCCGTCGCACCGAACGGCTCGCAGAGCTCGAGGCGGCCAGCGACCGCGTTCTCGCCGTCCCCGCCGACGTCGCCGTCCCCGAGCAGGTGGAGCGCATCGTGCCCGCCGCGCTCGAGCGGTTCGGACGGGTCGACGTGCTGGTGAACAACGCGGGGCTCGGCCGGCCGGCACCGGCGGTGACCGAGGACCTCGACAGCTTCCGGTACACGCTCGAGGTCAACCTCGTCGGTTCCTTCCACCTGGCCCGCCTGGCCGCTGTCCCGATGATCGAGGCCGGTGCCGGCTCGATCGTGAACATCTCCTCGGTCCTTGGGCTCGTGGCGGCCTGGCCGATCCCCGACGCCTCCTACTCCTCCTCGAAGGCCGCGCTGGTCGGCCTCACCCGCGACCTGGCCTGCCAGTGGGCCGGCAAAGGAGTGCGGGTGAATGCGCTCGCGCCCGGCTTCTTCCCGAGCGAGGGGACCGCGGACATGACCGACGAGGCGAGCCAGCGGTACCTGCGCACTGGCTGCCCGATGCGCCGGATGGGCCGGCCCGAGGAACTGGACGGCCCGCTGCTCTTCCTCGCCTCCGACGCCTCCACCTACATGACGGGCCAGGTGCTCACCGTCGATGGCGGCTGGACGGCGCATTGAGCGGCGCGCGGCTGATCGCACCCACTGAGCTGGCCCATCAGCTGCCCGGCCCGGTCCTCGGGGACGACGGCCGGGTCCGGTCACCCATCCAGCTGATCGACCTCGACGTGCCGGTGCCGCCGGCCGTGCAGGCGGAGGCCGCCCGGGTTGCTGC
>DATFPQ010000304.1:0-10940 GCA_035264765.1 Actinomycetales bacterium | reverse complement strand
TTCGGTCTGGCGCGGGGGCGGCCGTTCGGTCTGGCGCGGGGGCCGCCGTTCGGTCTGGCGCAGGGGCGGCCGTTCGGTCTGGCGCAGCGCCGGACTGGCGGCCCGAAGGCGCGCCGTGGGTGGCGACCGGCTCCACGGCCTGCGTCGGTGGCCCGTCGCCATGCGGGGCCGCCACCCTCGTGAGCTGCTGCGTCGTCTGTTGGCTGAGGTCCGGCGTCCGCCGCGCGGCGGCAGGCGTGCGGTCAGGGGTCGGCCGCGGGGTCGGTTCGGCCGTCGGTTGCGGCATCGGCTGGGTCGGGTGCGGCGCCGTGATCGTCGTCTGCTGGTCGTTCCGGGCCGCCCGCTTCGCAGCACGGGCCGGCTTGCGGCCCGGCCGGCGTGGGGCGGGATAACCGGCGTCGTGCTCGGCGATGTGGTCCCCGTCGTGGTCTACGGGACCCTCGCGCAGCGGCCGCCCTGGGCTCCCCGGGGTACCGGGCGCCAGCCGAACCGGCGGCAGGGGATGTGGGAAGGCCCCGTTCGCGCGCGCGGTGTGGCGCTCCCGGCCCCAGGGGGCGATCTGGCCGGCCAGGTCGCCGGGGGTTGCGGGACCACCGTGGCCCGCGAAGGTCTGGGCGCAGAGCGTGTCTAGGTCGGCGGGTACTCCGGCGACCAGCTGGGACGGTGGTGCCACGAGGCCCTGCAGCCGGGGCGCCGGCGCCAGGTCCGGGTCCGGCTCGTCGCCCGGCCACAGCCCGGTCAGCGCGGCGTAGGTCACCGCGACCAGCCCGGTGGCGTCGAGGCGGCTGGCCTCGTCGCCGTCCTCCACGTCGACCCGGTCCAGCACCGCCTCGGTGACCAGCCCCTCGACCTTGACCGCACCGTCCTCAAGTCGGTGCACGAGGGCCGGCCGCAGCCGCAGGTGGTGCAGACCGCGGCGGCGGGCCGCCTCGAGGGCCAGACAGGCCTCTCCCACCAGTCCGCGGGCCTGCTCGGCGACGAGGGGGCCGCCGGCTACCAGGGTCGCGAGGTCATGGCCATCGAGCCACTCCGTGACGACGTAGGTGCCGACCTCGTCGTGGCCGACGTCGAGCACGCGCACCAGGCGGGGATCGTCGACCGCAGCGGCGCGCCGCGCGGCGTCGAGCACGTCCTCGGCCGCCGGGTGGTCGCGAGAGACGACGAGCAGACGCACCCGCCGGTCCAGCGTCGTGTCCTGCGCCTGCCAGGTGGAGCGGTCCGCTGCGTCGTCGAGGCGGTTCGCGAGCGCGTACCGGCCCCCCAGCACGGTCCCAGGACCTACGGCGTCCAGCGTGGCACCTCCCTCGGCGAGCACGCCGAGTGGCGCGCGATGTCCGGTGCGACGCTCCGGCGGCACCGCCCCCATGGTAGAGCGGTACCCGGCGGACGACCGAGGGCGCGCTCGGGCCGGGGAAGCGGGCTTAGCCGGCAGCGCTGGCTCGGGTAGCGCTGGGCCGGGCAGCGCCGATGATGCGGCCGTACCCGACCGGGCCGATCTTCACGGTGCTGCCGGTGCGCGGTGCGTACAGGGACAGCCCCGCGCCGACGTACACGCCGACGTGGTGGATCGTCGACGGATCGCGGACGTCGGTGGCGTAGAAGACCAGGTCACCCGGTGCCAGCTGGGACAGCGGAACCTTGGGCAGTCCCGCGTACTGCTGGCGGGAGGTGCGGGGGATGCTGACTCCGGCCTGGCGGTAGGCCCACTGGGTCAGCCCGGAGCAGTCGAACGACGTCGGGCCCGTGGCCCCCCAGACGTAGGGCATGCCCAGCCGGGTGCGGGCGGCGGCAATGGCGGAGGCGGCGGCGGTGCTGGGCGCCGGCACGTCGGGCAGCGCCTGGGTCTTCGCGGTGCCGCCCTCCAGGCCGCGGCCGTCCGCCGGCCGGACCGTGGTCCCGCCTTCCTGACCCCGGCTCGGAACGTCCACCCGCACGCCGGCGCGGACACCGGCGCTCCGGGAGCTCACGGCTACGCCCAACCGGGCCGCCGACTGGGCGGCGGTGGCCAGCACCCGGGCTTCGGCCTCCCGCTGCTGGCGCGCGGCGAGCTCCACGACACGCGCGTCCGTGCGGGCGAGCAGGTCGCGCTGGGCGGCCAGCGCCGCCTGTACGGACGCCACCGCAGCCGCAGCGCGGGCCCGGTGCGCGATCGTTCGGGCGCGCAACCGTGCGGCGGACAGCGCCTCCTCGCGGGAGCGGCGCACCTGCGCGTCGGCCTGCTGGCGCCGCGCTTGCTCGTCACCGACGACCGCCTCGACGGCCTTCCAGCGGGTCAGGGCGTCGTCGATGCTCATGCTGGCGAGCATCGACGCGGTGAGGGCCAACGAGCCGCCGCTCATGTACAGAGCCCGGGCCCGCCGGGTGCTGCGCGCTTGGGCGGCCGCCGCCGAGCGACGGACATCGTCGAGGTCGGCGGTGCTGAGTACCTGCTCGGTCGTCGCCCGGTCCAGCTCCTCGCGCGCGGCGTCGTATCGCTCCACCGCGAGGTCCTGCCGGACGGCCAACCGGTCGAGCTCGGCCCGCAGCGACGTCGCCTGGCGACGCAGCTCGGCCACCGACGGGTCGGCCGACGCAGACGCGGCCGGGACGAGCACGCCGGCGCAGCCGAGCGCCACCACGGCTGCCGCGGCGCGCAGCGCGAGACGAGGAGGCCTGCCCATGGCAGGTTGCATCGGCGGCTGGACCCCTCCCCTTGAGCGGTGGAGGGGGTGTCGACGTCGAGAACGACCTCAGCGGTGGGGCACCAGGCGTCGCAGCACCGGGCCGGCGACGTCGTCCAGCTCGGTCACCCGCATCGCCCGGCACGCCCCGACGTAGACGGCCAGCACGGCCAGCCCGCCGAGCACGAGGGCCACGGCGTGCCCGAGCAGCCCCTCGCCGAGCACGGCGTGCACGCCCCGGGAGAGCGCCCAGCCGGTCACACCCGCGGGCACGGCGGCGCAGGTGAGCCGCACGTAGGTCCGCAGCACTCGAGCGCCGTCGAGGCGGCCGAGCCGCCGGTGCAGCAGGACGGCCGACAGCACTGCGCCGACGGTGTAACCCGCCGCCATACCGAGCGCTACACCGAGGACGACGTCGCTGGGGTCCAGAAGCCGTCCGGCGAGGTAGCTGGTGACCGCGATGGTCACCACCACCGGCAGCTGGACGAAGAACGGCGTCCGGGCGTCCTCGAGGGCGTAGAAGACCCGCTGGAACAGGTACTGGGCGCTGAACGACACCAGTCCGAGCATCATCGCGGTGGTTGCTGCCGCAACGGCGTCCGTCTCCGGCGTCCCGTTCTTCCAGAACAGGGTTCGGGTCAGGTCGGGTCCCACGGCGACCATGGCGGTCAGGGCCAGCACGGTGGCGACGCCGGTCAGCCGCAGACCGACCGACAGGTCGCGGCGCACCCGCAATAGATCGCCCTCGGCGGCCGCTGTGCTCATCCGGGTGAACAGGGCCGTGACGAGCGACACCGTGACCAGCGAGTGCGGCAGCATGAACAGCAGGAACGAGTTGCCGTAGGCGTTCTGGCCCGGGCCACCTCCGGCACCTCCGGCGTTCACGGCCTTCACCGTGACGATGAAGCCGAGCTGGCCGATGAGCGCGGCGGCAAAGGTCCAGGCGGCCACTCGGCCCGCGTTGCCGAGACCGACCCCCCGCAGGCCGAGGCGGGGCCGGTAGCGGAACCCGATCCGGCGCAGCGGCACGAACAGCACCAGGGCCTGCGCCACGACGCCGAGCGTCGCCGAACCCGCCAGCACGGCCACCTGCCCGGAGGTCCATCCGGCCGGTTCGTGCGGGTTGCTCCGCGTTGCCTCCCCGATGGTGTGCAGCATCACCAGCAGACCGGCGATGGCGACGACGTTGTTGGCGACAGGGGCCCACATGTAGGCGCCGAACCGCCCGTGCGCGTTGAGGACCTGGCCGAACACCGTGTAGACGCCGTAGAAGAAGACCTGTGGCAGGCACCAGACGGCGAAGGCGATGCACAGGTTGCGGGTGGCGGCGTCCCACGGCACCGAGCCGCTGGGCTTGAGCACGACGGGGACCAGTGGTGCCAGCAGGACGGCGATCACGGTCACGGTTGCCAGTGCCAGCAGGGCCAGCGTGAGCAGCCGGTCCAGGAACGCCTGTCCACCGTCCTGGTGCCGGGTGGCTCGGGTGATCTGCGGGACGAGCACCGCGTTGAGCAGGCCACCCGCGATCAGGTTGTAGATCTGGTTCGGCACCGTGTTGGCGGTGACGAACGCGTCCGCCGCCAGGAACCCGCTGATGCCGAGCAGGCCGCTCAGCAGCGAGGCGCGGAAGAACCCCAGCACCCGGGAGACGAAGGTCCCCGCGGCCATGACCCCGGTGGATCGGAGCAGGGTCTGTTCACTCACCGGGGCTCCTGAGGGACGGGTGCGGTGGCATCCACCCGACGCCGCGGACGGCGCAACGAGCGGACCAGGCCGAAGACGAGGGCCAAGCCGACGACGCCGCCGAAGGCCATGACCAGCCAGCTGTCGGTCGGCCGCAACCGCACCTGGAGCTCTTGCGGGACGCCGATCTGCGCGCCGGACGGCGTGATGAGCCGGGCCTGCAGGGTCACCAGGCCGCTGGCGAGTGCGCGCACGGGGACTCGGACGCCGGTCCGCTGACCGGCCTCTAGCGTGAGCGGCGCGGACCGCGGCTGCACGACCTGCAGCTTCGGGCTCGGGACCGTCACCTCCAGCCGAACGCCCTGAACCCGCTGGTTCAGCCCGTTGGCGACGGTCACCTGGAGCCGGCCGTCGTTGGCGAGGAAGTTGATGGTGCTGGGCAGCACCCGTACTCCGGCGGCCCGGCTCCCGACGCTGTCGGCCAGCGCCCGCTGCCGGGCCACCAGCGCGTCGTGGTGGCCCCGCCAGGCCACGGACAGCAGCTCCAGGGTGGTCCGCTGAGCCTGCACGGTCGAGGTCGCCGGGACGTCCAGCACCTCGTTGACCGCGGCGAGCTGCCGGCGCAGGGCGCGCACCACGGCGACGTCACGCTGGCCGACGCCCCGCAGCGCGGGACCGTCCGGCGCTGCGACGCTACGTCGCGGCAGGTCCGCGGTGCTCGAACGAGGCAGCGGCTCCATCAGCCCGGACACCCGGGCCGGCTCCAGCCACGGGACCGCCGCGGCGGACGCGACGAGGGCACGGAAGGCGGCCGGGTCCGGGTCGACGTTGCGGGGTGCCGCGACCAGCAGCCTGCGCACCGTGCCGGCCAGCTCGCTGGTGGCCACTGCCGTGTGGGCAAGGAACGCGGCCGTTGCGCTCGCGTCGGTGCTGCGGACCGACCCCAGCAGCCCGGACAGGGACGGGTCGAGCATCAGCGCGGTCATCGACCTGGGCAGGGCCACTCGGGCGTCGACGGTGTAGCCGGGGACGTCGACCAGCGGCCGCGAGCGCGGGTCGAGCACCAGCGTGGTCGCTCCCGCCGCGCCCCACGTCGGCAGCTCAGGGTTGCCGGCGTAGCCGTCGGCGGGCCACCCCACGTCCGAGCGGGCGGGGACTCCGAGCACGCGTTGCACCACGCCGGGTGCGGCCGTGCGCGCCGCTCGTGCGAGGTCCCCCGCGCGGGCGCGCGCGAGCGCGCGGACGTCGGGGTCGGCGTAGGACAGCTCCAGCACCTCGCGGCCGGCGGCGGCGGCGCGCAGGTCGGCGAGGTAGCCCCGGACCACCGCTCGGGACTGCTCCACCGCCGCCGACGGCGCGGAGGTGGACCCCGAGGTGGCAGTGGAGGGGCCTGCGGCCGACGTCACGACGCCGCCCGCGACCCGCTCCAGGGTGGTCAGCAGTGCCGGGTCGACCGCCCAGCTGACGCCGGGGGCGGACGCCGCATCGAGGAGGTGCCGCAGCCGCGAGCCGGGACCGACCGCGGCGGCCACCTGTCCGGGGCCCGGCTCGTCCGGCGAGCTGGCGCCCGGCAGTCCGGTGAACGGCACGAGCCAGGCGAGCTGCTGCGGCCGGTACTCCTTGCGCTCCTGCCATGGCAGGGCCGTCCGGGTCAGGGCGACCCTGCGGACCACGCCGTCCACATTGGCCCGCACCTCGACGACGAGCCCGTAGGCCCCGAACGGGCGGCCGGCCAAACCCAGGGCGGCGCCCGGCACCTCGACGTCCACGCTGGCGCCGGCGCCGGGGGTCAGCGGGCCATGCAGCGGCACGGGCGTCCCCACGGCCTGGCCCTCGCGGGCGTCCTCGCCGGTGAGCCAGCGACTCAGCTGGTCACGCGTGCTCAGCCGCTCCGGGACGACCCGCAGCCGGACGCTGACGTCCCGCAGCACGGCGACGCCGGTGTCGCGCACGCCGGCCCGCACGCGCACGGGCGTCCCGGGGACGGCCAGAAGCGGGAACGGCGGCAGCACGGACACCGTCGCAGCCGCTGGCTCCGCGGCGCGCGCCGTCGGAACGGAGCCGACGGGCAGCAGCCCGGTCAGGAGCCCAGTCAACAGGGCCGTCAGCAGGCTGGCCGACAGGGCCGTCGACAGGGCCGAGCCGGGCAGCGGGACCAGCGCGGCGGGCGACCGCCGGGTGCGTGGGTTCACGTGGAACCCGCGAGCCTTCGGGCCGCGACGTCGGCGATCCGCCGCTCGTTGGGAAAGGTCAGTCGGGTGCGCAGGTCGGGCAGCGCCACCCAGGCGACGTCGATCGCCTCGTGGTCGGGGTCGGCCTCGATGGTGAGCCTCCCGCCGACGGCCTCCAGCAGGTAGTGGTGCACCACCTTGTGGATCCGCTTGTCCGGCACCGAGAACCAGTAGTCGATGCTTCCGAGCTCCTCCAGCACCCGCCCGGTGATGCCGGTCTCCTCGGCGACCTCTCGGACGGCGGCCTGCTCCAGGGTCTCGTTGCCCTCCGGATGTCCCTTCGGCAGGCACCACTCGACTCGACCGCTGCGGTTGCGCCGCGCGATCAGCGCGACCCGCGGAACCCCGTTGGTGCGGTCGACGACGAGGCCGCCCGCCGACGTCTCCTCGACCGACGGCAGGCGCCGGGCGGGTCGGGCGGACGGTCGCGGCACCTGGTCACTCTAACGAGCGCCGCCGGAGGCCCCGTCGCCCTCACCTACCCTTGGACACCGTGTCCAGCACTGCACCCCGCGCCGGTGCGCGCCCGCCCGGCTCCACGACCGGCCCCCGCGACGGCCGTCCCTCGGGACCCGCCGTCCCCGCGGTGGCCGTCGAGCTCGGCGCACGGTTCGCCGCCGCGAGCCACCAGCTGGCCCTGGTCGGCGGTCCGGTGCGTGACCTGATCCTGGGTCGTCCGGTGCAGGACCTGGACTTCGCCACCGACGCCCGCCCCGAGCAGACCGAGAAGCTGCTGGCCGGCTGGGCGGACGCGGTGTGGGACCTCGGCCGCGCGTTCGGCACCATCGGCGCCCGGCGCGGGGACGACGTGGTGGAGGTGACCACCTATCGCAGCGAGGCGTATGACCGGACGTCCCGCAAGCCCGAGGTCGCGTACGGCGACTCGCTCGAGGACGACCTGCTGCGCCGCGACTTCACGGTCAACGCGATGGCGCTGGTGCTGCCGGCCGGCGACTTCGTGGACCCGCACGGCGGTCTACAGGACCTCGCCCAGGGGCTGCTGCGCACTCCGGCCACCCCGCAGGCGTCCTTCGGGGACGACCCGCTGCGGATGCTGCGCGCCGCCCGGTTCGCCGCCCAGCTGGGCTTCACCGTCGCCCCCGAGGTCCGCGCGGCGATGACGGAGCTGGCGCAGCGGCTGTCCATCGTCTCGGCCGAGCGGGTGCGCGACGAGCTGGTGAAGCTGATCCTGGCGGCGGACCCGCGCAGCGGGCTCACCCTGCTCGTCGACACCGGCCTGGCCGACGTGGTGCTCCCCGAGCTGCCGGCCCTGCGGCTGGAGGTGGACGAGCACCACCGGCACAAGGACGTCTACGAGCACTCGCTGACCGTGCTGGAGCAGGCGATCGCGCTGGAGGGCGACGACGTGCCGGGCCCGGACCTGGTGCTGCGGCTGGCAGCCCTGCTGCACGACGTCGGCAAGCCGGCCACCCGCCGGTTCGAGCCCGGCGGCGGCGTGAGCTTTCACCACCACGAGGTCGTCGGCGCCAAGCTGACCGCCCGCCGGCTGAAGGCGCTGCGGTTCGACAAGGACACCGTGAAGGCGGTGTCCAGGCTGGTCGAGCTGCACCTGCGCTTCCACGGGTACGGCACCGGGGAGTGGACCGACTCCGCCGTACGCCGCTACGTCACCGACGCGGGGCCGCTGCTCGGGCGGCTGCACCGGCTGACCCGCAGCGACAGCACCACCCGCAACGCGCGCAAGGCGGCCCGGCTGGCTCGCACGTACGACGACCTGGAGGCCCGGATCGAGCGGCTGCTGGAGGCCGAGGAGCTCGCCGCCGTCCGGCCCGAGCTGGACGGGCAGCAGATCATGGCCGCGCTCGGCGTGCCGCCCGGTCCCGTCGTGGGTCGGGCGTACCGCCACCTGCTGCAGCTACGTCTGGACGCCGGGCTGGTGGGCGAGCAGGCGGCTCGGGAGGAGCTGCTGCGCTGGTGGGACGCCCAACCGGAGTCGGCCGGGTCCTGACCCGGCCGTAGCCGAAGGCCGCGCCGGCGTACAGGACGCCGATCACGGCGAACAACACCCGTGAGTACCCGTCGGTCGGGACCACGAGGGCCGCGCACGCGGCAGCCGCGACGAACGCCACGTTGAAGACGACGTCGTAGAAGGCGAAGACCCTGCCCCGGAAGGCGTCGTCCACCTCGCGCTGCACGATGGCGTCGACGCAGATCTTGGAGCCCTGCACGGCCACTCCGAGCAGCAGCGCGCCGACCAGGGCCACCGGCACGGGCAGCCACAGCACGAACACGGCCTGGACCGCGGCGGCCAGGACGAAGCAGCGCCGGATCCATCCGACCTCGCCCCAGCGCCCCGCCGCGGGAGGCGTGACCAGGGCCGCCAACCCGAAACCGACGCCCGAGGCGGCGAAGACCTGGGCCAGCAGGGCCAGGCCGGCGCCGACGTTGGACGGCGCGGTGAAGTGGTTCCGGCAGAGCAGGATCGTCGCAATCGTCGAGATCCCGTAGGCGAACCGGCTGACGCCGATCGCCGCGAGGGCGTCGAAGGCGGCCCGGCGCTCGCGGACGTGCCGGGCCCCCTCGGCCAGCGCGTGCCAGCCGTGCACCGCCGCCTCCCGGGCGCCGGGCACGTCCACCACGTCGTCGCGGTCGGGGCCGAGCAGGTCGGGCGCCATCCGGGTGGCCAGGACGGAGGCCGCGAGGTACAGGGCCGCGGCCAGCACCAGGGTCAGGGCGTCGCCGGTGTCGCCGAGCGGCAGCTGGGAGCGGAGCAGGTAGCCCATCCCGCCCCCCGCCAGCGCCGCCAGCGTGCCGCACGTGGGCGAGACGGCGTTCGCCATGACCAGCTCGTGCCGGGGGACGACGTGCGGCAGGCTCGCCCCGAGGCCGGCCAGGAAGAACCGGTTGACCGACAGGCAGGCCAGCACCGCGACGTACACCGCGGGTCCCACCGAGGTGCGCGACACCAGGGCGGCCACCCCGAGGACCATCGCCGCGCGCAGGACGTTGGCCACGAGCAGGATCTGACGCCGCCGCCAGCGGTCCAGCAGCACGCCGGCGAACGGTCCGACGAGCGTGTACGGCAGCACGGTCACCGCGAAGGCGCCGGCGGCGGCCTCAGCGGTGGCGGCTCGCTCGGGGGAGAAGAAGACGAGGCTGGCGAGCGAGACCTGGAACACGCCGTCGCCCGCCTGCGACACCAGCCGCACCGCGAAGAGGCGTCGGAAGTCACCGCTGCGCAGGACGGTCCGCAGGTCGGCGACGAAGGGCACGGCTCAGCGTGCCACAGGCGCGCCGAGGCGGCGCACCGTGCGGCGGCTGGCTACGGTGTGCCTCTCGGGAGAGGGGACAGGCATGCGGGTGACCGTGGGCTCGGCCACCGACGTGGGGCGGGTTCGCAGCGACAACGAGGACTCCTTCCTCGCCGACCTGCCCGTGCTCGCCGTCGCCGACGGCATGGGCGGCCACGCGGCCGGCGAGGTCGCGAGCGCGCTCACGGTCGAGGCTCTGTCCGCCCTCGCCGGGCGGGACGACCTGGACGTGCCCGAGCTGGTCCGCCAGCTCGGCCGGGCCAACGACAGCATCCTCGCCTCGGCGCGCAGCCACCCCGAGCAGGAGGGCATGGGGACGACCGTCGCCGGTGTCGCCCTGGTCAGCGCGGGCGACGGGGACGGTCGGCAGTGGGCCGTGTTCAACGTCGGTGACTCGCGGGTCTACGAGCAGACCGGCTCCGGCCTGGTGCAGGTCACGGTCGACCACTCGCTGGTGCAGGAGCTGGTCGACGCGGGGGTGCTGTCCGCCGAGGAGGCGGCCTGGCACCCCAGCCGCAACGTCGTCACGCGCTCGCTGGGCCGCGAGCCGATGGTCGACGTCTCGGTCTCGACCCTGCCGCTGCGGCCGGGCCAGCGGCTCGTCGTCTGCTCGGACGGGCTGTCCGACGAGCTCGACGCCGCCGCGGTCGAGTCGGTGCTGCGGGCCTCCCCGGACGCGGAGCGGGCAGCGCGGGCTCTGGTCGAGGCCGCCCTGGACGCGGGCGGGCACGACAACGTCACCGTGCTGGTGGTGGACGTCACCGAGTGACGCCAGACCCCCCGCCTTACCCGGTCCGGCCGCACCCGGCCGACAGGACCAACGCTCCCTTCCTCCGCCCTAGGCGGCGTGGAAGGCGGTTGCTCCTGTCGGCCGGGCTACCTTCGGGGGTTCAGCGCTCCACGTCACCCCGGATGAAGGCCTCGACGCCGGCCCGGCCCTCGTCGTCCGGACGCTGCACCGGCGGCGACTTCATCAGGTACGAGCTCGGCGAGATCAGCGGGCCGCCGACCCCGCGGTCCTTGGCGATCTTGGCCGCGCGGATGGCGTCGATGATGATGCCGGCCGAGTTCGGGGAGTCCCAGACCTCCAGCTT
>DATFPQ010000303.1:0-15381 GCA_035264765.1 Actinomycetales bacterium | reverse complement strand
GGCCGCCCGAGGCGGTAGGCCAACTGCTCAGCAGCTGGCGCCCTTCTTGAGACCGTTCGGCCCGGCGCTCCAGGCGCTGGCCCCTCCCGACGGAGTCACCGTGACGCAGTAGGCGCCGCTGGCCGCCGTGTAGGCGAGCGTGGCGTTGTTCCCCGCGCCGACCTTCTCCTGTGAGTCCACGCCATCCACGCTAAGTGTCGCGGTCGCGGTGCTGGTACCGGCGCTGTTGTCGGCGTTCGACAGAGTCATCGCACTCGGGTTGCCGTCCACCAGAACGGCAGCGATGTCCTTGGAGATGTTGGTGGCGTCGGACTTAGCCGAGGTCTCGGCCGCCTTCTTGCGCTGGTTCAGGAAGACCGGGATGGCGATCGCGGCGAGGATGCCGATGATGATCATGACGACGAGGAGCTCGATGAGGGTGAAACCGCCATCGCGCTCCTCCTGCGCCTTGCGGATGCGAGCGAGCATGTGCGCTCTCCTTCTTGTTTCTGAGCCGACCTGATCTCCCGCATCCTGTGTCGGGGCGGTGGCTCTTGCGGACGACTACTACTTCGGCCCCCAGCCGCGGCACTTGAGCCTTCCTGAGGGTCGATTTCAACAGCCGCAGCGGGATGACGAAGGGGTGAGGAGCCGTTGCTCCTCAACCCCTTCGACTCGCGCGGTCACCGCTACTTGATGGCGTTGAACACCGTGAAGATCGGCATGTAGAGAGCAATGATCATCGACCCGATCATGCTGCCCAGCACCGCGATCATGAGAGGCTCGATCAGGCTGGTGAGCGCCTCGGTCGTCGCCTCGACCTCTTGGTCGTAGAAGTCGGAGATCTTGTGCAGCATGGTGTCCATGGCGCCGGTGTCCTCGCCGACGGCAAGCATCTGCACGACCATCGGCGGGAACACCGAGTGCTGGGTCAGCGGTTGGGAGACCGACTCCCCCTGTCGGACGCTGCCCTGGATATCTCGGGCAGCATTGACGAGCACCATGTTGCCGCTCGTCTCTCCCACGATCTCCAGCGCTTGCAGGATGGGAACGCCGGATCGGAGCATCGTGCCCAGGTTCCTCGAGAACCGGCTGATCGCGATCTTGCTGAACAGCTGGCCGAACACCGGCAACCGGAGCTTGACCGGGTCGACCACCGAGCGGACGCTCTCCTGGTGCTTGACGCGCTGCCAGACGATGCTGAGGACCACCGCCAGGACGGCAGCGATCGGCGTTCCCCACTTCGCCAACCCACTGAGAGCCACGAGCACTTTGGTGGGCGCCGGCAGCTCGCTGCCCAGGTCGGCGAACATCTTGGCGAAGACCGGCACGATGAACACCAGCATGCCGATGACGGCCACGACGGCGATGCAGAACACCACGGTCGGGTAGGTCATCGCTGACTTCACCTTGCCCCGCAGCTTCACCTCGGCCTCGTAGTTGGCCGCCACCTGGAGCAGCACCTCGTCCAGGAAGCCGCCGACCTCGCCGGCCCGGCACATGTTGACCATCAGCGGCGGGAAGACCTTGGGGTGCTTCGCCATCGCGGACGACAGCGCGTTGCCACCCTCCACCTCGCCGCGGACCTCGCCGAGGACCTTCTTCAGCTCCTTGTTCTCGGTCTGCTCGGCCAGGATGGTGAGGGCGCGCAGCAGCGAAAGGCCGGAGTTGATCATTGTCGCGAACTGCCGCGACATGACCGCCAGGTCCTTGAGCTTCACCTTGGCACCCAGCGAGGGCAGGCTGATCTCCCGGTTCATCCCGGCGTTGGCCTGGGTGATGCTGACCGGCGCGTACCCCATGGCCTTCAGCTTCTGCACCACCTGGCCCTGGTTCTCGGCCTCGAGCTTGCCCTTGACCAGCTTGCCGCCGCGGTCGCGAACCGCATACTCGTACGTCAGTGTCGCCATCGGTCGCGCCTCAAATCCGGCCCAGCAGACGGTTGTAGTCCTCGACGTGGTGACACTTGTCGAGGCCGTGCTCGTAGCTGATCTGCCCCGTGCGCACGAGCTCGGCGAGGTGCTGGTCGAGCGTGTGCATGCCGTGCTTGGCACCGGCCTGCATGGAGGAGTAGATCTGGTGTGTCTTGCCCTCACGGATCAGGTTGCGGATCGCCGGCGTCGCCGTCATGACCTCCGTCGCCACGACCCGACCCTTGCCGTCCGCGGTCTTGCACAGCGTTTGGCAGACCACGCCCTGGATCGCGCCGGCCAGCTGCACGCGCACCTGCTGCTGCTGCTCGGCCGGGAAGACGTCGATCACGCGGTCGATCGTCTGGGCGGCGTCCTGCGTGTGCAGGGTAGCGAAGACCAGGTGACCGGTCTCCGCCGCGGTGAGCGCGACGCTGATCGTCTCGAGGTCGCGGAGCTCACCGACGAGGATGATGTCCGGGTCCTGGCGCAGGGCGTGCTTCAGCGCGTTGGCGAAGGACTTGGTATCCTCGCCGACCTCGCGCTGGTTCACGAGGCAACCCTTGTGTCGATGCAAGAACTCGATCGGGTCCTCGACGGTCATGATGTGTTCATGCCGAGTCCGGTTCGCCAGGTCGATAATACCGGCGAGAGTCGTCGACTTGCCCGAGCCCGTGGGGCCGGTCACCAGGACCATGCCCCGCGCGAGTCCCGCGAAGTTGGCGACGGCCGGCGGGACGCCGAGCGCGTCGAGCGGCTTGATCTCGTACGGGATGAGCCGGAAGGCGGCACCCAACGCCTCGCGCTGGCGGTAGATGTTGACCCGGAAGCGCGCCTGTGCCGGCACGGAGTACGCGAAGTCGAGCTCGAGCTGGCTCTCGAACCGCTCCCGCTGCTTCTGCGACATCATCGCGTAGAGCGAGCGCTGCAGGGTCTCCGGCGTCAGCACCGGATGTTCGCCCAAGGGGCGCAGCTCACCGCGCTGTCGGATCATCGGCGGAGCGCCCGACGTCAAGTGGAGGTCGGATGCACCAGCGGCGACCATCTCGATCAGCAGCTCGCTCACGCTGAAGTCGCCGGGGGCCGCCTGCTCGGTCGGGCGCTTGTACACCGCGGCGGTCGGCTCGACGACGGGCGCCTGCGGCACCGGCACGGTGGCCACCGTCTCCGGCTCAGAAGCCGGGGACGACGCGCGGGAGACCGGCCGGACCGACGGCACGCGCGCGGGCTGCCCGGCTGGCCGGACGGCAGGTGCGGGCGGCTCCCCTCTCGGCTCGAGCGGCGCCAGGACCGCAACCGGCTCCGAGAATGCGAACCGATCCGGCTCATACGGCTGCCCTGGTGTACTCACGGCACTCCCTCCTGAGGCACGCGGCCACGTCCGCGTGCAGACTTCTCCCAAGCCTTGTCGGCAAGCCCTCCCGCATGCTTGAGGTCAGTACCGTTCGTCACGGCGAAGGGGCCGGTGGGCCGTCAGACGACGACGCGCAGGACCTCCTCGATGGACGTCACCCCGTCGAGGACCTTGAGCCACCCGTCGTGCCGCAGCGTCCGCATCCCCTCCGCCCGGGCGACCTCCTCGATCGCCGCCGACGACGCCCGCGCGACGGTCAGCCGCTCGATCGACTCCGACACCGTCATCACCTCGTGCAGCGCCACCCGCCCCTTGTACCCGGTGCGCGCGCACGACGGACAGCCCACGGGCCGGAACAGCTCGGGCAGCTCCGTCCCTTCTACCCAGGGGAAGCCCACGCGCGTCAGGTCCGCCGGGGTGGGCGTGAACGCCGCCTTGCACCGTGAGCACAGGCGGCGGGTCAACCGTTGCGCCAGCACGGCGTCCAGCGCGGACCCGACGAGAAAGGGCTCGATGCCCATCTCGGTAAGCCGGGTGACCGCGGACGGTGCGTCGTTGGTGTGCAGCGTCGACAGCACCAGGTGCCCGGTCAAGGACGCCTCGATCGCGATCTGGGCTGTCTCGTGGTCGCGGATCTCCCCCAGCAGGACGACGTCCGGGTCCGACCGCAGGATCGACCGCAGCGCCGCCGCGAAGGTCAGCCCCGCCTTGGCGTTGACCTGCACCTGGTTGATTCCCGGCAACCGATACTCGACAGGGTCCTCGACCGTGATCACGTTGACCTCGGGCCGGCTGACGATGTTCAGCGTCGCATAGAGCGTCGTGGACTTGCCCGAGCCGGTGGGACCGGTGACGAGGATCATCCCGTAGGGCTTGGTGAAGCTGCGCGAGAAGCGCTCGTAGTTGTCCGCGCTGAAGCCGAGGTCGCTGAGGTCGAGGCTCGCGGTCGAGTTGTCGAGGATGCGCATGACGACCTTCTCCCCCCAGACCGTCGGGAGCGTCGCCACGCGCAGGTCCACCTTGCGACCGTTGGCGTTCACCGAGAGCCGGCCGTCCTGGGGCACCCGCCGCTCGGCGATGTCGATGTCCGCCATGATCTTCAGCCGGGAGATGACGCCGGACTGGATGGCCCGCGGCGACCGCATCACCTCGTGCAGCACGCCGTCGATCCGGTATCGCACCCGCAGGTTCGTCTCGGTCGGCTCCAGGTGGATGTCGGACGCCCGGTCCTGGATCGCCTGGGTGATCAGCAGGTTGACGAACTTGACGATCGGCGCATCCTCGACGATCTCCTTCACCTTGGAGAGGTCCTCGGCCTCCGCGCGGACGTCGAGCGCGGACGTCAGGTCGTCCAGGTCCGCGTCGGCCCGGTAGTACCGGTCGATCGCCGCGAGGACGTCCGCGCGCGTCGCGACCACGGGCCGCACATCCATGCCGGTCATCGACCGGAAGTCGTCGAGCGCGAAGACGTTGCCCGGATCGGCCATGGCCACCAGCAGCTTGCCCTCGTCGCTGTAGCCGATCGGCAGCGCGGTGTGCCGGCGCGCGACCGCGCCGCTGACCCGTCCAGTCGCGGACCCGTCGACCGCATGTTCCTGCAGGTCGACGAACGGCAGGCCGATCTGCTGGGCCAGCGCGGCCACCAGCTGCGACTCAGTCAGCACGCCCCGCTCGACCAGCACCCGGCCGAGGCTGCGTCCGGCCCGCCGCTGCTCGTCGAACGCGGCGTTCAGCTCACCCTCGTCGACCAGCCCCTCGGAGAGCAGGATGTCGGCGAGCTGCATGGGGCACCCTTGGCGAATCGAAGACGGCGGGACGTCCCCTTATCGGCAGCGCGGCGCGCCACCTTGACGGCGTCTGTGGCGCGGCCCGGTCAGCGCCAGGCCAGGTCAGCGCCAGGCCCGGTCAGCGCGAGGCCTGGTTAGCGCCGAGCCAGCTCGCGCAGCCCCGCCTCCCGCATCGCCGCCTCGGTGGCCGCCGACGGCTGGCACCCGGTGAACAGCCGCACCTGCTCCACCGCCTGGTGCAGCAGCATCACGAACCCGCCGACGACCGCTCCCCCGGCCCGTTCCCAGGCGACGGCCACCGATGTTGGCAACGGCTCGTAGACAACGTCGAGCAGCACTCCCCGGACCCGGCCGGTCCGGTCCAGCAGGGACGTGACTGCCGCACCCCCGGAGGCCGGCACCGTGCTCACCGCGGCGGCGCATCCACCTAGGAGCGCGACGTCCACATCCTCGAAGCCCGCGAGCCGAGGGCGGACGCCCAGCCGCTCGCCCGCCTCGAGCACCTCCCCGGAACGCTCGCGGGAGCGGACGACCACCGTGGGCTCCGGGTCGCCGAGCGCCGCCAGCGCCGCGACGGCGGACGCCGCTGTGGCACCGCCACCCAGCACCACGGACCCGCCCGGGGCGAGCCCGGTGACACCGCCCTCGCGCAGCGCTTCCACGATCCCGTGCACGTCGGTGTTGTGCCCGGAGCGGCCGGCCTGACCCAGCACGACGGTGTTCACCGAGCCCACCGCCTGAGCAGTCGCGGACTGCGAGTCCAGCATCGGCTGCACCAACCGCTTGAGCGGCATCGTGAGCGACAGCCCGGCCCAGTCGGGGCCCAGGGACTCGACGAACGCGCGCAGCCCCGGCGCGTCGCCGATCTCGACCCGGCCGTAGGACCACCCGGCGAGGCCAAGATCGGCGTACGCCACCGCATGCAGCACCGGCGACAGGGAGTGCCCCACCGGCTGGCCCAGCACCGCGGCCCGTCGGACGTCGGTCATCGGTTCTTGGCGTACCAGTCCTGGAACTGCCGCGTGTACCGGTCGTGGTCGGCCTTGTTGCGGGTGAACTTCGTCTCCCCCGTGTCGAGGTTCACCACGACGAAGAACATCCAGTCGCCCGGCGTCGGGTGCAGCGCCGCCTGGATCGCCGCCTTCCCCGGGTTGCTGATCGGTCCGACCGGCAGGCCGGGGTGGGCGTAGGTGTTGTAGCGGTTGCTTGTGTCGGCGCGCTCGGCGGCGGTGGTGAAGATGCCGTTCTTGTTGGTGCCGTACGCGACCGTCGAGTCCAGCTGCAGCCGCATGCCGTCGTCCAGACGGTTGTCGATCACCCGGGCGACCTTGCCGAAGTCCTTCTCGCTCCCACCTTCCGCCTGGACGATGCTGGCGGTCGTGAGCACCTGCTGCTGCATCCCGGACGGCACGTCGAGGCCGGCGAGCACGCTCTTGGTGCGCGAGACCATGGTTCGCAGCTGCTGAGCGGGCGTGCTGCTGGGGCCGAACTCGTAGGTGTCCGGGAACAGCCAGCCCTCGGCCCGGCCGCGGGCGACGGCGGGCAGCCCCAGCGCCTCCGGGTCGCGCAACGCCTTGGTGTACTCGGCGGCCGGACGACCGCTCGCCCTCGCGAGGGCGGTCACCACCTGGGACTGCCGCAGGCCCTCGCGCAGCAGCACGCGGTCGACGTCGCGGGCCTTCGGGTCGAGCAGCAGCGCCAGGGCGGAGGCACCACTCATCTGCTTGCGCAGGGTGTACCGCCCCGGCTGGATGGAGCGAGCCCGCGTGTCCTTGCTCGCCGCCTCGACGAACGCCCCGCTGGACTTGACGACGTCGGCGCCGGCCAGGGTGCGGGCGATGGTCGTGGTGCTGGCACCTTCGGCGATGGTGACCTTGACCGGAGCGGAGCCGGTCCCGGAGTAGTCGTCCCCCGCGGTCAGCTGGGTCCACATCGGGCGGAGGACCGAGTACGCCCCGAACGCGGCGGCGCCGACGATCCCCAGCGCCACCAGCAGCACGATCGAGCGCCGGCCGCGACGACGTCGGCGCCGCGCCTCACGCTCGCGGCGCCGGGCGGCCCGCTCCTCCTCGGATGCGGTCAGGGGCCCGGGTCTCCCCGAGTTGGGCAGCATCGTGCCGAGGTCGTCACCGTTCTGCATCGCGATCGGCGCCTCCGGTCGCCGTCGGCCGGCCTTCGTGGCCGCCCTGCCCCCCGGTTCGACCCGAGGGTAGCGGCTGGACCACCTCCCCCGGAACCTGGCCGCTGCTGCGCTCGGTGTCCAGCGCGGCCTGCAGCAGGACCACGGCCGCGACCTGGTCGACGACCGCCCGCTGCTTGCGACCCTTGACGCCGGACTCCCGAAGCGAGCGGTGGGCGGCGACCGTCGACAGCCGCTCGTCGACCAGCCGCACGGGCACCGGGAGCCGGGCAGCCAGCTGCCGGGCGTACGCGCGGGCGGTCTGCGCGGCCGGCCCCTCACCTCCGGACAGCGACCGCGGCAGCCCCACCAGGACCTCGAGGACCTCGCGCTCGGCGACCTCGTCGGCGATGCGGCGGAGGTCGGTTCCGTCCCGGACGTCCCGGCGCAGGGTCTCGACCGGCGTCGCGAGCAGCCCGCTGGGGTCGCTGGCCGCGAGCCCGACACGGACCGACCCGACGTCCACACCGAGGCGGACGCCACGCCGGACCGGCCCGGGCGTCGTCACCCGCCGGTCACGAGCTGCCCGACAAGGTGCTCGATCCGCTGCAGCGCCTCGCCGGTGCGACCGGCATCGGTGCCACCGCCCTGCGCGACGTCGTCCTTGCCGCCGCCGCCGCCACCGAGCACCTTGGCCGCCTCGCGCACCAGGACGCCGGCCCGGACGCCCCAGCGGCGTGCCTCCTCGTTGGTGGCCACGACCACGACCGGGCGGTCCTTGGCGACGGCTGTACCTGCGACGACCACCGGGCGGTCGCCGGCCAGCCGGCCCCGGACGTCGAGCACCAGGGTTCGGAGGGCGTCCGCGCCGACACCGGCGCCGGCGTCGTGCGTCACGACCTGGACCCCGAACACCTCCTGCGGCGACGACGCGAGCCCGGCGGCCGCGGCCAGCACCTGCGCCTGCCGCATCCGCTCGATCTCCTTCTCGGCGTCGCGGAGCCGGCTCAGGATCGAGCCGACCCGGTCCGGCAGCTCCTCGGGGCGCACCTTCAGCGCCTCGGTGAGCTGGCCGACCAGCGCGTGCTCGCGGGCCAGGTAGTCGTAGGCGTCGGTGCCGACCAGCGCCTCGACCCGCCGCACCCCGGAGCCGATGGACGACTCGCCGAGCAGCTGGACCAGCCCGAGCTGGCCGGAGCGCTGGGCGTGCGTGCCGCCGCACAGCTCGCGGGCCCAGTCGCCCACCGAGACGACGCGCACCTCGTCGCCGTACTTCTCACCGAACAGCGCCATCGCGCCCACCTCGCGGGCCTGCGCCTGCGTCATCACCTCGGCGTGGACCTCGAGGTCCTCGGCCAGCAGGGCGTTGACCTTGGACTCGACGTCGCGCAGCACGGACGGCGGGACGGCGGCGGTCGCGCTGAAGTCGAACCGGAACCGGCCCGGCGCGTTCTCGGAGCCGGCCTGGGTCGCCGTCTCGCCGAGCGCCTCGCGGATCGCCTTGTGGACCATGTGGGTCGCCGTGTGGGCGCGGCTGATCGCCTTGCGCCGCTGGACGTCGACGAGGGCCTGGACGTCGGCGCCCACCGCGATCTCGCCGCTGACTACGCGGGCGCGGTGGACGATGAGCTGGCCCAGCGGCTTCTGGACGTCGTCGACCTCGATCACCGCGCCGTCGACCTCGATCCGGCCCGCGTCCGCGAGCTGGCCGCCGCCCTCGGCGTAGAACGGCGTCCGGTCGAGCACGACCTCGACCGCGTCGCCCTCGCGCGCGCTGGACGCCGCCTCGCCGCCGACCAGCAGACCCGCGAGCCGGGCGTCGCTCGTCACCTCGGCGTACCCGGTGAACTCGACCGGCTTGCCCAGGGCGTCGGCGAGGGCGCGGTAGGCGGACATGTCGACGTGCCCGCTCTTCTTCGCCCGAGCGTCGGCCTTGGCCCGGTCGCGCTGCTCGCTCATCAGCCGCCGGAAGCCGGTTTCGTCGACGTCGACGCCCTGCTCGGCCGCCATCTCCAGGGTGAGGTCGATCGGGAAGCCGAAGGTGTCGTGCAGCTGGAAGGCCTTGTCGCCGCCGAGGGTCCTGGCGCCGGACGCCCTGGTCTCGCGAACCGCGGTGTCCAGGATCGTCGTCCCGGCCGCGAGGGTGCGACGGAACGCCTCCTCCTCGGCGTACGCGATCTGGCTGATCCGCGCGAAGTCCTTCTCCAGCTCCGGGTAGGACTGCTTCATCTTGTCGTTGCTGACCGGCAGCAGCTCGGGAACGGCCGGCGCGTCGACGCCCAGCAGCCGCATCGAGCGGACCGCCCGGCGCAGCAGCCGGCGCAGAACGTAGCCACGCGCCTCATTACCCGGGGTCACGCCGTCGCCGATGAGCATCAGCGCGCTGCGAACGTGGTCGGCGACGACCCGCAGCCGCACGTCGTCATCGTGGTTGGCGCCGTAGCGCTTGCCGGCGAGGGCAGCCGCATGCTGCAGCACCGGGAAGACCTCGTCGATCTCGTACAGGTTGTCGACACCCTGCAGCAGGAAGGCGATCCGCTCCAGGCCCATGCCGGTGTCGATGTTCTTCTGCGGCAGCTCACCCAGGATCGGGTAGTCGACCTTCCCTTGCCCCGGCCCCCGCTCGTACTCCATGAAGACGAGGTTCCAGAACTCCAGGTAGCGGTCGCCCGCCTCCTCGACGTCCCCCGCCGGGCCGTACTCCGGGCCGCGGTCGAGCAGGATCTCCGAGCACGGGCCACACGGGCCGGGAATGCCCATCGACCAGAAGTTCGGCCCCTTGCCGAGACGGATGATCTTGCTGTCGGGCAGCCCGGCCACGCGCTTCCACAGCGCGACCGACTCCTGGTCCTCCTCGTACACGGTGACCAGCAGGTCGCGCTCTGGAAGGCCGAAGCCGCCGTCGGCCTGAGGCCGGGTCACGAGGTCCCAGGCCATCTCGATGGCGCCGGCCTTGAAGTAGTCGCCGAAGCTGAAGTTGCCGTTCATCTGGAAGAACGTGCCGTGCCGCGTGGTCTTGCCGACCTCCTCGATGTCGAGGGTGCGCACGCACTTCTGCACGCTGGTGGCGCGCTTGAACGGCGGGGTCTCCTGCCCGATGAAGTAGGGCACGAAGGGCACCATGCCGGCGTTGACGAACAGCAGGTTGGGGTCGTCGAACAGCAGCGGGGCGCTCGGGACGACGGTGTGCCCGTTGTCGCCGAAGAACCGCAGCCACCGACGGCGGATCTCAGCCGTCTCCATGGGGATCATCCTCGCAGGGGTCGGGACGCAGCGGGCAGGCGGCCACGGACGGCCGGTGCACGGCGCGCCGCGGGAGGCGGGCGCGCGCGTCGCCCGGGAAGGGCTTCGGCCGGCAGGCGCGTAGGAGCGCCTACCCCCGCGGAGCTCGCGGGCCGAAGCCGGGGTGGTCCCCCATCGGCTGCTCGATCAGCGCCTGCGCGGCCTGCGGGTCGACGACGCCCTCGTCGATGCCGAGCGCGAGCCGCAGCTCGGCGTCGCGCTGCGCCATCGACTCACGGACGACGGCCGCCATCTCGCGCAGCCCGTCGCCGAGGCCGGCGAGTCCCTGGGCCAGGCCCTCCGGGGTGTAGGACTGCGCGGTGCGGCTGAGCTTGCGCACCACGACGACACCTACCGTGGCGCCGAGCGTGGTCCAGAACAGGCGGCGGACCATGCTCAGCCCCGGTGCCCGCGACGGCGGGAGCGGCCAGAGAGCGCCTGGCGGACGCCGTAGCTGAAGGCCGCCACCTTGATCATCGGGGAACCGATGGTCGCGGCGAACAGCGCGGTCAGCGCGGACGCGTTCGTGGTCATCTGCTGCACGTTGGTCGTGATCGCCGCGACGCGCTCGAGCTCGCCGTTGGTCGTGGTCACCGTAGTGGTGACCTCCCGGAGCAGCGGCAGGCTCTCGTTGGTGAGGCCCTGCACGGTCCCCCGCGTCTCGTCGAGAAGCCGCCCCAGCTTGAGGATCGGCACGGCGAGCAGCGCCACGAGCGCCACGAAGGCGACGGCCGCGATCAGACCGGCCACGTCTCCGACAGACATCCGGCGGTTCCCCTCCTCGGGTGGCCCGGAGCCGGGTCGGCGGACGCCGCCCGGCGGCCCGGACGCGGGCAGCGCACCGACCCTATCGCGAGCCCCCGACGTCCCTGCCACGCCGACCCGCCGGGGAGGGTGCGAGGTGCCCCGCGCGGGCGGGTCAACCTCCGCGGAGGACGCGACGCAACCGCTCCAGGCGCGCGCCGATGTCCCGCTCGGCGCCCCGGTCGGTGGGTTGGTAGTACTCACGGCCCACGAGGGAGTCCGGGAGGTACTGCTGCTCGGCGACACCGTGCGGCTCGTCGTGGGAGTACCGGTAACCCTTGCCGTGGCCCAGCGCCTTCGCGCCCGGGTAGTGCGCATCCCGCAGATGCGCGGGCACGGTGCCCGACAGCCCGGCCCGGACGTCCGCCGTCGCGGCGTTGATGCCGTTGTACGACGCGTTCGACTTCGGGGCCGTCGCGAGGTGGACCACCGCCTGGGCCAGGACGATCCGGGCCTCGGGCATGCCGATGAGCTGCACCGCCTGCGCGGCGGCGACCGCCGTCTGCAGCGCGGTCGGGTCCGCCATCCCGACGTCCTCCGACGCGGCGATGACGATCCGTCGAGCCACGAACCTGGGGTCCTCCCCCGCCTCCAGCATCCGGGCCAGATAGTGCAGCGCGGCATCGACGTCGGACCCGCGCATCGACTTGATGAAGGCGCTGGCCACGTCGTAGTGCTGGTCGCCGTCCTTGTCGTACCGGACGACCGCGACGTCGAGGGCGCGCTCCGCTTCCTCCATCGACACCGTCGGGACGTCGCCCTCCTCGCCCGCCCCCTGCGCGGACAGTGCCGCGCCGGCCGCAGCCTCCAGCGCGGTCAGGGCCCGCCGGGCGTCCCCGGAGGCGACCCGCACGAGGTGCTCCAGCGCGTCGTCGGCCAGCCGGACCGCTCCGTCCAGCCCGCGAGGGTCGGCCACGGCCCGCTCGACCAGCCCGCGGACGTCGGCGTCGTCGAGCGGGCGCAGCGTCAGCACCAGGGACCGCGACAGCAGCGGCGCCACGACGGAGAAGGACGGGTTCTCGGTCGTGGCCGCCACCAGCACGACCCAGCGGTTCTCGACGCCGGGCAGCAGGGCGTCCTGCTGGGCCTTGGTGAAGCGGTGGATCTCGTCCAGGAACAGCACGGTGGTGCGCCGGTGCAGCGCCGCCTCGTCGCGGGCCTGGTCCATGACCGCGCGGACGTCCCGCACGCCGGCCGTGACCGCGGACAGCTCGACGAACCGGCCGCCGGTGCCGCCGGACACCACGTGCGCCAGCGTCGTCTTGCCGGTGCCGGGCGGGCCCCAGAGCACGACGGACGACGGCCCGGCGCGGCCGTCAGCGCCCTCCACCAGCCGCCGCAGGGGCGACCCGGGACCCAGCAGATGGGCCTGTCCGACCATCTCGTCCAGGGTCCGCGGACGCATCCGGACCGCGAGCGGGGCGGCGGGGCGCCCACCGCCGCCGCGGCCGTCGTCGTCCACGGTGAACAGGTCGGCCATGAGTTGAGGCTAATCCCGCCAGCGGGGACGCCTCACCGTCCGTGGCATCCTCTGCCCGTGCCCGACGCCTCCGCCGACGTCTCCTCGCGCGCCCGGCCCGGCCGGTTGGAACGCACCGGCCGCTTCGTCGCCCGCCATGCGGTCGCGGTCGTGGCCGCCTGGGCCGTCGTGGTCGTGGCCTCGCTGGCACTGGCGCTCGGGGCGTTCGGAGGCGGGTCCCTGTTCGACCGGCTGAGCAGCGGCGAGCCGGCCGTGCCGGGTGAGACGAGGGTCGGCCGCGACCTGCTGGAGGCGCGGCAGACGTCCGGTGAGCAGGTGCTGCTGGTGCTGGACGGCGTGGACCCCGCCGACCCGGGCGTCCGGGAGCGCGTCGGGCGGTTGGCCGAAGCGGTGACTGCGACCGACGGCGTGGCGAGCGTCCGCACGCCATACGCGCTGCCCGGCGGGCTGCAGGGTCCGCAGGGCCGGGCGCTGGTCGCCGCCGACGGTCGCGGGGTCGCCCTCACGGTGGAGCTCGACCGCGACCTGTCCCGGGCCGCGGCGACCGAGCGGGCCGACGACCTCAGCCGGCTGGCCGTGGAGGCGGCAGCCGACCTGCCCAGAGCCACGGGGCGCGGCGGCAGCGTGTTGCAGCTGGTGGACGAGATCACCTCGCAGGTCCAGGTAGACCTCAGGAACGGCGAGGGCGTTGCACTGCCGGTCAGCCTGCTGGTGATGGTGCTCGTGTTCGGCGGGTTCCTGGCCGCCGGGATGCCGCTGCTGGGTGCCCTGGCCTCGATCGCGGGGGCTCTCGCGTCGCTGTTCGGCTTCGCCACCCTGATCGACCTGGACGCGACCGTCGTCAACGTCGTGACGATCCTCGGGCTGGGGCTGTGCATCGACTACGGCCTGCTCGTGGTGAGTCGGTTCCGGGAGGAGCTGCGGGCCGTGACCGCCGGGGGCGGTCCTGCCGCCGCCCCCGTCCCCGGTGTCCGTGGGCGGCACCGTGCTGTCGTCCGGCCGAGCCGGACACAGGTCGTCGACGCCGTGGGGCGGACTGTTGCCGTCGCCGGCCGGACCGTGCTGTTCTCCGGGCTGATCGTGGCCACCAGCCTCTGCGGGCTGATGGTGTTCGAGGCCGCCATCCTGCGAGCCATCGGTGCAGCCGGGGTGAGCGTGGTGCTCGTGGCCCTTCTCGTCGCGCTGCTGTTCGTCCCCGCGCTGCTCGGACTGACCGGGCACCGGCTGGTGCGCCCCGGCAGCCTCACCCGCGTACCCGGGCTGCGCCGCGCCCTCACCCGGTTCGGCGACGTCGCACCCTCGGCCGGGGTCTTCTCCCGGCTGGCAACCCGCGTGCAGCGGCGGCCGTGGTGGGTCGCCGGCGGTGTCGTCCTCCTGCTGATCCTGGCGGCGCTCCCCGCGCTGGGGCTGCAGCTGCGCTCGTCCGGGAGCGAGCTGCTGCCGCAGGGCACCGACCAGCGCACCTTCTTCGAGCAGCTGGACCAGCGATACCCCGCCCTGGCCGGGCCGGACCTGCAGGTGGTCGCGCGGGCGGACCCGGCACAGGTGCAGGCCTGGTCCGCCGAGGTGGCGCGGCTCGACGGAGTATCCGAAGTCCGGCCACCCCAGCCGGTCGGCGACCTCGTGGTGCTGGGGGTCACCGTGGACGGTGGGGACCCCGGCGGCAGCACCGCGGCCTCCGTCGTCCGCACCCTCCGCGAGAACCGACCGGACTTCCCGACCTGGGTCGTCGGCCAGGCGGCGGGTCAGGCCGACTACACGTCGTCGGTCGCCGAGCGGGCGCCGTACGCCATCGGCCTCGTCGTGGTCGCGACTTTCGCGCTGCTGTTCCTGATGACCGGCTCGGTGCTCGTGCCGATCAAGGCCCTGGTGATGAACGTCATCTCGCTCGGGGCCTCGATCGGCGTGCTCGTCCTCGTCTTCCAGGAGGGGTACCTGCAGGACCTGCTGGACTTCTCGTCGACGGGCGGCATCGAGTCGACGATCCCGCCGCTGGTGCTGGCGTTCGCCTTCGGCCTGTCGATGGACTACGAGGTGTTCCTGCTGTCGCGGATCAAGGAGCACAAGGACCTGGGCCGCAGCAACGACGAGGCCGTCGTCGAGGGGCTGCAGCACTCCGGCCGGATCATCACGTCGGCCGCACTGCTCGTGGTCATCGTGTTCGCCGGGCTGGTCGCGGCCAAACTGCTCGTCGTCAAGCAGACGGGCGTCGCCCTGACCGTGGCGGTCGCCGTCGACGCGACCCTCGTCCGGATGCTCCTGGTGCCGGCGACCATGACGCTGCTCGGTGAGTGGAACTGGTGGGCGCCGCGACCGCTGCGCCGTCTGCACGAACGATTCGGGCTGGCGCACTCATGACGCTGGATACCCGCCGGCGGCTGTCGACGTACGAGGAGGTCCTGGAGGCCTCCGGCGGTGATGCGTTCGTCCGCTGGGAGGTTCGGGCCGGCGCGCCGGTGGAGGGGTGGGCGATCGAGGACGGCGGGGTGGCCTTCGTGCGGCGTACGCCGTCCGGACGCCGGCAACTGACCGTCGTAGGCACACCTGAGGCCGCCGTTGCGTCCCTGCGCGCGTACCTGGACGGCGCGCCGCCAGGGCTGGACCGAGGGGTGACGGTGCCGCGCGGCACCGTGGACCTGTTGGGTCCGGACCCGCGGGTCGGCGCG
>DATFPQ010000302.1:0-2876 GCA_035264765.1 Actinomycetales bacterium | reverse complement strand
CCGAACTGGGCCTCCCAGAGCACCAGCGCATCCGGCCGCTCGACGGAGTACCCGTACTCGAAGCCCATCGCCGCGAACTCCGACAGCAGCGAGTCGTACACCCAGAACCGGGCCTGCTCGTCGGAGAGGTACAGCAGCGGGGTCCACTCCGCGCCGTTGTCCTTGTCGATCAGGACCGAGTGCCGCTGCACGAACGTGCCGCGCCGGGAGTCCTGGCCGGCCAGGCGGACCGGTGTCTGCTCCAACAGCAAGGACCCGAAGGCGATCAGCTCACCGGTCGCCCAGTCGATCCCGCCCTCCCGGGTCATGGCGGTCCGCCGGTTCAGCAGCTGCTGCAGCTTCGGGTGCACCTTGAAGCCCTCGGGGACGGCGGAGAACGCGTGGCCGATCCGGTGCAGCACGTCGGGGCTGATCGCCGACGGGCGGCCGTCGGTACGGACCTCGTCGTCGGCCTGCGCCCGGGGCTTCTCCAGCCCGCCGCGGGAGTCGCCGCTGCGGTCGCCGCGCCTGGCCTCGCGCGTCTCGGTGAACACCCGCTCGAGCTGCTGCTGGTAGTCGCGCAGCGCGGCCTCGGCGTCCTCCACCGAGATGTCACCGCGCCCGATCAGGGACTCGGTGTAGAGCTTGCGCACGCTGCGCTTGGCCTCGATCAGCCGGTACATCATCGGCTGGGTCATCGACGGGTCGTCGCCCTCGTTGTGCCCGCGGCGGCGGTAGCAGACCAGGTCGATCACGACGTCCTTGCCGAACTCCTGGCGGAACTCGAAGGCCAGCTCGGCGACGCGCACGCACGCCTCGGGGTCGTCACCGTTCACGTGGAAGATCGGCGCCTGGATCATCCGCGCGACGTCCGTGGAGTACACCGACGAGCGTGAGGCGGACGGCGAGGTCGTGAACCCGACCTGGTTGTTGATGACGACGTGGATCGTGCCGCCGGTGCGGTAGCCCCGCAGCTGCGACAGGTTCAGGGTCTCGGCCACGACGCCCTGACCGGCGAACGCGGCGTCGCCGTGCAGCAGCACCGGCAGCACGGTGAACGCCTCGCCGCCGAGGTCGAGCCGGTCCTGCTTGGCGCGCACGATGCCCTCGAGCACCGGGTCGACCGCCTCCAGGTGGCTGGGGTTCGCGGCCAGGTAGACCTTGGTCGAGGCCCCGTTCTCCGAGGTGAACTTGCCCTCGGTGCCGAGGTGGTACTTGACGTCACCGGAGCCCTGCACGCTGCGCGGGTCCTGCGTGCCCTCGAACTCGCGGAAGATCTGCGCGTAGGACTTGCCCGCGATGTTCGCCAGGACGTTCAGCCGGCCGCGGTGCGGCATGCCGATGCAGACCTCGTCCATCTGCTCACCGGCGGCGCGGCACAGGATCCGGTCGAGCAGGGCGATCACGCTCTCGCCGCCCTCGAGGCTGAACCGCTTCTGCCCGACGTACTTCGTCTGCAGGAAGGTCTCGAAGGCCTCCGCCGCGTTCAGCCGACGCAGGATCCGCAGCTGCTCGTCCGGGGACGACTTCGCGTACGGGCGCTCCACCTTGTCCTGCACCCAGCGCCGCTGGTCCGGGTCCTGGATGTGCATGTACTCGATGCCCACGGTGCGGCAGTAGGAGTCGCGCAGGACCCCGAGGATGTGCCGCAGCCTCATGATGGGCTTGCCGCCGAAGCCGCCGGTCGGGAACTCGCGCTCTAGATCCCACAGGGTCAGGCCGTGGCTCTGCACGTCGAGGTCCGGGTGCTGGCGCTGCTTGTACTCCAGCGGGTCGGTGTCGGCCATCAGGTGCCCGCGCACCCGGTAGGCGTGGATCAGCTCCTGCACCCGTGCCGACTTGCTGATGTCGTCGTCGTGGGACGCCGAGATGTCGGCGATCCAGCGCACCGGCTCGTACGGGATCCGCAGCGCGCGGAAGATGGCGTCGTAGAAGCCGTCGTCGCCGAGCAGCAGCTGGTGCACGCGGCGCAGGAAGTCCCCGGACTGCGCGCCCTGGATCACCCGGTGGTCGTAGGTCGACGTCAGCGTGAGGATCTTCGAGATCGCGTTGCGGTTGATGGCCTCGGGGCTGGCGCCCTGCCACTCCGCCGGGTACTCCAGCGAGCCGACGCCGATGATCGTGCCCTGGCCGGGCATCAGGCGCGGTACCGAGTGGTTGGTGCCGATCGTCCCGGGGTTGGTCAGGCTGATCGTCGTGCCGGCGAAGTCCGCGGCGGTGAGCTTGTTGCCCCGCGCGCGGCGGACGACGTCCTCGTAGGCGGTCCAGAACTGCGCGAAGTCGAGGGTGTCGGCGTTCTTGATGCTCGGGACGAGGAGCTGCCGGGTGCCGTCCGGCTTGGCCAGGTCGATGGCCAGGCCCATGCCCACGTGCGCGGGCCGGACGACCACCGGCTTGCCGTCGCGCTCCTCGTACGCGCAGTTCATCTCCGGCATGGTCTTGAGCGCCTGGACGACGGCGTACCCGATCAGGTGGGTGAACGACACCTTGCCGCCGCGGCTGCGGGACAGGTGGTTGTTGATCACGATCCGGTTGTCGATCAGCAGCTTGGCCGGGATGGCCCGCACGCTCGTCGCGGTCGGGACCTGCAGGCTGGCCTCCATGTTGGACACCACTCGCGCCGCGGCGCCGCGCAGCGGGCGCACCTCGTCGGCCTGCTCGTCCGAGCCTCCGTCGGACGCCGCCGCCGCGGGCCGCGGCGCCGGCTTCGCGGCAGGGGCCTGCGAACGGGCCGGGGTCTGAGCGGCAGGGGTCTGCTCAGCGGCGGGAGTTTGCGCGGCCGGGGCCTTCGCGGCGGGCGCCGGCGCGGGGGTCTGCTGAGCCGCCGGGGGCGGCGCGGGGGTCTGCTTCGGCTGGGCCGGCACGGGCGCAGCCGCTGGTGCAGCCGCTGGTGCAGA
>DATFPQ010000301.1:0-2902 GCA_035264765.1 Actinomycetales bacterium | reverse complement strand
CCGGGATCGCCGGGATCGTCGCCGGCGGGCGGGGCCAGCCCGCGGTCGAAGGCCCAGTACCAGGCCTGGTCCTGGGCCGCGCCGATCGGGTCCAGCTCGCGGTACTGCTCCCATGGCAGGTCCGGGTCCACCACCGGGGCGATCCGCGGAACCATCGGAGTCTCGAACACATGTTCGATTGTAGTCGAACAAGCCGCGAGCCACAAGACCCTGTGCACTTCGTGTGGGGGACCGCGTCGAACGCCAGCCATGGCTTCATCTCTAGGCCGCGCACGGCGAAGCCAGAAGCCGCACGGGGACCAGGAGGCGCTTACGGCACCACCGAAACGGGCCTGACGGCCGACACGGCCAGCCGCCGCACCGCACCACGCAGAGCGGGCTCACGGCGACGCCGCCCGCCACGAGCCGCCGGACCGCAGCACGCGGACCGTGGCGCGACGGCCGAGGTGGCCTCACCCTTACTGCAGCCGGGAAGCCGTAACCACACGCGACGCGAGCGGCGGCCTCACGGCGACGCCGACGCCGCAGCCGCACCTCCCAGGCGGCACCACGCATCACGACGCGGCGAGCGACCCAGAGGCCAGAGCCCGTGGAGCCCAGGCCGACCGCCGCAGTGCGGCTCAATCCGGGACGGAGACCCCGAGGCCCGGCTCACCAGCGTTCACCTGCATTCACCTGACGCGGCACCCCACGCAATCGTGGAGCACACCGCATCCAGCGGAACGGCGCATGACGCAGGCGACGTCAGCTCCCAACCGCTCCGACGTCGAGGACCCGCAGGATCGACGCGACCGTGTCACTGACGGCCTCGCGAGCCGGCGCAAGGTACTTGCGGGGATCCACCATGCCCGGATCCACGAGCTGTTCCCGGACGGCGCCGGTGAACGCGACGTTGAGGATGGTCCCCACATTGACCTTGGTGATGCCGGCCCGAACGGCACGGCGCAGGTCCTCGTCCGCAACCCCCGAGGACCCATGGAGCACCAACGGCACAGGGACCGCCCGTTGCAGCGCCCCCACGAGCTCGAAGTCCAGCCGCGCAACCCGGTCGACCATGGCGTGCGAGCTCCCTACGGCCACCGCCAGCCCGTCGACACCGGTCCTGCTGACGAAGTCCGCCGCCTCCCGTGGGTCGGTTCTGACGCCGGGCGCGTGCGCGCCGTCCTTGCCGCCGACCTCGCCCAGCTCGGCCTCCATCCACATGCCGTGCTCGTGTGCCCAGTCAGCGGCCGCCTTGGTCCTGGCCAGGTTCTGGCCGAACTCCAGCTTGGAAGCGTCGAACATCACCGAGCTGACGCCCGCCGACGCGCTCTGCTGCAGCAGCTCCTCGTCCTCGACATGGTCGAGGTGCACGGACAGCGGCGCAGTCGACAGCTCCGCCACCGCGAGAACGGCGCGCGCCAGCGGCTGCAACCGCCCCTGGTGGTACCGGACGGCGTTCTCGCTGATCTGCAGGATGGCGGGACGACCGGCCCGCTCGGCACCCGCCGCGATGGCCTCCGCGTGCTCCAGCGTGATGACGTTGAACGCCGGCACGGCCCCGGAGGACCGCCGCGCCTCGTCGACCAGCTCGCGGGTGTGGACGAGCGGCATCTCCGGCTCCTGGTGTCGGCCCGGTCACGGACCGTGGGCGGTTGACGGCATTCCAACGATCCGCAACCCTATGCAGCGCTCCAACATGGGCAAGAGCCGACCCCGGGAGCCACGTGTCCGCGCCGACGCCCGAGCGACCGTACGTCGGCGACGGCAGTCCGCCGCGGCAGGTGAGCCGCCGGCGGCGGCCAGCCCACATGGGTCGGGTCGACGGGTGCTCCCCTGTGGCCGCGACCGCCGCATCCGTGGAGCGCGCATGATCCTCACCGTCACGCCGAATCCCAGCGTCGACCGCACGGTGTTCATCGACGCCCTGACTCGAGGCACGGTGATCCGCAGCCGGCGCAGCTACAGCGAACCGAGCGGCAAGGGCGTCAACGTTTCGCTGGCACTGTTGCGCCACGGCGTGCCGACGCTTGCCGTGCTCCCCCTGGGCGGCCCTGGCGGTACACAGCTGTTCCAGATGCTCCAGGACGCGGGGCTCCACACGCGGCCGGTCACCATCAGCGGTGAGGTCCGCAGCAACGTCAGCCTGGTCGAGCCGGACGGCGTCGTGACCAAGGTCAACGAGCCTGGGCCGGAGCTCACTCCCGAGGAGCTACAGACCATGGTGCAGACCGTGGTCGACAACCTTCATGGTGCCGAGTGGCTGGCCTGCTGCGGAAGCCTCCCTCCGGGTGCTCCCGTCGACCTCTACGCCGACCTGACCCGCCGCGCGCACCGGGCCGGCGTGCGCGTCGCCGTCGACACCTCCGGGCCGCCCCTCGAGGCAGCCCTGAGCGCCGAGCCCGACCTCCTCAAGCCGAACGCTCACGAGCTGGCTGAGCTGGTCGGCACTCCACTGAACACCCAAGGGGACGTCGTCGACGCCGCCGCGCAGGTTCGCGATCGGGGGGCCGGAGCGGTCCTCGCCAGCCTCGGGGCCGATGGCGCCATCCTCGTCGACGACCTCGGCGCCACGCACGCCGAGTGCGCCGTAGCAACGGTTGTCAACACCGTCGGCGCTGGAGATGCCACGCTCGCCGGGTTCCTTGCAGGTGGCGCGGATCGCCAGAAGCGGATCCGGACCGCCCTGCAGTGGGCAGCAGCCGCCGTCCAACACGAGGGCACCCTCTTCGACCCCGACCCGACCTCCGACACGGTGCCCGTCATCAGCGAAGTCGACCGGTCCCGGAGGCTGACCGAGCACTGAGTGGACGACGGGCGTGCGGGCGAAGGGTCGCACGCCAGGCGCACAAACCGTAGCGTCGCCAGTGACCCACACCGCATCACGTCCGCCGCACGAACGACGAGACCAAGGAGCTGCTGT
>DATFPQ010000300.1:0-13355 GCA_035264765.1 Actinomycetales bacterium | reverse complement strand
CGGCCACGGGTCGCCGCCGGGCCGACCGGTCTCGCGCGGGTAACATGGACAGACGTCCACGACCGCACGAGCGGCGGCAGCAGCAGGCAAAGGGGCCTGGACGTCCCAGACCAGCCAACCCGTAGTGGCCCCCTCTCCCGGGGCTCGAGAGAGGCGACGATGAGTCAGGCCCGCCCCGACGTCCCGGAGAAGTTCGCCGCCCTGGGGCTGACCTTCGACGACGTCCTGCTCGTGCCGAACGAGAGCGACGTCGTGCCCTCGGCCGCGGACCCTACGTCGCGCGTCTCCAAGCGGATCTCCTTGCGCGTGCCGCTGCTGTCGTCCCCCATGGACACCGTGACCGAGTCACGGATGGCGATCGCGATGGCCCGCCAGGGCGGCCTGGGGGTGCTGCACCGCAACCTGTCCATCGACGAGCAGGCCAGCCAGGTCGACCTGGTGAAGCGGTCCGAGGCCGGCATGGTGAGCCACCCGGTCACCACCGGGCCGGACGCCACGCTGGCCGAGGTCGACGCGATCTGCGGTCGGTACCGGGTCTCGGGCCTCCCGGTCGTCGACGAGTCCGGTCGGCTGCTCGGCATCGTCACGAACCGCGACCTGCGCTTCGAGTCGGACCTCACTCGGCTGGTGCGGGACGTCATGACGCCCATGCCGCTCGTCACCGCCCCGGTCGGCATCTCCGGCGAGGACGCCATGCGCCTGCTCGCCAAGCACAAGGTCGAGAAGCTGCCACTGGTTGACGACGGCGGCCGGCTGCGCGGCCTGATCACCGTGAAGGACTTCACCAAGAGCGAGAAGTACCCGCTCGCGACCAAGGACGAGTCCGGCCGCCTTCGCGTCGGTGCCGCGATCGGGATCTTCGAGGACGCCGAGAAGCGGGCCATGGCACTCGTGGACGCGGGCGTCGACCTGCTCATCGTCGACATGGCACACGGCCACTCGGCCAAGGTGCTGGAGATGATCCGCCGGCTGAAGAGCGACTCCGCCGTCGCGCACGTCGACGTCGTGGGCGGCAACGTCGCGACCCGCACCGCGGCGCAGGCGCTGGTGGACGCCGGGGTGGACGGCGTGAAGGTCGGCGTCGGACCGGGGTCGATCTGCACCACCCGTGTGGTGGCCGGCGTCGGCGTGCCACAGGTCACGGCCATCTACGAGGCCTCGCTGGCCTGCCGGCCCGCGGGTGTTCCCGTGATCGGGGACGGCGGTCTGCAGTACTCCGGCGACATCGCCAAGGCCCTGGTGGCCGGGGCCGACACCGTGATGCTGGGCTCACTGCTCGCCGGCTGCGAGGAGAGCCCGGGCGAGCTCGTCTACATCAACGGCAAGCAGTACAAGTCCTACCGCGGCATGGGTAGCATCGGCGCTCAGCAGACCCGCGCCGGCGCGCGCTCGTTCTCCAAGGACCGCTACTTCCAGAACGACATCAAGCTGGAGGAGCAGTTCGTCCCCGAGGGCGTCGAGGGTCAGGTGCCCTTCCGCGGGCCGCTGGCCGCCGTCGCGGCACAGCTGGTGGGGGGCCTGCGGCAGTCCATGTTCTACTGTGGCGCGGCAACTGTTGCAGATCTTCAGGAGAATGGCAGCTTCGTCCGCATCACGTCGGCGGGGCTGAAGGAGTCGCACCCGCACGACATCCAGATGACGGTCGAGGCGCCGAACTACAGCCGCTGACCGGGCGTCGCATCCCGCGACCGGGGCGGATCACTGCATTCGCGGTTCGTCGCGGGGCGTCCCTACTACAAGCCTATTGGTGCGGGGTCACCCCGCGCCAAGAAAGCCGGCGCCGCGGGGCAGGGCCACGGAGACGACCGTGCCGCCCTCGCGGCGGGACCGCTCGGCCGCCTCGAGCACACAGCTCACCGCGAGGCCGTCCAGCGCCGTCGCGCCGTCGGGGTCCGGACGCCCCTCGGCCACGGACCGCACCCAAGCGCGTGCCTGCCGGAAGTAGGCCTCGTCGAACCGGTCGGTCCAGTCACCCCCGGTGGCCCTGGCCGGCGTGGCGGCGACCCCGTCGCGGCCCACGACCTCGAGCCCGACGTCGTACGCGCAGGCCGGTCCGTACACGAGCTCGGTGCTGGCCAGAACGCCTGCGGCCGTGCGACCCTGCAGCAGCAGCGCCGCAAACTGCTCGTCGGCGCCGGGAGCGGTCCAGCAGGAGACTTCCACGACGTCCTCGCCAGTGACCCAGCGGAGCAGGTCGACGTCGTGCGAGGCGGAGTTCTCCGTGAGCGTGGACGGCTGGAACGCATACGCCTGCACCGGATTGCGGTGCACGGTGCGCACGATTGACGGCGTCCCGACTCGGCCGGCGTGAACGGTGTGAGCGACGGCGGCGAACGCGGGGTCGTAGCGGCGCATGAACCCGACCTGGACCAGCCGCCGTCCGCCGGACGCCTCACGCTCGACCAGGGCCGCGGAGTCCGCCACCGACGTGGTCAGCGGCTTCTCGCAGAGCACCGGCAGCCCGCGCTGCAGGCAGGCCTCGACGAGCTCGGCGTGAGTGGGGTCCGGGGACGCCACCACGACGGCGTCCAGGTCACCCCGCCCGACGAGCTCCAGGCCGTCGGTGCCGCCGCTCACGTCGGTGCCCTCCACCGCCACAGCCACCGCCGACCCGTCGACGTCCGCAACCGCCACCACGCGCACGGCGGGCCCCAGGGCACGCAGCGCCTCCAGGTGGGTGCGACCCATGCGGCCGAGGCCGACGACACCGACCCGCACCGGCGTGGTCATCGCTCGACCACCATGACCTCGATCGAGTAGCTGTCGCTGCGGTAGGAGTGGTCGCCGAACTCCAGGGCACCACCGGTCGCGTCGAAGGCGCTGCGGGTCATGGTCAGCAGGGGGGCCGAGCGCCGGATCTCCAGCAGCTTGGCCTCGCGCGCGGTCGCCGTACGCGCACCGATCTGCTGCCGGGCCACCGCGGGATGCCCACCGCGGGCTCGCAGCAGCTGGTAGAGCCCCTGCTCGCGGAGCTCCTCGGCGGTGATGTCGGAGAACCGCGGCGGCAGCCAGTTGTGCATGACGGCCAGCGGCTCGCGCCCGGCCGAGCGCAGCCGCTCGACGAATAGCATCGGGGTCCCCGGGTCGAGGCCGAGGGCGCGGCAGGCACGCGGCTCGTGGCGGTCCGGCTCCAGGGCGAGCACCTCCGTGTGCGGCGACCGGCCGGCCCGCGCCAGGTCGTCATGGAGGCTGGTCAGCTCGACCCGGCGGTGCACCATCCGGTTGGCCACCTGGGTGCCGACGCCGCGCTGGCGCACCAGCAGTCCCTTTCCCACCAGGTCCTGGATCGCCCGGCGCACGGTCGGCCGGGACAGCCCGAGCCGGTCGGCCAACGCCACCTCGTTCTCGATCTGGTCCCCGGGAGCGAGCCGGCCGTCGTCGATGGTCGCCTCGAGCTGACTGGCCAGCTGGTGGTACAGCGGCACGGGGCTCGTGCGGTCCAGCTGGAACGACAGCGTCATGCGGGCTCCATCACTCGCGGGGCAGAGGCCCAGTCTAGCGAACTGGCGTGCGCTAGACGTAAAGGCAGAATGTCCTTACAAGCATTGACAGCCTGGGCGCCGAGGCGGGAGGCTCGTCCGTGCACGCGAGGAGGCGCCACCAGGGTGCCGCGCGGCAGCAGCCTGTGGAGGACGACACGCATGCGGATCGGACTGGCCGGCGTGGGACGCATCGGCGCCCAGCACGCCCGGGCCCTGCACGCCCACCCGGACGTCGACCAGCTGGTTCTCACCGATGTGGACGTCGAACGGGCGGCCCGGGTTGCGGGTGAGCTCGGGATCGAGCACGTGCAGGATACGGACGCACTGCTCGGCGCGGGGATCGACGCATTCGCCATCGCCGCCGCCACCGACGCGCACGCCGACCTGATTCTCGCGGCCGTCGACGCGGGGCTCCCGGTCTTCTGCGAGAAGCCGGTGGCGGGAGAGGTCAAGACCACCGTCCGCGTGCGCGACCGGGTGGCGGAGGCGGGTGCGCGAGTGCACATCGGCTTCCAACGCCGGTTCGACGCGGGCTACACGGCGGCGCGCGAGGCCCTGTCGTCCGGTGCACTCGGCGACCTGCGCCGTGTGCACCTGATCACCGCCGATCCGGCACCGCCATCGGCCGGTTACATCGCCACCAGCGGCGGCGTCTTCCGCGACATGCACATCCACGACTTCGACGTCGTCCGCTGGGTCACCGGCCGCGAGGTCGTCGAGGTCTACGCCACCGGCGCCGCCCGGGGGGCCGACTTCTTCGCCAGCGCCGGCGACGTCGACGAGAGTGCCGCGCTGCTCACTCTGGACGACGGCACGCTGTGCACGCTGCAGGGGTCGCGCTACAACGGCGCCGGGTACGACGTCCGGATGGAGCTCGCCGGCACCCGGGCCACCTGGGCCGTCGGGCTCGACGACAGCGTCCCGCTGCACTCCGCGGAACCGGGTGTCTCGTTCCCGCAAGGCCCTACGGTGCAAGCATTCTGGCCCCGGTTCGTTCGCGCGTACAACGCCGAGCTGACTGCCTTCGTGGCGATGGCGCGCGGTGAGGGGCCCAGTCCGTGCACGGTCGACGACGCGCTGGAGGCGCTCTTCGTCGCGGAGGCCGCGGACCTGTCGCGGCGCGAGCACCGCGCCGTCCGCGTCGAGGAGGTGAAGGCCGCATGGTCCCGCTGACCGAACGGGTCGCCGGCGCCCCGATCTCCTGGGGGGTCTGCGAGGTGCCGGGCTGGGGCTTCCAGCTCGACCCATCCCTGGTGCTCGCGCAGATGCAGGACGTCGGCCTGGTGGCGACCGAGCTCGGTCCGAAGGGCTTCCTCCCGGTCGACCCGCAGGCGGCCGCGGCGACGCTGCACGAGGCGGGCCTTCGGGCCGTTGGTGGCTTCGTCCCAGTGGTCCTGCACGACGCGGGGCACGACCCGCTGCCCGAGGTCGACACGGCGCTCGACGCGCTCGTCGCCGCCGGTGCCGGTGTGATCGTCCTGGCGGCGGCCACCGGCCTGGAGGGGTACGACCAGCGCCCGGTTCTGGACGAGGTGGCATGGTCGCGCCTGCTCGCCAACCTGGACCGGCTGGCGGCCCGGGCGCACGAGCGCGGCGTCGTCACCGCGCTGCACCCGCACGTCGGCACGATGGTGGAGCGCCGTGATGAGGTCGAGCGCGTTCTTGAGGGCAGTGGCGTCGACCTGTGCCTCGACACCGGCCACCTGCTCATCGGCGGCACCGACCCGGTGGAGCTGGCCCGGTCGGTGCCGGAGCGAATCCGGCACGTGCACCTGAAGGACGTCGACGAGCGCTGGGCGAGCAAGGTTCGCGCCGGGGACGCCACGTACACCGACGCGGTGGCTGCGGGCATGTACCGCCCGCTTGGCCGCGGGGACGTCGACGTCGGGCAGATCGTCCGGCTGCTGGAGCGCGGGGGGTACCAGGGCTGGTACGTCCTGGAGCAGGACACCGTGCTGGCCGGCCCACCGGACGGGCCCGGCCCCGTCGCCGACGTCCGAACCAGTGTCGACTACCTGAGGAGCCTTGGATGAGTGCAGGTTCGGACCTCGACGTCCTGACGATGGGCCGGGTGAGCGTCGACGTCTACCCGCTGCAGGTCGGCGTGCCGCTGGAGGACGTCGAGACGTTCGGCAAGTTCCTCGGCGGCAGCGCGACCAACGTCGCGGTGGCCGCCGCGCGCCACGGCCGCCGCAGCGCGGTGGTGACTCGCACGGGCGAGGACCCGTTCGGGCGTTACGTCCACAAGGCGCTCGGCGAGCTTGGCGTCGACGACCGGTTCGTGAGCGCCGTCCCGGATCTGCCGACGCCGGTGGTCTTCTGCGAGATCTTCCCTCCGGACGACTTCCCGCTGTGGTTCTACCGGTTCCCGACAGCACCCGACCTGCAGATCGCGCCGGACGAGATCGATCCCGAGGCCGTGCGCTCGGCGGGCGTCTTCTGGATCACCGGCACGGGCCTGTCGCAGGAACCCAGCCTGGCCGCCCACCGGGTGGCGCTCGAGGCGCGGGGGCGGGCGCCGCTGACGGTGCTCGACCTGGACTACCGGCCGATGTTCTGGTCGGACGTCGAGACCGCGCGTGAGCGGGTCCAGGAGGCGCTGGCCTCGGTAACTGTTGCCGTCGGCAACCGCGAGGAGTGCGAGGTGGCGGTGGGCGAGACCGACCCGGACGCTGCCGCCCAGGCGCTGCTCGACCGCGGCGTCTCGCTTGCCATCGTCAAGCAGGGGCCGAAGGGCGTGCTGGCCAGGACGGCGGACGAGCGGGTGGAGGTCCCTCCGCACCCGGTCGACGTCGTCAACGGCCTCGGCGCCGGTGACGCCTTCGGCGGCGCCCTGTGTCACGGGCTGCTCGCCGGCTGGCCGTTGGAGCGGGTGCTGCGGTTCGCCAACGTCGCGGGGGCGATCGTCGCCTCCCGGCTGGAGTGCTCGACGGCCATGCCGACCACCGCGGAGGTCGAGTCCCTGCTCGCGAGCGGCGCGCGCGCCGTCGCCACCGACCGTCCGACCGTGGGGGTAGCACCGTGAGAGCACAGCAGACCGAGCGACCAGCCGTTCGGTCCGTGGCCGACCTGACCGAGGTCCGGGCCCGGTCGCCCCGCGCAGTGGCCCTCGCCGCCTCGGGCCGCCGCCGCCGTCCGCTGCTCGGCGAGGACGGCCGGCTGCTCGTCGTGGCCGCCGACCACCCGGCTCGTGGGGCCCTGGGCGTCCGCGACCGCGGGGACGCCATGGCCAGCCGCACCGAGCTGCTGGAGCGGCTCTGCACCGCACTGGAGCGACCGGGCGTCGACGGTGTGCTCGGCACCCCGGACATCCTGGAGGACCTGCTGCTGCTTGGCCGGCTCGACGGCAAGGTCGTCTTCGGCTCGATGAACCGCGGCGGGCTGCAGGGCGCGGCCTTCGAGCTGGACGACCGCTTCACCGCCTATGACGCTCGGTCCATCGCGGCCATGGGGTTCGAGGGCGGCAAGATGCTCACCCGCGTCGACCTCGACGACCCGGGCACCGTGGAGACGCTGGAGCGCAGTGGTCGTGCGGTGAGCGAGCTGGCCGAGCTTGGCCTGGTCGCCATGGTGGAGCCGTTCCTGTCGCGGCGGGTGGACGGGCGGGTGAGCAACGACCTGTCGCCGGAGGCCGTCATCAAGTCCGTCCACATCGCCCAGGCGCTGGGGAGTACGAGCGCGTACACGTGGATGAAGCTCCCCGTGGTCGACGGCATGGAGCGGGTGATGGACGCCACGACGCTGCCAACCCTGCTGCTGGGCGGTGACCCTTCCAGCCACTCGGACGACACCCACGCCGAGTGGGGCCGAGCTCTCCGGCTGCCGAGCGTCCGCGGCCTGGTGGTGGGTCGCGCGCTGCTGTACCCGCAGGACGGCGATGTCGCCGGCGCGGTGGACGTCGCCGCCGGCCTCGTGCACGGGGCCGGCTCGTGAGCCGGTCGTTCGGCACACACGATGGCGCTCGCCTGGACGATGGCGCTCGTCTGCATCGTGTCGCCGGCAGCACCGCGCGGGACGGCTACGCGACCGCCATCGACCCCGAGCTGGCCGGCTGGGGCTACAGCGGCCTGCGCGTCGTCGAGCTGGCGCCCCGCAGCGAGCATCAGGTCAGCACCGGTCCGGACGAGCTGCTCGTGCTCCCGCTCGCCGGCAGCTGCTCCGTCGAGTGCGAGGGCCAGCGTTTCGAGCTCCGCGGCCGGGCTGGCGTCTTCGCCGGACCCACGGACTTCGCCTACGTGCCCCGGGACGCCGTGGCCGTGGTCCGCAGCGAACGCGGCGGGCGCTTTGCCCTGCCCTCGGCGCGGGCACAGCGGCGGCTGCCGTTCCGCTATGGCTCGGTCGATGGCGTGCCGGTCGAGCTGCGCGGCGCCGGAAGCTGCTCGCGGCAGGTAAACAACTTTTGCACTCCCGACGCTTTCGAGGCGGACAAGCTGATCGCCTGTGAGGTGCTGACGCCGGGCGGCAACTGGTCGTCGTACCCGCCGCACAAGCACGACACCGAGCGGCCCGGTGAGTCCGTGCTCGAGGAGATCTACTACTTCGAGGTCGCCGGTGGACCGGACGGTCCGGGCGTCGCCTACCAGCGGGTCTACGGCGAGCCCGACCGGCCGATCGACGTCCTCGCGGAGGTGCGGTCCGGCGACGTCGTCCTGATCCCGCACGGCTGGCACGGACCCTCGATGGCCGCGCCGGGTTACGACCTGTACTACCTCAACGTCATGGCCGGGCCGGGGGCCGAGCGCCGCTGGCAGATCTGCGACGACCCCGCGCACGCATGGGTGCGCGGCACCTGGGACGGGGTGCCGGTCGACCCCCGCCTGCCCTTTCCCGAGGAGCAGAAATGAACACCGTCCGCCTGACCGTCGCGCAGGCGGTCGTCCGGTTCCTCGCCCAGCAGCACAGTGAGCGGGACGGCGTCGAGCAACGGCTCGTCGAGGGCTGCTTCGGCATCTTCGGCCACGGCAACGTGGCCGGCATCGGCCAGGCGTTGCTGCAGGCCGAGCTGCAGGATCCCGGCGCCCTGCCGTATCACCAGGCCCGCAACGAGCAGGGGATGGTGCATGCGGCGGCCGCTTACGCGCGCATGCGGAACCGGCTGTCGACCCTGGCCTGCAGTACGTCGATCGGACCCGGTGCGACCAACCTGGTGACCGGCGCTGCGCTGGCCACCGTAAACCGGTTGCCGGTGCTGCTGCTGCCCGGTGACGTCTTCGCCACCCGGGCGTCCGGCACGGTGCTGCAGGAGCTGGAGTCCCAGCGCGGGTACGACATCAGCGTCAACGACACGCTGCGTCCGGTGTCCGCGTTCTTCGACCGGATCTGGCGGCCCGAGCAGCTGCCGTCCGCGCTGCTGGGAGCCATGCGCGTCCTGGCCGACCCCGCTGAGACCGGTGCGGTGACGATCGCGCTTCCGCAGGACGTGCAGGCGGAGGCGCACGACTGGCCGGTTGAGCTGTTCGACCGCCGGGTCTGGCACGTGGCGCGCCCGGTGCCGGAGCCGGCCGTGCTGCAGCGCGCGGCCGAGCTGATCCGTCGCTCTCGGCGGCCGCTGCTTGTCGCGGGCGGCGGCGTCATCTACTCGGAGGCCACCGACGCACTGCGCGCGCTCGTCGAGGCAACCGGCATACCGGTCGGGCAGTCCCAGGCCGGTAAGGGCTCGCTGCCGTACGACCACCCGCAGTCGGTGGGCGCCGTGGGCTCCACCGGCACGGCCGCGGCCAACGCGCTGGCCCGCGAGGCAGACCTGGTGATCGGCGTCGGCACCCGGTGGAGCGACTTCACGACCGCCTCCCGAACGGCATTCGCCAACCCGGACGTGCGGTTCGTCAACATCAACGTGGCCGGCCTGGACAGCACGAAGCACTCCGGTCTCGCGGTGCAGGCCGATGCGCGGGAGGCGCTCGTGGCACTTGCCGAGGCGCTCGCGGGCTGGCAGGTCGACGGCGAGTACCGGTCGACGGCCACCCGCCTCGCCGCCGACTGGGACCGCGCCGTCGGCGCGACGTACGCCGGGGACGGGAACGGGGCCAAGCAGCCGACCCAGGGCCAGGTGCTCGGCATGGTGAACGAGCTGTCGTCCCCTCGGGACGTCGTCGTATGCGCGGCGGGGTCGATGCCCGGGGACCTGCACCGGCTGTGGCGGACCCGCGACCCCAAGGGCTACCACGTCGAGTACGGCTACTCCTGCATGGGATACGAGATCGCCGGCGGGCTGGGCGCGAAGATGGCGACCCCCGACCGCCAGGTGTTCGTCCTGGTCGGCGACGGCTCGTATCTGATGATGGCTCAGGAGCTGGTCACGGCGGTCCAGGAGGGCGTCAAGCTGGTCGTGGTTCTGGTGCAGAACCACGGGTTCGCCTCCATCGGCGCGCTCTCCGACGAGGTCGGGTCACAGCGGTTCGGCACCAAGTACCGGTACCGCTCCGAGCGCGGCCGGCTGGACGGCGACGTGCTGCCGGTGGACCTGGCCGCGAACGCGGCGAGCCTGGGGGCCGACGTCCTGCGTGCCGAGACTGTCGACGAGCTGCGCAGCTGCCTGCAGAAGGCGATCGCGTCGACCCGGACAACGGTTGTCCATGTGGACTGCGACATCCACGTCGACATGCCGGACAGCGAGTCCTGGTGGGACGTCCCGGTGAGCGAGGTGTCGACGCTCGAGTCCACCCAGCAGGCGCGGACCCGCTACGAGGAGCACAAGCGCGACCAGCGGCCGCTACTGAGCCCACCGACGTCCGGCTGAGGCCACCTGCGCGACGTCTGGAGCGCGTGGTCCCCTTCCTGGGGGCTGTGCCGAGCAGGTACCACGACGGGATGGACCGCCACGCGGGCGGGTCCGAGGGAGTGGCCGCCGCGGCGGCGCTCCACGGCCGCTGCGACGCGGCGAGCGCGAGCATGTCCCCGCGGTCCTGGGGGCGGCGCTAGTGCACGCCGAGCTGCGCCAGGGGCTGGGCAGCGCGGGTCGGCGCAAGCGGGTCGCCCCGCTGATGAGAGCCGTTGGGTTGCAGGGAGCTCCCACCTTGCAGACCCCCGGTCTTCACCGACGGGTGAACCAGGAGCGGACGGCTTATGCCAGGTCTGATGTCGGCGTCTTCTCGCCCAGGAAGTAGTCCTGGGTCAGGCGCCGCACTTCGTCCATGATGGCGATTGTCTTGATGCTCAGAGCCAGCGGGCGGAGGGGTGACTCTACCTCGCGGTTAGCGATGCGCCGGGCGGCCTCGGCGGCTTCGTAGTGGAGTCCGCCTTCGTGAGCGTCTTGGGGTTCCTCGTACCGCAACGAGCGGGCACCGTCGATCGAGGTCAGTGTGAATCCGCCTGGCTGGTAGAACGGGCCGTCGATGACGATGGTCGCTTTGGTCCCGGCGATGGTGGCACTGGTGGGCGTGTTGGCGAGGATCGTGGTGTGCAGCGCAGCCTGCCGGTCGCCGTAGGTCAGGATCATCGCGGTCTGGCCCATGACGCCGCAGTCAAGTTTCGAGCTGCGAGCGACGATCTGGTCTGGACTGCTGCCGAAGACCTTGACGACCAGGCTCACCAGGTAGGTGCCGAGATCGAGCATGGGCCCGCCGGCCAGGTCAGATCGGAAGATGCGGTGTTGCCGCGGAAACCATTCTCCGAAGTCTGCGACGACGGTCATGATGTCGCCCAGCGCGCCGGAGTCGAGCAGCTGCTGAAGGATGTCGTACTTCGGCAGGAACGTTGTCCAGTGCGCCTCCATGCAGAAAAGGTTTCGGGCCGCTGCAACACTCGCGATCTTCCTGGCCTCTCCGGCATTCATGGCGAGAGGCTTCTCAACGACAGTGTGCTTACCGGCTTCCAGGGCCAGCAGGGCGCCCTCGAGGTGAGCGGTGTGGGGCGTCGCAACGTAGATGACGTCAACGGCGGAGTCGGCGACCAAGTCGTGATAGCTGGCGTGCGACCGCAGAATTCCGAATCGCCGGGCGAACAGGTCAGCCGTGCTGTGGCTGCGCGAGCCCACGGCGACGACCTGCTGGCTGGAGTGAGACTGCAGTGACCCGACGAACCGCTCGGCGATCCAGCCGGTACCCATGACTCCCCAGCTCAGGGCGGGTGCTCTGCGGGGGTCGGGCGTGCGGGCTGTTGGAAGGGCATCGGGGAATGTGCTCACGGTGTGCGGCTCACGAGTCGTCTACATGCAGCTGGAGAGGTAGGTGTAGGTGCGGCGAGCGATGGGCAGCGGCCGGTCGGGACTGCACGGGTACATGTCTTGCTCCACGATCGCGAAGAGGTGCTGAGGCAGCTCTCCAGCGGCATGGAGGACCTCGGCGAGGTCGGGCACCCCGGACGGAGGTTCGACCATGATGTCCATCCGGACGGTCTGAGAGAAGGAGATGTCCTCGGCGAGAGCGCGGGCTGCGAGCTCGGCGTTGACCTGCTTGAGGTGAAGGTAGCCGATCCGTTCGGGGTACTTGGTCATCAGGTGGATCGAGTCGCCGCCGTAGTAGGCGATGTGGCCGGTATCAAGGCACAGATTGACGTAGGCGGGGTCGGTGGCCTCGAGGAAGCGTTCGACGTCGGCCTGGTAGCCGACGTGGCTATCGGCATGCGGGTGAAACTGCGAATGGACGCCATACTCCTCGAGCAGGCGCCGGCCGAGCTCGTTGTGATTCTTGGTGAGGGCGGTCCACTGTTCCGCACTGAGCTGGCGGGGCTCTTTCTCGTTGCCGGTCAGGTCGTCACGCCACAGGTCGGGAATGACAACCATGTGCTCGGCGCCCATTGCTGCGGTGAGAGAGGCGATCGGGGCGACCTGCTCCCAGACCTCGTCGATAGTGTCTGGATGCTGAAGCCGGGCGAAGGTAGTTCCACCAGAAACCTTGAGGTGTCGCATATCGAGTTCGTGACGCAGTTGGGCGGGGTCGGTGGAGAGGTAGCCGAAGGCACCGATCTCGATCCACTCATACCCAGCCTGAGCGACCTCGTCGAGGAACCGGCTCGCAGGGGTCTGGTGGGGGTCGTTCGCGAACCAGATTCCCCAGGAGTCAGGCGCGCTACCGATCAGGACGTTATGGGCCACGGGGCTCTCCCTGTTGAGCGGTTGGGCGGTTGCGCGGTGTCACGGTGGGAGTCGCGAGAAGAGCCCGTTGCGCGGCGCCATCGCCCTGACGGCCAAATGTTACCGCGCAGCGGACAAGTTGTCTACCTCGCGATTATGAGTGACTGAGCCGGGGTAGGCTGTTCCGGGTATCACTAGGTGCGCCAGCACTTCAGCGGGTGGGAGGCCCGCCTCCGTCAGTGCGACGGCTCAGGAGGGGCTCGGCCCGAGATCTGGCTCGACCGCGTCTCGGCGGCCTGCAAGATCAACTAGCGAAGGATCGTGCTTCCATGCGTCTCGGTTTGATCGGCCTTGGTCGTATCGGCGCGTTTCACGCAGCCACCCTCAACGGCTTGGGGGTTGTGGACTCGCTTGTCGTCCACGACCAGGACCCTGCGCTTGTCGACGCGGCCGTCCAGCGTCTTGGGTCGGTGGAGCCAGCCGGGAGTGTGGAGGAGCTTCTCTCATGCGGCATCGATGGCGTGGTGATAGCTGCCGCGACCGCGGTGCACCCCGAGCTGATCCTTGCCTCGCTGGCCGCCGGGCTGCCGACCTTCTGCGAGAAGCCGGTATCGAAGGACACCGGAGCCAGCGCGGAAGTGCTACGGCGGACCCTGGCCAGTGACATTCCGGTCCAGATCGGCTACCCACGCCGTTTCGACGCGGCATTCGTCGAAGCCCGCCGTGCTGTCGCCGCCGGTGAGCTCGGTTTCATTCACACCGTCCGGTCGACCACTCTGGACCCTGCCCCACCTTCGGACGCCTACATCGAAACGTCGGGTGGCATCTTCAGGGACTGCAGCGTGCATGATTTTGACGCG
>DATFPQ010000299.1:0-8428 GCA_035264765.1 Actinomycetales bacterium | reverse complement strand
CCGTACACCCGGACCTCGTACCAGCGGCCCACCAGCGTGACGTACGCCTCGAAGGTACGCGGCACGCCGTCAGCAGCCACCGCGCGGAAGGTGTTCTGGAACACCGAGCCGACCCCGTCCGGGAAGAGCTCCCACGGCGTCCGGCCCAGCAGGTCCTGCCGCGAATGGCGCAGCAGTCGCTCGGCCTCACGGTTGACGTACACGAACCGTTCGTCCCGGTCGAGCGCGTAGAACGCGTCGCTGATCGCCTCGAGGGTCTGCTCGGCCTGGCGCGACACCTCGTGCATCGTCGTCACGTCGAGGACCACACCCACCACTCGCTCCGGGAGGCCGTCCTCCGCCGGCAGCCGGTGTGTGGCGCGGCTGAGCAGCATGCGGACGGACCCGTCCGCCCGGGTGAACCGGTACGTCGTGTCCGCGCCCTCGGGGCTGTTGAGGACCGCAGCCACCCGGTCGCGATCGTCAGGATGGACCCGGTCGCGCCAGGCCTCCAGCCGCGCGGGGCCGTCCCGACCGACTCCCGGGGGGAGTCCGAACACGCTCGCGGCGGTGGCGTCCCACCAGACGTCCCGGGTGCTGGGACTCCACTCGAACAACCCGATGCCGCCGGCTGCGGCCGCGGCGGACAGGTGGTCCAACGGGCCCCCAGGCGGGACGTCGTTCGTCAACCCCACCCCCTGCCAGCGACGACCCCACGCGTCGCGGGGCCCGATCCAGTGTGCCGCAATGAAGGGCCCCGGCCGACTCGGCGGTGACCCCGTTCCGATGGCCCTCGCGAGGTCAGTCGTCCTCGACGGCTTCCCCGAGCTCTGCCTTGCTCATCTTCGAGCGGCCGGGGACGTCCTGCTCCTTGGCCTGTTCGTAGAGCTCCGCGCGCGTGGGTCCGCTCTCGTCGCCGTCCGCGGCGTCACCGGAGCCGCCGGTCGGGCCGGTGCCGCCAGTCCATCCCGTCTCCTGCGCGAACCGGGCACCCATGGCGGCGCGCTCGTCGTCGGACGCCTGTTCGGACAGCACCGGAAGCAGGTCCTGCTCCTCCTCCTCGACGTGGTGGCGCAGCTCGCCGACCAGCCCCGCGAGCCGGCCGTCGAAGCCGGGAGTGTCCGGATCCTCGGCCAGCAGCGCCTGCAGGACCTCCTCGATGTGCTGGTGCTCGGCGACGCTGTCATGGACTTCCTCGCCCTCCGGTGGCTTCTTCTCGCCGATGGTCGGGTAGACGAAGCTTTCCTCGGCCTCGGAGTGCGGGATGAGCAGCTCGCTGACCTGGCGCAGCAGGGCCGCCGTGTCGGATCCCTCGGCCATCGCCTCGTCGAGCAGCCGGTCCACCTCCCGGTGCTGAGCCTTGATCACGTCGACGATGTCGTCCGCCATGGTGGTGCCCTCCTCGAGCCGGAACCGTTGCAGCGAGTATCGAGGCGGGCACAACGGGCCGCACGCCGAGTGGGGTGCCGGTTCCCCGGTCGTCCCGGTGAGGACGTCGCAACAGGAATCAGGCCGTGCCGGCGGGCACCACCGAGACGGTCGCGGGTGCGCCTTTCCGCAGCGCCCGGGCGATCAGCATCCGCTGGATCTGGTTGGTGCCCTCGAAGATCTGCGTCACCTTGGCCTCACGCATGTAGCGCTCCACCGGGAAGTCGCGGGTGTAGCCGTAGCCGCCGAGCACCTGCACGGCGTCCGTGGTGACCCGCATGGCGTTGTCGGTGGCGACCAGCTTGGCGATGCTCGCCTGGGTGCCGTACGGCAGGCCGGCGTCCTTGCGCCGGGCCGCGGCGAGCACCGTGGCCCGGGCCGACTCGACGGCGGCGGCCATGTCGGCCAGTAGGAAGGCCAGTCCCTGGTGGTCGATGATGGGACGGTCGAAGGCCTCCCGATCCCGGGCGTAGGCGACGGCGTCGTCCAGCGCGCCCTGGGCCAGGCCCACCGCCACCGCGGCGATCCCGAGCCGGCCGGCGTCCAGGCCGGCGAGCGCGAGCGGCAGCCCCTGGCCCTCCGCGCCCACCCGGCGCTCCGCGCCGACGCGGACGCCCTCCAGCCGCATGGTGGCGGTCGCCGACCCGGTCAGCCCCATCTTGCGCTCCGGCGGGTCCGAGGTCAGGCCCCGGGCATCGGCCGGCACCAGGAAGCAGCTGATCCCGCGCGTACGGTGCTCGGACGTGCGCGCCAGCACGGTGTAGAAGTCGGCCTGGCCGCCATGGGTGGTCCAGGCCTTGGTGCCGTCGAGGACGTACCCGCCGCCGTCCGCGCGCGCCCGCGTGCGCATCGCGGCCGCGTCCGAGCCGGCGTGCGGCTCGGACAGGCAGTACGCCCCGAGCAGCTCGCCACCGAGCAGGTCCGGGAGCCAGCGCTGCTGCTGCTCGGGCGTCCCCGCGGTCGCCAGCGGAAAGCAGGACAGCCCGTGGACGCTGACGCCGACGGCCACGCTCGCCCACACGCAGGCGAGCTCCTCGAGCACCTGAAGGTAGACCTCGTACGGCTGGCCACCGCCGCCGAGCTCCTCCGGGTACGGCAGGCTGAGCAGCCCGGCGCGGCCGAGCAGCCGGAACACCTCCCGCGGGAACGCGCCCTCCGCCTCGGCCTGGGCCGCACGCGGCGCCAGCTCCTCCCGAGCGATCTGCCGGGTCAGCTCGAGCAGGTCCGCGGCCTCGGGGGTGGGCAGCATCCGGCTGACCGGCATCGGGTCTACCTCCTCGCGCGGGTCGTCGTCGTCCCGCTCAGCTGGGTTCTCGGCACTGCTCGGTTCTCGGTACCGCAGCGTTCTGGGTACCGCGGCGTTTCTGGGTACTGCACCGTGCTCGTCGCTCGGGTACCGTACGGCGTACCACAGTACCCGAGGTAGTACTTCTGTCACGTCTCCGACCCCGCGCCGTCCGTTCCCGCCCGGTCGACCGGCGGACCGTCCCGGGAGGAACCCGTGAGCAGCCGCCCCGCCGCAACAGCGTCCGCGGACCGGCGCACGAGAGTGCTCGACCGACTGGTCGAGCTGTTCTTGCACGAGGGCTTCGCCGCGTTCACGCTGGACGAGCTGGCCCGCCGTCTGCGCTGCTCGAAGTCCACGCTCTACCTCGTCGCGACCAGCAAGGAGCAGCTGGTGGCTGCGGTCGTCCGGCGGTTCTTCCAGCGCGCGACCGCGGCGGTCGAGTCCCGGTTGCAGGTGAGCGAGGAGTCGGCAGACCCGTTGACGACGTACCTGCAGGCGGTGGCCGGCGAGCTGCAGGCGGCCAGCCCGGCGTTCTTCGCCGACCTGACGGGCCATCCTCCGGCACGGGCCATCTACGAGACCAACACGCGGCACGCCGCCCGCCGGGTGCAGGAGCTCGTCGTCGAGGGGATCCGGGAGGGCCGGATGCGCGACCTGGACGCCGCCTTCGTCGGTGCGGCGGTGGAGCAGGTCATGACCGCGATCCACCGCGGCGACATCGCCGGCCGCACCGGCCTCGGCGACGCCGACGCCTACCGCGAGCTGGCCCGGCTGGTGTCCGCCGCGCTCACGCCCGTTTCCTGAGCCGCCCGCCCCTAGCGACCTAACCCGGCCCACTGGTTGCCGCCGCGGCTCTTCGCGAGGTACATCGCGGCGTCCCCCTGGGCCAGCAGCTCCTCCGGCCGGTCCCCCGGGCGCCCGGCCACGACCCCGATGCTCACCCCGACGTCGAGGACGAGAGCTCGCAGGTGCAGCGGCCGCTCCAGGGCCTCCAGCAGCCGGTCCGCCACGGCCGCGACCTCGTCCGGGGCGGATGCACGCTCTACCAGCACGGCGAACTCGTCACCGCCCCAACGGGAGACCGTGTCACCAGGGCGCAGGGCGCCACGCAGCCGGGCGCCCACGACGCGCAAGAACTCGTCCCCGACCAGGTGACCGTGCTGGTCGTTGACCTCCTTGAACCGGTCCAGGTCGAGGAACAGCAGGCCGACGATGCCGGACCCCTGGCGGCCGACGGTCTCGGCCAACAACTCGTTGAAGTGCTGCCGGTTGGGCAGCCCGGTGACCGGGTCGCGGTGCGCGAGCAGCTCCAGGCGCTGCATGTGCCGCCGCTGCTGCCGCAGGTCGTGCAGCAGGCACATGCACGACACCATCCGCCCGTCCGCGCCGAGCACCGGCGTCGCGGTGAAGTGGGTCGACACCAGGAAACCGTCTCGATGCAACAGTTCGGCGTCCTCGCGCACGGTGTCGCCGCGGTGCAGCCGCGCCATCCAGGCCCGATGCGCGGCCATCCCCTCGACCGGCACGCACATCGAGAACGGACGCCCCAGCACGTCCGCGGCCGACCAGCCGAGCAGGTCGTTGGCCGCGCGGTTCCAGGTCCGGACCAACCCGGCGCCGTCGAACGTGACGACCGCCTCGGCCAGCACCGAGACCATGGAGGCCAGCTCGAGCTGCGCCTCCGCAACGGCCCGCTCGGCGCTGATGTCCTGCAGCTGCAGCACCACCGCACGCGGAGGCCCGCCGTGCTCTGGGACCGCAGCGGTCACCAGCCGGGCCCAGACCACCGAACCGGACGGCCGCAGGTAGCGCCGCTCCCACCGGGTGCCGGGCAGCGTGCCGGCGAACATCTGGTCCAGGGACGCCCGAGCGGCCTCCCGCTCGTCGGGGTGCAGGAACCCGAGCACCTCCGCGCCGAGCACCTCGCTGGCCGGCCGGCCCATCGAGCGCGCCAGCGCATCGTTGACCATGACGAACCGCCCACTGGGGTCGATCACCCCCAGGCCGAGCGGGGCGCTCTGCAGCACGGCGTGCAGATCTACGCCGTTACTCCTCACGCGCCCTCCTACCGCGGGATACCAGGCAGCATTCGCCCTCCCGTCGGCCCCCACGACGCTTCGGCGGGTCCATCGTGTCAGGTGCCGGCACGCGTGACGAGCGGCCGCGCGGGCGACGACGCTCTGTTGTCGAATCGCTCCAGAGAAATCGCGCTAGAGGTACTTGAACAACTGCTGGCGCGGTATGTAGTGTCCTCGCATCGCGCCAGACGTTGTTCATACGTCGGCCCGCTTGAAAGGACCGGACCATGGCAGAGATTTCCCGGCTTCCCGGCCCCGTCGCCGACGTGTGGGAGTGGCAGTACCAGGGTGCGTGCCGGCGGGTCGACCCCGCGGTGTTCTTCCACCCCGAGGGCGAGCGCGGCCCGGCCCGCCGACGTCGCGACGAGGCCGCCAAGGCGGTCTGCGCCACCTGCCCGGTCGTCCGGGAGTGCCGGGAGCACGCGCTCGCGGTCCGCGAGCCGTACGGGGTCTGGGGCGGCATGACCGAGCAGGAACGGGAGGCGACCTACCCGGCCGCCAAGCGGACCGGGCTGCCCGTCGCCCTCTGACTCCCGGCGGTTTCGCCTGGCGCATGATCGCGCCCGTCGTGGGCAGGCCGGCGCCGGACCTTGCACCGGGGTTCCGCAGGCGGCCGGGCGGGCCGCCGTCCGGGAGGCGGCGCCCGACGACGACGGGAGCGCGCCAGTATGGGAATTCGGAGGGCAGCCGTCGCCGCCGGCTCGGTGGCCGTGGCCGCCGGATCCGCGGCGATCAAGAAGGTGTTGGCGCGAGCGCCGAGCGGTTGGGGCGCACCGGGGGGAACGGCACAGAAGGACCCGCAGCGATGGCGGGCGGTCACGGTGAACCGCCCGATCCAGGAGCTGGAGGGTGGCGTTCCGGGACCGCTGGCCGAGCTGGGCGACGCCGTGGAGGTGCGGCTGCAGCAGGCTCCCGGCGACAAGGGCACGGAGCTGCACGCGCGGCTGACTCGGACCGGGCACGACCCGATCAACGGGCAGGACCCGCTGGAGGCGCTGCGCTCCGCGCTGCGGAAGGCCAAGCAGGTCGCCGAGGTCGGCTACGTGCTGGAGCCGGACCCGACGGCGACGAAGCGCACCCCGCTGAACGAGCCGCTGCGCCAGGCCACTAAGCACGCCGGCGGGGAGGGACGGCTGTGAAGGGGCTGGTCTGGACGGGAGTCAACGAGCTCGCCGTCGAGGACGTGCCGGACCCGCAGATCCAGAACCCCGGTGACGTGATCCTCAAGGTGAGTCGCACGGTCACCTGCGGGTCGGACCTGCACCTGATCGGCGGCTACATCCCCTTTATGCAGAAGGGCGACGTCCTGGGCCACGAGTTCCTCGGCGAGGTGGTCGAGGTGGGCCCCGACGTGCGCAACCACCGGGTGGGCGACCGCGTCGTCGTCTGCTCCTTCATCGCCTGCGGCAGCTGCTGGTACTGCAAGCACGAGCTGTACTCCTGCTGCGACAACGGCAACCCGAACCCGGCAATCCCCGAGGGCCTGTGGGGGTTCCCGCCCGGTGGGTGTTACGGCTACTCCCACGCGATGGGCGGCTGGGGCGGCAGCCACGCCGACTACATCCGGGTGCCCTACGCCGACCACGGCGCCTTCCGCGTGCCCGACGGGGTCAGCGACGAGCGGGCCCTGTTCGCGTCCGACGCCGCGCCGACCGGCTGGATGGGCGCTGACCTCGGCAACGTCAAGCCCGGTGACGTCGTCGCGGTCTGGGGCTGTGGAGCGGTCGGCCAGCTGGCCGCCGGCGCCGCGATGCTGCTCGGCGCCGAGCGGGTCATCGCGATCGACCGCTTCGACTACCGGCTGCGCGCGACCGAGCAGCACATCGGCTGCGAGACCCTGAACTACGAGCAGACCGACGTCGGCGCCGAGCTGCGCGAGCGCTCCGGCGGGCGCGGTCCCGACGTCTGCATCGAGGCCGTCGGGATGGAGGCGCACAGCCCGGACCCGTCGTACGGCTACGACCAGATCAAGCACCAGCTCAGGCTGCAGACCGATCGGCCGACCGCGGTGCGGCAGGCCATCTACAACTGCCGCAAGGGCGGCACCGTCTTCGTGCTCGGCGTCTTCGGAGGGTTCGTGGACAAGTTTCCGCTCGGCGCGGTGATGAACAAAGGGCTGACCCTGCACAGCGCGCAGCAGCATGGACACCGGTACATCCCGATGCTGCTGGAGCGGATGGAGCGCGACGAGCTCGTCACCGAGCACCTCGCTACGCATACGATGCCGCTGTCCGAGGCACCCAAGGGCTACAAGGTGTTCAAGGACAAGGAGGACAACTGCATCCGCTCCGTCTTCCTGCCCGGCGGTTGACCCGCTTGCTCCCGCACGACCGCGTTGCTCCCTGGAGGCCGCTGCTCGGCCACTGACCGGCGGCCGCCGTGGCGCAACCGGCGACTGTTGCCGTGCGGACCCCCACGGGCGCAGAGTGGGCGCAGGTCCACCCCGGGAGGCGCCATGGCTACCAGGCCGTTCCGGTTCGGCGTCGTCGCAGCCTGGGCGCGGGACGCCGAGGACTGGGCGCGGCAGGCCCGCCGAGCCGAGGGCCTCGGCTACTCCACCCTCCTGGTGCCGGACACCCTCGACACGCTCGCACCCTGGCCCGCGGTCGCGGTGGCCGCAGCCGTCACCTCGACGCTGCGCGTGGGCCCGTACGTGCTGGCGACCTCACGCCGGACTCCGGACGAGGTCGCCTGGGAGGCTGCGACGACAGACCTGCTCACCGCCGGCCGGCTCGAGCTCGGGCTGGGTGCCGGACGCCCCGCGGCCGCCGCGGAGGCGGAGCTCCTGGGGCTGCCCCCGGCGACGGCCGCCGAGCGCCTGGCCCGGCTGCGGCGCACGGTCGCAGCGGTCCGCGAGCGCAGCCCCGCGGTGCCGGTGCTCATCGCGGCGTCCGGCCCGCGCGCCCTCGCCCTCGCCGCCGAGCTCGCCGACACGGTGGCCCTCGGCGTCCCACCGGACGGCGACGAGCGGGCGCTCGCCGCCGCGGTCGCGCGGGTGCGGGACGCCGCCGCGGCCGGCCACCGGGACGCCGTGGAGCTCAACCTCAATCTGGCGCTGGTCGGCGAGGAGGTCCCGCCGTGGTTGTCCCAGCGGCTCGGCGACCAGGTGCGCTCGCTCGTCGACGGGACGTCGGTGGCCGCGCTGCACGGCAGCTTCGACGAGCGCTGCGCCACCCTGCGCCGCCGCCGCGACGAGCTCGGCATCTCCTACGTCACCGTCGCCGCCGCCTTCGCGGAGGACCTCGCACCGGTCGTCGACCAGCTCACCGGCTCCTGACCGCTGCACACCGGCGACGCCGTTGCTCCCCAGCGACGCCGTTGCTCCCGAGCGACGCCGTTGTCAGCCGCCTGATGGGCCGATTCTGGCGTTCCTCGAGAGCAACGTCCGTCGCCGGACCGATCAGCGCAGCGCCTGCAGCAGCAGCACGATCGCCTGCAGATCGTTCCCGCGTAGGTGCGCCCGGTCGGCGCGGGCGATCCGGTCGGCGGCCCGGGCCGGGACGCCGGTCTCGCCGTCTGACACCTGGTCCTGCACCACCAGCCGCAGCTGCTGGTACAGGTCCCCCAGTCCCGCGTCGCCCAGCGTCGACCGGGCTCCATGCGCCTGGACCGACCGCGCCGACCGCAGCACCTGGTCGCGCGACGCCGCGCTCGA
>DATFPQ010000298.1:0-45013 GCA_035264765.1 Actinomycetales bacterium | reverse complement strand
GGCGGGTCAGGTCGGGCTGGTCCTCGGCCGGGTCGATGACCGCGTACTTGTGGTTGTCGAACAGCCGGAAGAACCGGTCCAGCCGGACGTCGACGCTGGACGGCTGCACCATGGCGTCGTCGAGCGGATCGAGGACGACACGGCCCCCGGCCAGCTCCTTGCGGATGTCGCGGTCGGAGAGCAGCACGGCGGCAGCCTAATGGGCCCGCACCGCGCGGGGCTGGCCGCCGGCCTTCACAGCGACTTCCCAGGTGCCGCTGGGCGGACGCGGAAACTGCAGGCGTACACCAGTCGTTGAGGGGAAACTAGCCTCCAGGGAGGGTGTCATGGATGCGATCTGGGCGGTCGTCACGATCGCCGTCACTCTGCTGGGTGTTGCCGTGCTCGTGCTCACCGCCGCAGAGCCGCTGCTGGTCGCAGCGGCGGAGCACCGCGGCCCGCGGCAGGGACGGCGGCGCGTCCACCCGCAGGTGGATCACCGCTCCTGAGCGAGACCTCGCGCGAGGACCTCGGTCAGGCGCCGACGTACGCCGCGAGGTGCTCGCCGGTGAGGGAGGAACGGGTGGCGACGAGGTCGGCGGGTGTGCCCTCGAAGACGATCCGGCCGCCGTCGTGGCCGGCGCCGGGACCGAGGTCGACGATCCAGTCGGCGTGCGCCATGACCGCCTGGTGGTGCTCGATGACGATCACCGACTTTCCGGAGTCGACGAGCCGGTCGAGCAGGCCGAGCAGCTGCTCGACGTCGGCGAGGTGCAGCCCGGTCGTCGGTTCGTCGAGGACGTAGACGCCCCCCTTGTCGCCCATGCGGGTGGCGAGCTTTAGCCGTTGCCGCTCGCCGCCGGACAGCGTGGTGAGCGGCTGACCGAGTCGTAGGTAGCCGAGGCCGACATCGGCGAGCCGGTCGAGGATGGTGTGGGCAGCCGGGGTACGCGCCTCGCCGGTGCCGAAGAAGGCGGCCGCCTCGTCGACGGGCAGGTCAAGCACGTCGGCGATGTTCAGCCCGCCGAGCCGGTAGTCCAGCACCGCCGCCTGGAACCGTCGGCCCTCGCAGTCCTCGCAAATCGTGGTGACACCGGCCATCATCGCCAGGTCGGTGTAGATCACCCCGGCGCCGTTGCAGGTCGGGCAGGCGCCCTCGGAGTTGGCGCTGAACAGGGCGGGTTTCACGCCGTTGGCCTTGGCGAACACCTTGCGGATCGGCTCCAGCAGGCCGGTGTACGTCGCGGGGTTGCTGCGCCGCGAACCCTTGATGGCTCCCTGGTCGACCGACACCACGCCGTCCCGACCGGAGACCGAGCCCTGGATCAGGGAGCTCTTTCCCGACCCCGCCACTCCGGTGATGACCACCAGCACGCCGAGCGGGAGGTCGACGTCGACGTCCTGCAGGTTGTTGTCGCTGGCGCCGCGAACCTCCAGGGCTCCGGACGGTGTGCGCACGGAGGGCTTCAGGCGGGCGCGATCATCCAGGTGCTGACCGGTCAGCGTGCCACTGGCCCGCAGTTCCTCCACGGTGCCCTGGAAGCAGAGGCTGCCGCCCGCCGTACCGGCTCCGGGCCCGAGGTCGACGACGTTGTCGGCGATCACGATGGCCTCCGGCTTGTGCTCGACTACCAGCACGGTGTTGCCCTTGTCGCGCAGCTGCAGCAGCAGGCCGTTCATCCGCTGGATGTCGTGAGGGTGCAGCCCGATCGTCGGCTCGTCGAAGACGTAGGTGACGTCGGTCAGCGACGACCCGAGGTGGCGGATCATCTTGGTCCGCTGCGCCTCTCCCCCGGACAGGGTGCCCGACGGTCGCTCGAGCGAGAGGTACCCCAGCCCGATCTCAGCGAACGAGTCGAGGAGGTGCTGCAGCCCGGTGAGCAGCGGCGTCACCGACGGCTCGTCGAGGTCGCGGACCCAGTCGGCCAGGTCGCTGATCTGCATCGCGCAGGCGTCCGCGATGTTGACCCCCTTGATCCTCGAGGACCGGGCCTCCTTGCTGAGCCTTGTGCCGTCGCACTCGGGACAGGTCGTGAACGTCACTGCCCGCTCCACGAAGGCGCGGATGTGCGGCTGCAGCGCGTCGACGTCCTTGGACAGAAAGGACTTCTGGATCTTCGGGATGAGCCCCTCGTACGTGAGGTTGATCCCGTCGACCTTGATCTTGGTCGGCTCCTTGTAGAGCAGGTCGTGCAGCTCCCGCTTGGTGAACCTCCGGATCGGCTTGTCCGAGGGAAAGAAGCCGCAGCCGCGGAAGATGCGGCCGTACCAGCCGTCCATGCTGTACCCGGGGATCGTGAGCGCGCCCTCGTCGAGCGACAGGCTGTCGTCGTACAGCGCGGAAAGGTCGAAGTCGGTGACCGAGCCCATGCCCTCGCAGCGCGGGCACATGCCACCGAGCCGGGTGAAGGTGGCCTTCTCGGTCTTGGTCTTGCCGGCCCCGCGTTCGACCGTGATCGCGCCGCTCGCCTTCACCGACGGGACGTTGAACGAGAACGCGTTGGGCGAGCCGATGTGCGGCTGCCCGAGCCGGCTGAAGAGGATGCGCAGCATCGCGTTGGCGTCGGTGGCGGTGCCGACGGTGGAGCGAGGGTTGGCGCCCATCCGCTCCTGGTCGAGGATGATCGCGGTCGTCAGCCCGTCCAGGACGTCGACGTCGGGCCGCGCCAGGGTCGGCATGAAGCCCTGCACGAAGGCGCTGTACGTCTCATTGATCAGCCGCTGCGACTCCGCGGCGATGGTGCCGAACACCAGCGAGCTCTTGCCCGAGCCGGAGACGCCGGTGAACACCGTCAGCCGGCGCTTCGGGATCTCGACGCTGAGGTCCTTGAGGTTGTTCACGCGCGCGCCGTGCACGCGGATCACATCGTGGCTGTCGGCAACGTGCAGCGCGGGCGACTGCGCGTCCGTCCTCGTGGCCATGCTCATCGTGTCTCCATCTGTTAGGGCGGACCCGGCCTTGCTCTCCGTTGGCACTCTCCGTCGGTGCTGTGCCGATTTCAGACCAAGCCGAGCCGTCAGACCAACCAGCGGCCGTCGCGCATCAGCTCGCGGTCGGGCAGCTCGTCAGCCTCCCGCCAAGCCTGGATGCGGCGCGGGGAGATGCGGAACCAGCGGTACGGCGTGGCGAGCGAACGCGGGTCGAAGCCGGTGCGCGCGGCGAACCGTTTCCCCCGCTCCTGCGGCAGCGCGTCGATCTCGAGAACCTCGACTTTTCCTTCGATCATGGACACGTCGCGGGTGTGGCCCAGCCCCAGCCGAACGGTTCCCGTGGCCGCCAGGTTCCTGCCGGTCGGGCTGTCCGTGGGCGTGGCGACCAGCAACGCCTCGCCGTCCCAGTCGAAGGACAGCGGCACCAGATACGGCGCACCGTCTGCCGACGCAGTGGCGACCCACACATCGACGTCATGGGTGAGTCGATGCTCGGTGTCGCGACGACGCTGAGCGGGCGGGCGGGGGGCGGCGATCACTGGTCCTGGAGCAGCCCGAGCACGTTGCCGTCGGGGTCGGTGACGGTGGCCACCAGGCGGCCGCCACCGACGTCGTGAGCGGGCTCCTTCACGGTCGCACCCGCGGCGGTCACTTCGGCCAGCTTCGCCTCGATGTCCGGCACGTGCCAGTAGGCCACCGGCGACTTCATGCCCTGCGGTCCACCGCCCGGCACCAGCCCGATGTGCTGACCGGCGGCCTCGAAGCCGACGTAGTAGTCGCCCTCGGTCTGCGGCGATACGCCGAGCAGCGCCGCGTACACCGCCTTGGCCTTCGCCAGGTCCGTCACGGGGTGCAGCAGTGTCTTGGCTCCCTCGGTGGAAGACCCGGTCATGTTCGCTCCTGAGGTGGTGATGGTGTCCATGGCGGTCACGCTAGGTACGGCTCGGCGACCAGCGCTTCTTGATTCCTGACCAGTCTGGCCACCTGCGTGATCGTGCCACGTCGCGCCGAAAGCGGACCCGGCGTTCTCGGCCGCTTCGGCGGTCCCACCTGACTCCAGGCTCCCCGACGCCTCGACCCGTGCTGAGGCTGACCACAGGGGATCCCTCACTCCCCGACGTACGAGCCGTGTAGGCTCTCGGCAGGTGCTTGCCGGTGGGTCGTCCTCCCAGGTCAGAGCATCCATGCGGGTGTAGTTCAATGGCAGAACATCAGCTTCCCAAGCTGACAGTGCGGGTTCGATTCCCGTCACCCGCTCCGGTTGGGTCCAGCGCGAAGCCCCAGGTCACCGGACCTGGGGCTTCGTCGTTCCTCACCGTCTCGACACCAGGGCACCCCGCTGCATCAAGGCGTCAAACTTCGCCCGACGGCGCTACCCGGGCCGACGGGTCGGGCCTAGCCCGCCGGGTGTTTGGCGGTGGCGTCGGTGCCTCCGAACTCGTCGAGCAGAACCTGACGCTCGGCGTCCGTGAGGTTCGTCTCGATCAGACTGCGCTTCAGGCCGTGGAAGCGCTCAGCCAGGCGGTCGCGGTCGCTCTGGTCCGTGACGGCGAAGAGGCCTGAGGTGCCAGGGGTGATCGCCGAGCGGATCCTCTCCAGCTGCTCCTTGGTGATGCCCGTGTTCTCCGCCGACTTGCTCCAGCGCCCGATAGCGGCTCCCACGCCGGCGCCGATGACCGGCATGAAGAAGAGCAAGCCGATGAGGCCACCGAGGAAGGCGCCCCAGCCGGTCCCGCGCCACTTGTCCTCGTTCCCGTGACTGCTCGAGGGGCGCGACGCGTCGGCCGGCCAGCTGACGACAGCGTGGTCGATCACCTTGACGAGCCCATCCGCCTCTGCCCTCTTGAGGATGTTCGCCGCCTGGCTCGCGCCCTCCGGGTCGTCGAACTTCCACACCGTGAACGTGGCCATGTCGTGCTCCTCACGCTGTCCATCGTGGCTGAGACCAAGGTGTCCCGTTCCAGGCCAGTGGGCCTCATCCGACGCGGGTGGTCTGTCCCGTGTGGGCACGCCTGCGCCCAGAGCGCCTCGTTGTGGCAACGGCCTTCGCTGCAGGGACGCTGGCTGCCACGATCCCGCCGTGGGCGCTCATCCCTAGCGGGCGGCGCGGCCGGCCAGCGGTGCCTCACCGGCGCGTTCCCCGCGAGCGGCTTCCGGCGTACGGTCACACCATGGGCGAGCCGATCTCGCTGGCCGACCCGTTCACGGTGCCGACGCGGCACTGGCATGCCTGCGACGACGGGCGGATCCAGTGCGACGTCTGCCCGCGGGCCTGCCGGCTCCACGAGGGTCAGCGCGGGCTGTGCTTCGTTCGCGGCAGGGTGGACGACCAAATCGTGCTGACCACCTACGGACGCTCGAGCGGCTTCTGCGTCGACCCGATCGAGAAGAAGCCGCTCGACCACTTCCTGCCGGGCAGCGCGGTGCTGTCGTTCGGCACCGCCGGGTGCAACCTGTCGTGCCGGTTCTGCCAGAACTGGGACATCTCGAAGTCCCGGGAGACGCACCGGCTCACCGACCGGGCCGCGCCCGAGGAGATCGCGCAGGCTGCGGTTGAAAGCGACTGTCGCAGCGTGGCGTTCACCTACAACGACCCGGTGATCTTTCTGGAGTACGCGGTCGACGTCGCCGCGGCGTGCCACGAACGGGGCGTCCGGGCGGTCGCCGTCACTGCCGGGTACGTCAGGGACCAGCCGCGCCGCGAGCTGTTCGCCGCGATGGACGCCGCGAACGTCGACCTGAAGGCGTTCACTGACGGCTTCTACCGCAAGATCACAGCCGCCTCCCTCGGCCCCGTGCTGGAGACCTTGGAGTACCTGCACACCGAGACCGACGTGTGGCTGGAGGTCACGACGCTGCTCATCCCGGGCCACAACGACGGCGACGCCGAGCTGGACGCGATGACCCGGTGGTTCGCGGAGCACCTGGGACCCGACGTGCCGCTGCACTTCACCGCGTTCCACCCCGACTTCAAGCTCCGCGATGTGCCGCCCACGCCGCCCGCCACGCTGACCCGAGCCCGCGGCATCGCGCAGGCGAACGGGCTGCGCTTCGTCTACACCGGCAACGTGCACGACGCCGAGGGCGGGACGACCACCTGTCCCGGGTGCGGCCAGGCCGTCGTGGTGCGGGACTGGTACTCCATCCGGAGGTACCGGCTCACCGACGACGGCCGCTGCCAGCGCTGTGGGACGCCGCTTCCCGGCCGGTATGACGGACCCCCGGGGACCTGGGGTCGACGTCGCCTGCCGCTGCTCGTCGGCTCCCGCTGAGCCGTGCCGGGCCTGCGGCCGCCGGTGGCCGCCGGAACGTTCTACCCCTCCGACGGCGAGGAGCTTGCGGCGACGGTGGACCGGTTGCTCGCCGCGTCCGCGCCGGCTCACGCCAACGCACCAGCCCCGCGCGCCTTCGTGGTGCCGCACGCGGGCTACGTCTACTCCGGCCCGGTCGCGGCCACGGCCTACGTGCGCGTGCGGGAGGACGCCAGGCGACGGGTCGTCGCCCTCGGGCCCTCGCACTGGACGCGGCTGCACAACCTGGCGGCGTCGGACGCACAGGCCTGGCGCACGCCGCTCGGTGACGTGCCGGTCGAGCCACCCCCGGCGGGGATTCCCCTCGACGGCTCAGCCCATGAGCGCGAGCACGCCATCGAGGTGCAGCTGCCATTCCTGCAGCGGCTTCACCATGACCTGCGGGTCCTGCCGATCGCCGTCGGACCGGGATCGGCGGAGAGGGCCGCCGACCTGTTGGAGCCGCTGTGGGCGGACGAGTCCGTGCTCCTCCTCTGCAGCACCGACCTCAGCCACTACCTCGACCGGGCGACGGCGCAGCGGCGCGACCGGCGCACGGCGGCAGCGGTCGTCGGCCTCGACGTCGACCAGCTCGGGCCGCGAGATGCCTGCGGAGTCCACGCCCTGAGGGCGCTGCTCATGCTGACCCGCCGCCACGGCGGCGCCGTCGAGCTGCTCGACCTGCGAACCTCGGCCGACACCGCCGGGGACGCCCACCGGGTCGTCGGCTACGGCGCGTTCGCCGTCACGGGCTGACAGCACGGCCTGGGTCGCTCAGCCGACCCGCGAGGTGTACGCCGGGGAGCCGGCGCCGCTGCGACCGAGCTGGAACGCGCCCCAGACGGCCAGCGCCAGCCCGAGCAGCGCGGGGACCTCCCAGCCTGACCGGACGACGTCCGCGAGCAGGGTCACCCCCACGAGCGAGGGGACCACGGTCTGCACCACGACCATCGGTCCGGTCGCCGTCATCACCTCGCCGCGCTGCAGTGCGGTCGCGTACAGCAGGAACGCCACCCCGCCGCTGATCACGACCGCGTACGTGGCCGGGTCCGTGATCAGGGCCGCAGGTCTCAGCTCCGGCAGTACCCGGCTGCCGACGCCGACGACGGCGTAGCCGAACCCGGCCACCGCGCCGAGCAGGGCTGCCCCGGTTCCCCCGGTAATCCGTCCGGCCAGGAAACCGGCGATGCAGACCGCGGCGGCGGCCGCGACCAGGAGCCACCGCCCGCCCGTACCCAGCGTCCCGGCCGTCGTCCCTCCGGACCCGATGGTGAGAAGCATCAGGCCGGCCGCCGCACTCCCCACGGCCAGCTTGTCCCGCCCGGTCAGCACCGCGCCGAGCACCGGCCCGCTGAGCACCGCTGTGACCGCCACGCTGGCGGCGATGGCCGCCTGCACGAGGAACAGCGGCAGCGAGCGCAGCGCCATCAGGTGCAGCACGTAGCCGACCAGGTTGAGGACCACGGCGACGACGAAGGCAGGACGCCGCAGCAGGCGCACCAGCAGGGTCGGGTCGACGCCCTCCGCGGGCTCGACCCGGCGCGCCGCGACCGCCTGCAGGACGGCCGCCACGCCATACGCGACGGCCGCCGCGACGGCGGCAACGACGTCAAGGACCACTAGTCGAGGACGCCCGCGGGCGCCGGCGCCCCGAGCTGCGACGCGCTGCGGCGCCGCTGCGCGGTGAGGTGCAGGCTGAGCACCAGGTAGTAGAGGAGGTACAGCACCGACAGGGCCAGCCAGAACGGGTGGGGGTCCGGAAGCTGGGTGAGGATCACCGCGTACGCCACGAGCCACACGGCCGTCAGCCCCAGGGTGAGCGGGCGGAACTCCTGGGTGCGCGACGGGTACACGTACCGGATCGGCACGAAGACGAGGATCGAGAAGACGAGCAGCAGCGTCCCCACGACGGCGGGCTGCAGGCGTAGCACGATCACATAGAAGGCGACGACGTTCCAGTAGCTCGGGAAGCCGAGGAAGTAGAACGAGCGCTCGTCGGTCTTCGCGTCGACCCGGCAGAACTGGTAGGTCGAGGCCAGCAGCGGCAGCGTCGCCAGGGCGATCCCCCAGCCACCCTCAGGTAGGTAGCCACCCGACCACAGCAGCAGGACCGGCGCAAAGACGTAGGTGAGGTAGTCGACGATGTCGTCCAGCCGAGCCCCGTCGAACCATGGGATGCGCTCCTTGACCCGCATGAACCGGGCGAGCATCCCATCGGTGCCGTCGATGATCAGCGCCACCAGGCCGAGCCACAGGGCCCGGGCCTCGTGGCCGCCGACCGCGGCCAGGACGATGAGCAGGGCGAGGGCCGCCCCGCTCGCGGTATACAGGTGCACTGCTGCCGCGCCAACGCGCCACCAGCCCGACGTCGTCTGCACGGAGCCTCCCCGTTGCCGGCGCGCCGCGGACCGGGTCCACCCCGGACGCGCCGTCACGGCGCGAGTCGCCGCTGTGCCCATTGTGCGGGACCGTTCGGCCACGCACACCCCCAGCCCGGTCATGCCGGGACGACGGTGGGCTCAGCAACCAGCGACCGGCCGCAGTCCGCCGCTCGGGTCTCCTCGGCAGCCCTCACCCGCCGCACGCTACCCGGCCGGGCCCCGCACAGGCTGCGACTCCGCGATCTTCGGGCGACCACTGAGCGGCCGAGGGACGTCGACGGGTCCGGTGCGGTCCGTCTGCCGGCCCTGGGCAACGGCGTCCTCTGCCCGTCGCTGCCCGGAGCCGGGGTGCAGGGCCAGCACCGACCGGAGCACCCGACCCGCCACGAAATACGCTCAGAGACGAACTCGCCGCACACAACACGCAGGGAGGTGCCGTGGCCGAGGACGGCTCCCGCGTGGTGGCGCTCGTCGTCTCACCAGGGCACAACTACTGGTTCCACTCTCCGGACCCATCAACCGGCGTCGGACCGCACCGCACGAGCTACCCGCAGCAGGTGGACGTCGTCGAGCACCGGGGCATCCGCGGCGACCGGTTCTTCGGGAAGGTCTCCCGGCTGGCGTCCTCGGTATCGCTGCTCGCCGCCGAGGCGGTGGAAGCGGTCGAGGACGAGCTCGGCCTCCATCGCGGGACGCTCGACCCCCGGCTGGCCCGGCGCAACGTCGTCGTCCGCGGCATCGACCTGAACGGGCTGCGCGGCCGGCCGTTCACGCTCGACAATGGCGACGGACCCGTGCACTTCCAGGCCGCTGGGGAGACCTCGCCCTGTGCCTGGATGGACGACCGGCTGGCGCCCGGCGCACGGGATGCCCTGCGCGGTCGAGGAGGCCTGCGGGCGGAGCCCACGTCGTCCGGCGTTCTTCGGGTGGGTCCGGTCCGGCTGCTGTCCGACGTCCACCTCGACCCCGCACGCGCCGGCGACCGGGTCCACCGGGGGCGTCGGCTGCCCTGAAACCACTGCTGGAGGCGTACGGGTCCGGAGAACTGCCCACGGCGGGGCGACCGCGCAGGTCACACTAGAGTCCCGAGCCAACACCGGCACTAGGACGATGGTCCGATGGCGGAGCACAGTGGGCGCCAGGGACAAAAGGGTGCACACCGACGACTTCGGAGGGACCGCCATGGACCAGCCCACGACGCGCGGGCCCGCGCGCCCATGAGAGACGTCGACGCCACCGGGTCGCCCGTCGCGCAGCACCAGACGGGGGCCGGACGCGGGCCTGCGCCCTTCGTCGTGCTCGCAGCCGGCGACGAGAGGCCGTCCGAACCGACCCTTGCTACCCGCCGGATCCTGGTGCCGGTTGTGGCCGCGCTCGCAGCCGTCATCGTGGCCATCGCGCTCGGCGCCGTCGCCGCCCGCAGCCTGGCCGAGCAGGAGGGCGTTCGCGACGCCAGTGAGCGCGCCGACCTGATGGCCAAGGTCCTGGAGCCGGTCCTGACCGACGAGGTGCTGGCGCGCGAAGCCGACGCCATGGGCCGGCTGGACCGGGTGGTCCGGCGTCAGATCATCGGCTCCTCCGTGGTCCGGGTCAAGATCTGGTCGGCCGACGGGCGCATCGTGTACTCCGACGAACCCCGGCTCACCAACCAGACCCTCGACCTGTCCGCCGACGAGCGGGAGGCGCTCGCCGACGGGCGGACTCGGGCAGAGGTCACCGACCTGAGCCAGCCGGAGAACCGGTACGAGCGCGGCCAGGGCAAGCTGCTGGAGGTCTACCGGCGGGTGCGGGTAGCGCCGAGCCAGACGCCGCTGCTCTTCGAGATCTACGCGCCGTACCACGACGTCAACGTGCGCAGAGAGCGCGTGTGGCGGGGCTTCGCCGCGCTGCTCATGGGCACGGTGTTGCTGCTTCTCCTGCTGCTGCTGCCGGTGCTCTGGCGACTGCAGGACAGCGTCCGCCGCAGCCAGGCCGGACGGGAGGCACTGCTGCGCCGCGCGGTCGACGCCTCGCTCGCCGAGAGGCGCCGGATCGCCGGGACGCTGCACGATGGGGTGGTGCAGGAGCTCGCCGCCACGTCCTTCGCCCTCGCGGGCAGTGTCGAGCGCGCCCAGCGGGAGAATGCCCCGGAGCTCGCGGAGCAGCTGCGGGAGACCGCGGCCACGGTCCGCGGCAGCATCGGTGGGCTGCGCTCGCTGCTCGTGGACATCTACCCGCCGAGCCTGGCGTCCGCCGGCCTCGGGGTGGCGCTGCAGGACCTCGCCGGTCCGCTGCGGGCCCGCAACGTCGACGTCCAGCTGGACCTGCCCGCCGCTGCCTACCCCCATCAGCTCGACGCCGAGGTGGAGCGCCTCGTCTTCCGGATCGCCAACGAGTGCCTCGTCAACGTCGCGAAGCACGCCGCCGCCTCGAGCGTGCTGGTGCGCCTGCGCAGGGACGGCGACGAGGTCGTCCTGGACGTCGTGGACGACGGCGTCGGGTTCGACGTGGGCGCGGTCACGTCCGCGCAAGAGGGGGACTCCCTGGGCCTGCGCGTGATGACCGACCTGGCACGAGACGCGGGCGCCACCCTGGCGGTCGCGTCGGCACCCGAGGAGGGAACCTGGTGGCAGCTGCGGATGCGCACGGCATGACCCGTGTGCTGCTGGTGGACGACCACCGGCTGGTGCGAGCCGGGCTGGCCGCGCTGCTCGCCGGCACTCAGGACATCGAGGTGGTCGGCGAGGCGTCCGACGGCCAGCAGGCGGTGGAGCTCGCCACCCGGCTCAAGCCGGACGTCGTCCTGATGGACCTGTCCATGCCGGTGCTCGACGGCGTCGCCGCGACCCGGCACATCGTCGCCGCCTCCCCCGGCACGCACGTCGTCGTCCTGACGTCCTTCGCGGACCACCACCGGGTCACCGACGCCGTGGCCGCCGGCGCGGTGGGCTATCTGCTCAAGGACTGCGACCCGCGGGACGTCGTCACCGCGGTCCGGTCCGCGGCGGGGGGGAACGCGCCGATCGACCCCCGCGTGGCCCGCGCCCTGCTCCCGGCGCCGACCCATCGTCGCGACGACGCGCTCAGCGCCCGCGAGGAGCAGGTGCTGCGGCTGCTGGCGCAGGGGATGGCGAACAAGCAGATCGGCCGGGCCCTGGGGATCAGCGAGCGCACAGTCAAGGTCCACGTCGGCAACGTGTTCCGCCGGCTGGGCGTCGCCGACCGCACCAGTGCCGCGCTGTGGGCCCGCGACCACCTGCCCGCCGAGCACGGCTGAGCCCAGGGCCGTCTGGTACGAGCGGCAGGGCGCGGCTGGAGGTTCTGCAGGTGGCGAGCTCCCCGGCCCGGAACGCCGGCGCTCGTGGCTGCGACAGTCGATGCGAAGCGATGGCTGCTGACGCAGCCAGGACGCCGGATTCACTACCGCGTCCATGCCCGAAACGTCGCGGGGGCTCCCACGCCATGCCCCGAGCGAGTCGGATCAAGCGCGTGACGGACGCCCGGCGGCTCGGCCAGGACAAGGCGGTTGCGGGGGTTACCCGGCAGTAGCATCATGGGTTACTGGCGGGTAGGTCCGCCGACTGCCGGCCGGAAGGACTCCCCGTCATGGGCCACTACCGCTCGAACCTGCGCGACCTCGAGTTCACCCTGTTCGAGTTCCTCGGTCGCGACCGCGTGCTGGGCAGCGGCCCGTACGAGGAGGTTGACGGCGACACCGCGCGGGAGATGCTGCGCGAGGTCGCCCGGCTGGCCGAGCACGAGCTCGCGGAGAGCCTGCTGGAGTCCGACCGCACGCCGCCCGTGTTCGACCCGGCGACCTCGACGGCCCGCCTGCCCGAGGCCTTCAAGCGGTCCTACCAGGCGTACCTCGACGCCGAGTGGTGGCGCACCGACATCCCCGCCGAGCTCGGCGGGACGGTGATCCCGCCGTCGCTGCGCTGGGCGATCGCCGAGCTGGTGCTCGGGGCCAACCCGGCCGTGCACATGTACTCCGCAGGCTTCGCGTTCGCCAAGGTGATGTACGAGCTGGGCACCCCGGACCAGCAGCGGCTGGCGCACCACGTCGTCGAGGGACGGTGGGGGGCCACGATGGTGCTCACCGAGCCGGACGCCGGGTCCGACGTCGGGGCCGGGCGGACCAAGGCGGTGCGCCAGCCGGACGGCACGTGGCACATCAGCGGGGTCAAGCGCTTCATCACCTCGGCGGAGGCCGACCTCTACGACAACGTCGTCCACTTCGTGCTGGCCCGGCCCGAGGGGGCCGCGCCCGGGACCAAGGGACTCAGCCTCTTTGTCGTCCCGAAGTTCCACGTCGACCTGGCGACCGGCGAGCTGGGCCAGCGCAACGGCGCCTTCGTGACGAACGTCGAGCACAAGATGGGCCTGAAGGTCTCCACCACCTGCGAGGTGCGGTTCGGCGAGGTCGACGGCATCCCTGCGGTAGGCACGCTGCTCGGGGACGTCCACGACGGCATCGCCCAGATGTTCACGATCATCGAGTTCGCGCGGATGATGGTCGGCACCAAGGCCATCGCGACGCTGTCGTCCGGGTACCTGAACGCGCTCGACTACGCCAAGACGCGCGTGCAGGGCGCCGACCTGACCCGGATGACCGACAAGGCCGCCCCGCGGGTCACCATCACGCACCACCCGGACGTCCGGCGCTCGCTCATGCTGCAGAAGGCGTACGCCGAGGGGCTGCGCGCGCTCGTGCTGTTCACGGCCAGCCAGCAGGACACCGTGCACGCCGCCGACCTGTCCGGCGGGTCGGCCGGCTCCGGCGCGGACCTCGCGGCTCGGACGAACGACCTGCTGCTGCCGCTGGTCAAGGGCTGCGGCTCCGAGCGGGCCTGGGTGCTGCTGGGCACCGAGTCGCTGCAGACCTTCGGCGGGTCCGGATTCCTGCAGGACTACCCGGTCGAGCAGTACGTGCGCGACGCCAAGATCGACACCCTGTACGAGGGCACCACGGCGATCCAGGGCCAGGACTTCTTCTTCCGCAAGATCGTCCGTGACAAGGGGCGGGCGCTTGCCGCGCTGTCCGCGCAGATCCAGGAGTTCGTCAAGGGCGACGTCGGCACCGGCGCGCTCGCGGCCGAGCGCGAGCTCCTCGGGCGGGCCCTGGACGACGTCCACGCGATCATCGACACCATGGTCGGCGCGCTGATGGCGTCCGACCCGCGACAGCCCGACGGCGACCTGAGGAGCCTGTACAAGGTCGGCCAGAACACCTCCCGGTTGCTCCTGGCCACCGGCGACCTGGTCGTCGGCTGGCTGCTGCTGCGCCAGGCCGAGGTGGCGATGGCCGCGCTGGACGGCGAGGTGACCGCGTCCGACCGGGCGTTCTACACCGGCAAGGTCGCCGCCGCCCGGTTCTTCGCGCGCGCAGTACTGCCCCGGATCGCCGCCGAGCGCACCATTGCGGAGGGCGTCGACAACGCCTTGATGGACGTCCCGGAAGACGCCTTCTGACCCACCCTCGCCTGCAGTCCTGACGCCCAGGGGGCGCAAGGGGTCCCCCTGAAGGGTCCGGCGTCACCACGCCGTTCGGTCGTCGGCCACCCCGAAAACTCGGCGTGCCCGGTGCCCGGCTGCACCCCCCGGCTGGTTGTTGTGTCCCCAACTATCCCCTGCGTACGCTCCCGGTTCGGGCCCGGTACGCCTGGGGAAAGCGGTTAAGCGAGACGCCCATCGTGCCGATGTGCCGGTAGACGAGCCGTCGAACCGCGGGCCGCTGGCGCCCCGAAGGGACACCGCTGTGACCACCCGCCCTCGAGACCGCCGGCCAGGCGTCGTGCGCGCGATGGCCCTGCTCACCACCGTGCTGGCCCTCGGGGCCGGGGTCCTGTCGCCGTCCAGCGCGCAGGCCGTCGCCCGCACGCCGGCCAAGCCCACCGCCGTCCGGGTCGCCGCCATCGGAGGGACGTCCTTCACGGTCACCGCGGCCAGGTCGGCGTACGCCAAGAAGTACCGTCTGTCGGTCGCCACCACCCGCGCGGCGCTGGCCGTGGCGCGCATCCGCACCGCACGCTCGACGGCGACGGCGACCTCCCCTCGGCTCACGGTCAAGGGCCTGCCGTACACCACCGCGCCGTACTACTACCGGGTGCAGGCGATCAACGGCACCAAGTTGCGCTACTCCGACATCGGGACGACGTACCTGCGTCCGGCCACACCGACCGGGCTGCGAGCCGTCGGTGACGCCAGGCACGGACTTGCCCTGGTGTGGGGCGGGAGGGCGGCCCCCCGGTACGTCGTCACCCAGGCCACGGACGCGGCGCTCACGGCTAACGTGCGCACCTACTCGATCCTCAGCCAGGCCCGCACCTTCACGCCGTACGACCTGACGCGCGGCACCCGCTACTACTTCCGGGTCCGGGCCTACAGCGGCACCGTCGCCTCGGCGCCGTCCGCTGTCGTCTCCGCGGTCGCGCCCGCGTCAGGGCACAACGTGCGGGTGATGACGTACAACCTCATGCACAGCTCGCGGGACGGCGAAAAGGTCGGCACCGAGACGGTCGCCCCGTGGTCGCAGCGGCGGCAGGGGGTCGTCGCGCTGGTCCGCAAGGCGAACCCGGACGTGCTGGGCCTCCAGGAGGCCAACGACTGGGTCGGTGCGGTGAAGGGTCCCCGGATGGTCGACGACCTCCGCGACCGGCTGGGCACCTACAGCTTGGCCTCCACCGAGGTCACCCCGGGCCAGCGCGGGTGGTTCCGCACGGCGCGGTACCTCCTGTACCGGACCTCGACCTACCGGGCGGTGGGCGCCGGCGGCAACTGGACCCTGGACACCGGCCGCTTCGCGGCCTACCAGGTGCTGCAGCATCGCACCACCGGCGCCAGGTTCCTCGCCGTGTCGGTGCACCTCGAGGCCGGGTCCGGGCGGGCGGTGGACCTTCGCCGGCAGGCGCAGACCGAACGGTTGCTGAGCCTGGTCAAGTCCTTCCAGTCCCACACCAACGTCCCGGTGATCTACGTCGGCGACTTCAACTCGCACGAGCGCAACGTCGTCGACGGTCCGGGCGTCGCCTTCCGGGCGGCAGGCCACGTCGACGCCGATGAGGTGGCGCAGACGCTGGGCAACCGCCGGTACAACAGCGCCAACCGCTACCTGCGGACCGCGCCGGCCAGCGGCCTGCACATCGACCACGTGTACGTCCCGCCGGGCGTCGCCGTCCGCGGCTGGCAGGTGGTGCTGAACCTGACCGGGGGCCGGTTCGTCGGCCCCATCCCGTCCGACCACAACCCGGTCGCCGCGGACGTCGTCCTCCCGTACTGAGCCCTGCGCTGCGGGTCAGGCGCCGCGCAGGTCCAACGTCAGGGAACGCTCGCCGCCGTCCGCAAGCCGCACCGGGATGCCCCAGTCCTGCTGGTAGAGGTGGCAGGCGGCGAACTCCGGGACCTCTCCGGTGACCGGGTCGCCGTCGCAGGACGCCGCCTGCACGCTGACGTGCAGCACACCGCCACCCACGCTGGCGTCCAGGACGAGCGAGCGGGTCAGGCCGCGCGCGGAGCCTGCCCCCTCGGCCAGCAGCTCCGGCGGAGTGGCGCTCACCTCCAGCCGGGTGGGATCGCCGTACCGCGAGTCGAGCTTCTGCCCGGTCGGCGGCACGAACGTCACCGCGAGATCCACCGGTCCGGCCGACAGGGTCATGACCGGGCGCTGGGTCGACCGCGCGCCGCCGTCGACCCGCTGCGCGTCGGCCGGGATGGCGACGCGGGTGAGCCGGTGCGCCGCGGACTCGACCACCACCAGCACCGGGTCCGCGCCGTCCGGGCCGGCCGACTCCACGACCGCGGCGCTCGGCTCGGCCAGTCCGCGCGCCAGCGTGCTGACCTCGCGGCGCACCGGGTCGAACCGGCGCACCGCGCCGTTGTAGGTGTCGCTGACCGCCACGGAGCCGTCGGGCAGCACGGTGACCCCGAGGGGATGCTGCAGCAGCGCGTCCGCGGCCGGGCCGTCCACGTGGCCGAAGTCGAACAGCCCCGTTCCGACGTCCGTCAGCACCTCGTAACGCGCGCCCTCGACCTCGCGCCGGACGACGTGACGCAGCGCGGACGTCTCTGAGTCGGCCACCCAGAGGGTCTCCCCATCGGCGGACACGGCCAGCCCGGACGGCTGCGCGAACCAGGCGTGGTGCGCGGCGCCGTCGCGGATTCCCTCCGCGCTGGTGCCGGCCAGCACACCCACCCGTCCGGCGACGGGCTTGAAGGCCCACAGCTGGTGGGTGCCGGCCATCGCGACGACGAGCCGGTCGTCGAACCAGGCGATGTCCCAGGGGGTCGACAGCTCCTGCTCCCTAGCGGGCCCGGACCCCGAGCGCTGCCGCAGCTGCGTGCCGGTGCCCGCCACGGTGCTCACCGCACCGTCGCTGAGCCGTACCCCTCGGAGCGCGTGGTTGACCGAGTCGGCGACCACGACGTCGTACCCGACGCGAGCCGCCACCTCATCCGGCAACCGAGCGAGGCCCTGCGGCTCGTTGAACCGAGCCGCGGACGCCCCGTCCACCAAGCCGCGCCGGCCGTCCCCGAGCCGCCGCACCTCGGTCACCAGGTCGGCGTCCAGCTCGACCAGCTGGTGGTGCGCGGTGTCGCTCACCAGGAAGCTGCCGCCCGGCAGCGCCACCACCTTGCCGGGGAACCGCAGGGCGGTGGCCGGCGGGTCCGGCGGCACGTAGGGTCCGTCGCCGCGGTGCAGCGTGCCCTTGGCCTCGTGCTCGGCGACCAGCTCGTCGAGCAGCACGGCCAAGCCGTGCGCGTGCCCCTCACCCGACAGCTGCGCGACGACGTAGCCCTCGGGGTCGACCACCGTAAGGGTGGGCCAGGCCCGCGCCGCGTAGGCCCTCCAGGTGATCAGCTCCGGGTCGTCGAGTACCGGGTGGTCGACGCCGTACCGCTCCACCGCCGCGGCGAGCGCCAGCGGGTCGGCCTCGTGCTCGAACTTCGGCGAGTGCACCCCGATCGTCACCAGGACGTCCCGGTAGCGCTCCTCCAACGGCTTCAGCTCCTCCAGCACGTGCAGGCAGTTCACGCAGCAGAAGGTCCAGAAGTCGAGCAGCACGACCTTGCCGCGAAGCTCGGCCAGGCTCAGCGACCGGCCGCCCGTGCCGAGCCAGCCGCGTCCGGACAACTCGGGGGCACGCACCCGGACACGGCGGGAGGACTGACGCACGGCCTCGGTCACGGCCGGTGCGTCCCGTCAGACGTGCCCGAGCCTGTGGTCAACGGCGCACGTCCCGCGCGAGCAGCAGGCGACCCGTCCACCGGGGCTCGACCAGCCAGCGGGTCGCCGCAACGACCGGCGGCGTGCTCAGCAGAACGGTCAGGGCGAGCGCCGCCAGCACCAGCCCCGCCTGCCGGACGCCGGTGCCGAACCAGTCGTCGTACGCGTCGCGCTCGCGCAGCACGTAGAGCGGGAACAGGTGCAGGAGGTAGACGTACATGGTGGCGCGACCCCACCTGGTGAACGGTCCCTCCCACCGCGGCACCAGGAGCAGGACGCAGACGCACAGGAACGCCGCGACCGCCATCAGCGCCAGCCGGCTGCCCCCGGCCGCCCACGTCGTGGCGCCGACGTCGGCGTAGTTCTTCTCCACCTGCACCCAGGCGCGGAGGTTGTGGTCGCGGGCCACGTCGACCGCCACCACGCACACCAGGGCCGCGGCAGCCAGTCCGGCCAGGCCGAGGGCCTTGCCCCCGACTCTGCCCCCCAGAGCGCTCACGCGGTCGAAGGCGCCGCGCTGCCGCAGCCACCAGCCGAGGACGAAGAACGGCAGGAAGCCCAGGGTGCGGGAGGCGTCGAACCGCCACCCCACCGTCGGCATGTAGCCGCTCGCCACGGCGACCACGGCGGCCCACACGAGCGGGTGCTTGAGGGCCGCGAAGACCGGCAGGGAGAGCCGCCACACCACCAGCGCCGTGAGGAACCACAGGTGCCAGTACGGGCTCGCGAGGTCGAGCGTGAACGGCTCCCCCGAGTAGCCCCACCGCACCAGCGCCCAGAGTCCGCTGAAGAGCACGTAGGGCACGAGCAGCTGGGTGACCATCTTGCCGCCGTCCGCCCTGGTGATCGGCTCGGCCCGGGCGAAGGCACCGCTGGCCAGCGCGAACAGCGGCATGTGGAAGGCGTAGACGAGCAGGTAGAGCGAGTACATGGCGTCGGACTCGGACAGCGGCTCGATGGTGTGCCCGACGACGACCAGGGCGATCGCGACGAACCGGACGTTGTCCCAGTACGGGTCGCGGCCCGCGCGACGCGGCGCCGGCTTGGCTCCCGAGACGCTGGTCTCGGGCGCCACCGCGCTGGCTGCGCCGCGCTCGCCGATCACCCGTGCTCCTCCGGGGCGTCACCGCGGGGGACGAAGACCTGGTCCACCAGCCGGGCGCTGGCCCGACCGTCCTCCAGGGGCAGGAACTCCTCCCGGAACGTGCGGTAGGGCTCGGCGTACCGGCGCCCGACGCCGTCCAGGTCGATCAGCTCGCGGATGACCTCGTCCCGCGTCGACAGCAGCGGTCCCGGCGCGGTGGGGGCGAAGTCGAACAGCCAGCCCCGCATCTCCCGGTACCTGTCCAGGTCGGGGACGAAGAAGACCATCGGCTTTCCCGTGACGCCGAAGTCGAACCGCAGCGACGAGTAGTCGACGACGGCCACGTCGGCGGCAAGGTACAGGTCGCTGATCTCCGGGTAGTCGGTGACGTCGAGCAGGTTGTCCCGGCTGCCGAAGCGGCGGTCCGCCCGCGCATGGAAAGCGTGCCCGCGCAGCAGGATCACGTAGTCCGGCCCCAGCTCACGGGCCAGCTCCTCCAGCCCCAGGAGGTCCTGGTACGTCGCCATGTGGTTGTCGCTCGCGAGCTCGTCCCGGAAGGTCGGCGCGTACAGCACGGCGGTCTGGCCGTCGGCGATGCCCAGTGACTCCCGCACCTGTCGCCGGATGTCCTCGGCGTCCGGGGCGAGCAGGACGTCGTTGCGCGGGTACCCGATCTCCAGCACCGGCCCGTCGTAACGGAACTCCCGGCACAGCAGGGGGGTGGCGTAGGGGGCGGGCGAGACCAGGTAGTCCCACTGCGCGGCGCGCTCGTCGTACGAGCGAACGAGCTGGCGCGCGAAGCCCGCCTTCTCCCAGTAGGTGTGACCCATCAGCTTGAACGGGTAGCCGTGGAAGGTCTGCATCATGACCTGGCCGTCCGGCTTGGCGTGGTACTTCGGCTGGAACATGTTGTCCAGGTAGTACCGCGAGGTCCGCAGCAGCCGGAACCACTCGCGGCTGCCGTGTACGACCGGCTCCGCGCCGTCCGGTAGGGGCACCGAGTAGTCCTTGACCGCCCACCGCACGGGCAGGTCCGAGCCGCGGCGCCGCAGCTCGGCCAGGACGCCGAGCCCGTTGTCGGTCGCCGTCTCACCGAAGTAGGACCGCACCAGGAGCCCCTCGTACCGCTCGGGGACCAGGGCGGCGGACCACTCCTGCAGGGCGTGCTGCGCGGCCCGGCCGCGGGTGTCCTCGCCGCGTGGCGTGAGCACCACCAGCTCCAGCCGTCCCCACGGGGTCCGGGTGACCCGGCCCTCGAAGCAGCCGGTGCCGACCAGCGTCGGCATGGTACGGGTCAGCGCGCGATCGACGACGACGGCGGTGGTCGGCGCGGCCGAACCGGCAGCCGTGAGCCAGTACTTGGTCGCCGGCAGCGGCAGCTCCCCGAACCGGCCCCGCTCGGCGAGCAGCGGCACCTCGACGGTGAAGCGGTCGTCCTTGCGGGTCACCGGCACGTCTGCCGTCCGCAGCTTGGTGCCCTGCAGGCGCAGGGCAAGGCTGTCGCCGGTACCGAACGTCGTCCCCTCGACGAACATCGAGCCGTGGTCGGTGACCGAGGCCGAGCTGACCAGGACCAGGCTGCGCCAGCCGATGACACCGAGGTTGCCACGACGGGTCCGCTCCAGGCCGAGTACGCCGTCGCCGACGTCCTGGACGTCGGCGAGCTCGGGTTCCACCGGAAACACGACCGGCCCGGGTGCCCCGCTGGCCGCCGCGGCCCGGACCGCCCACCGGTACTGCTGCGGCCCCGGGCCGCCGTTGGCAGCCGGCTCCGGCAGCGCCGGGAACGACGGGACGGCAAGCTCGAACTCCTGCGTGCCGTCCTCGGCCAGCGGCCGCACCGAGCCGAGCACCCGCGCGCGGGAGCCCGGGAGCTCCAGGTAGACCGAGGTCAGGGGCCGCCCCGGAACCGGACGCAGCCTGCCGCTCAGCCGCCGGCCGTCCAGCCGCGCGAGGGACGCCACGACCCTGGTGGGCTCCACCGAGACCCGGAACGGACGCTTCGGAGCGTGCGCAAGCGAGACGTGCCAGCCGTCGGGGTGCAGCCCGGTCTCCAGCAGCGCCACCGACCCCGACCGGCCCACGTCCGAGACCAGCGAGGTGACCTCGAAGCCGGCCGTCCGGACGGTGACCTGCAGGGACCAGGTGTGCCGGCCCTGCGCCACCAGCTGCTCGATGTCGACCGCCGCGGCGAAGGTCGAGTCGGCGTAGTCGGCGTACTCGGCGTTCCCGGCCGGGCGGATCGCCGGGTCGTCCACACGCTCGACGGGCAGCGACAGCACCTCACCGGTCGCCTCGTCCCACAGCCCGACGGAGATGTCCGAGCTGTGGACCCGCAGGTCCAGGTGCGGGATGTAGGCGTACCCGGCGATCCGCAGGGTGCGTGCCGATGCGGACCCCGACTCGTCGAGATCCCACCGGACTCGCCGCAACGCGCTGCGGACCACCAGCTGCTCCCGGTGGAGCACGAACAGCTCGTCGTCCAGGCCGGGACCGTCGGGGCCCTGCCCCGGCAGCTGCAGCAGGAGCCCGTCGCCGTGCAGGACGGCGGGGAAGCTCTCGGGAGAGTGCCCGCCCTCGCGGCGGAAGTCGAGCAGCTCCGCGTGCAGCCCTCGACGGGCCAGCTCGAGCGCGACCCGCCGGTCCGGTCGCGCCCGCCGCCAGACCCGTTCGGGAGCATCCTCGGCGAGCGTCTGGACGACGTGGCTGATGACGGCCCAGTAGTCCTCCGACTCGACCGCGGGGTTGTCGAGGTACCAGTGGAAGTGGGTGCTGAACAGCGTCTGCAGCCACGACTCGTAGATGAAGTCCGGCGCCTCGTGGAGGAGCACGTGGTGGCTGGCGAGCCACGCCGACGCGCGGTCGCGCAGGTCCTTCAGGGAGCTGGTCTGTTGGCTGATCGAGCTCTTGTCGTCCCGTGCCCGGTACTCGTACACCGTGGCCGACAGGACGTCGATGGCCCGCGCCCGAAGCATCAGCTGGGTGATGATCGGCTGGTCCTCGTAAGCGACGCCCTCACGGAACCAGAGGCCGCAGCGGTCCCAGAAGGACCGGTCGAAGACCTTGCACCAGGTGTAGTTGTTACGGAGCACCTCCGGGAAGTCCTGGAGGGTCACCCGAAGGCGGTTCGTCGCGTGCAGCTCCGCGACCCAGTCCGGCGCCCAGGTGCGCGCGCTGTTGAAGCGCATCACGGCACCGACCGCCAGATCGGAGCCGGTCCGCCGGCAGGAGCCCACGAGCGCCGAGAGGGCCCCTTCGGGGAGCCGGTCGTCACTGTCCACGAAGGTGAGGTAGCGCCCTCGGGCCAGCCGGACTCCCGTGTTCCGCGCGGCGCCGAGGCCGGCGTTGACCTGTCGCACGACGCGAACCCGCGGGTCCCGACGGGCGTAGGCCGCGGCGATGGCCGGCGAGCCGTCGGTCGAGCCGTCGTCCACGAGCACGACCTCGAGGTCGCGCAGCCGTTGCCCGAGCACCGAGTCCAGGCACTCTTCCAGGTACGGCTCGACGTTGTAGACGGGGAGGACCACGCTGACCAGCGGCGCCTTCACCTGGCGCCTGACCCGGGCGGCGACGCGGGGAGGCAGCCGACGTACGACGCGGGACGCCGCGGCGACGGCGGGGCGCGGCATCCGTTCGGCCAGCGTCCGCACCAGATCCGACCTCACCGATGTTCCCTCTCGTCGTCACAGCCGCTGTCTGCGTCATGGTGCCACGCCAACGGATAGTCTTCCGGGACGCCAGATCTCCTTGACCTAGCCCAGACGCCCACTAGTTTCGCACCCCCGGTGTGGCCTGCCCCGCGCCCCATCCCCATAAGGAGCCCCTCGTCGTGACGGTCCTGCCCGAAGAGGACGCCATCCCCCGGACCCTGCGCGACATCCCAGGGTGGTTCTACTGGGCCGACCAGCACCTGTTCGACGTGCTGCTCGGTGCTCAGGCCAACAGCCCGCTCGGCACGCTCGTCGAGCTCGGGGTCTTCAAGGGCAAGAGCGCGGTGCTCATCGGCCGGTACGTGCGACCCGGGGAGCGGTTCGTGGTGTGCGACCTGTTCGGTGCACCCGCCGACGACCCGCAGAACCTGCGGGAGAACAACGGCTCCTACCGCAACCTGACCCGGTCGACGTTCGAGCGCAACTACCTCGCCCTGCACGACGAGCTACCGGAGATCATCCAGGACCTGTCGTCGTCCGTGGTCGACCACGTCCCGGACGGCACGGCCCGGTTCGTGCACGTCGATGCCTCGCACCTGTACGAGCACGTCTGCGGGGACATCCGCGCGGCTCAGCGGATGCTGCGTCCCGACGGCATCGTGGTCTTCGACGACTACCGCAGCGAGCACACGCCGGGCGTGGCCGCGGCGGTCTGGCAGGCGGTCGGCAACGGGGTGCTCGTCCCCTTCGCGCACACGCCGAACAAGCTCTACGCGACCTTCGGCGACCCATCCCCCTACCTGCGGGTGGTCGAGGCGTGGGCGGCCCGGTCCGCCGGCTTCGCGGCGCACGAGGAGTTCGTCGGGTCGGCGCGCATGTTCCGGGTCAAGCACACTCCGTCGGGTCCGAAGCCGGCCGACCTCGCGGCGATCGCCCGCGAGCTCCAGGCGACGAAGGAGGCCGTGGAGAAGCTGAGCCCGCTGCCGCGGAGGGTGGCCCAGCTCGAGCGCCGGGTCTCGAGCAGCGCAGGCAGCCGGAACGCCGCCAAGACGCTGCTCGCCGACCTGCTTCCGCCCGCCCTCGTGCGGGCGGCGGCTCGCCGCCGTCGGCGCACCCGCTCAGCCTGAGGGCACCCCTCCGGGCGCTGGCGACGGTGCCCGCCGACGCCCCTGCTGAGCTGTGCCCGCCGACGCCCCGGCTCAGCTGGGGCAGCCGGTCCGGTGGCGGGTGAGCGCGGCCCACCGACCCAGGTAGGCACCCGCGAGCGCACGGATGTCCGAGGCCCGCTGACCCCGGGCGTCCGTCGCATCCATGACCATCATCAGGTCGTCATTGAAGTTCACCCCGGCACCGGTGAAGTTCTGCGATCCGGTCCAGAGCACCTTCCGCGGGACCTTCGTGGTCCGGTCCACGACGTCGAGGTAGGCAAACTTGTCGTGCATCAGGTCCACGCAGGTGGTGGCGATGCCCTGGCTGCGCATGTCCTTGACCCCGTGCTTGGCCGCCGACGACCTGCCGCTGGTGCTGAGCACGGCCTTGACGTCGCAGCCGCGGCGGCGCAGGTCACCGAACGCCTTCGCGATCTTCAGCCCCCGGTACACGGACATGCGGAACACCCCGATGCGGATCGTGCGGTGCTTCGGCGTGCAGGTGTAGCGCGTCAGCTCAGTCGTCACCGGGTCGAACCCCTGCCGCGTGGGCGAGAAGGCGATCTTGGTGCCGCTGCCCGCCTGGCCCGCGCGCCAGTCGAACCCGGCGTCCTGCCAGACCCCGTTGCGCGACACCACCTTGTAGGCGTCCGAGAGCCTTGCTCCGAAGACCGACGGCTTCCACCGGCCGCAGCCGCCGGCTCTGCTGCAGGTCCGCATGCTCTCGAACCGCGCGTCGAACTCACGGGCGAGCGTCCGGTCGTTGTAGACCAGGACGCCGGTCTGCCAGTACCTGCGCAGCTGCTTCTTGTCCCAGTTCGCCGAGCTCGTCCACACCACCGGATCCTTGCCCTTGGACCACGTCATGTCGGTGACCGTGACGAACTTCTGGTGCATGTTGCCCTCGGCCCGGACGTCACTGCGGCAGCCCTTGCTGCAGGTATGGACCGTGGCGAACTTGCCCACGGTCCGGCGCAGCTTCGCGGTGTCGTTGACCTTGTACGGCATCGCCTCGGCCAGCACCTCGATGTGCACCCCGCGGTAGCGGTGCATCTTCTCCAGCGACCTCAGGATCACCTTGGCCTCGCTGTCGCCGGCCACGAACAGCATCGCGATCCGGACCGTGGCCTTGGGAGCGACCGCGCAGAACAGCCGGCTGAGGTGGTACGTCATCGACGCGGTCCGGTCGATGGTCGGGTTGTTCGCCAGCGCCCACATGGTCCGCTTGGGCTTGGGCATCGCCCCGCAGGACTCCGCCTTGACGGTCACGGTCTTGGAAGTGCCACGACGGCCGGTCGAGGTCTCCGGGCGCACGACCCGGTACCGGTTCTTGCCGGCCTTCGGCCGCACCGTGAACGAGAAGGAGCGCTTGCCGGTGAGCTTGCTGAACTTGACGGTGCGCCACACGCCACGGTCGTACCGCTGCACCTTGACGACGTCCCGTGCCCGGCCGGGCTTGGCACTGCCGGTCACCCGCACGTCCTGACCGACGAGCACCGAGCCCTTGGACGCGCGGGCCTGGACCTTGACTGCCGGCTTGGCCCGGGCGACGGCGAAGACCGCGCTCGATCGCGCCGTCTGCAGCTGAGCCGCCGTGGAGCCCTGTGCCAGCACTGGTTGCAACACCGTGAGGATCAGGGCGGCGATGACGGCTCGGGCGATGCGTGACGTGCTGTGCTGCATGGTTCAGGGCTCCTCGGTCCGCGGTGGGGAGAAGACCCCTCGCGGGCGCCCCCCAGAACTGCTGGACCGACCCCCCTGAACCCGAACTCGCCGGCCCCAGGCCAGGAATCATTGCTGCCGCAAGCCTGCTCGCGCAGCGTTTCTGGAATTTGCCCGCGCCAGCGCCTCGTGCACCGCGGCGACGAACGGCTCGACGGGGTCCCCGCCCACCGGTCCGAGCAGGTACCGGGCGACCGCGTCCCGAGCGGCGCGACGCCGGTCCGTCGTCCGGGCATCCTCGACGTCGGCCCGCAGCGTGGCCAGGTCGGGAGCCCACAGCGCCGCGCCCGCGGACGACGGGAACCGCGCACGGTACTCGTCGTCCAGCAGGTCCGCCGGATTGGTCATGGCGTACGGCTTGCCGGACCAGAGGAAGTCGGTGACCACGCTGGAGACGTCGGTCACCAGCATGTCGGCCTCGTTGAACGCCTCGTACAGCCCGGTGAGACCGGACACCACGCCGTGCGGAGGCCCGGCCTCGCGGACCAGACGCTCGACGGCGCGCGCCGCGGTGGCGTACCGCGGGTCCACCGAGCCAGAGGCGGGGTGCGGCTTGACGAGCACCCGGACGCCGTCCATCGCGAGCAGCGCGGCCACCAGCTGCGGGCCCATGTCGGCCAGCGAGGAGTAACTGTACGTGGCGTAGAACCCCTCCCAGGTCGGCGCGTACAGGACCGTGAAGGGGCCGTCCGGGCGACGGGAACCGCGGGCCGTCCACGCGATCTCGGCCAGCTGCGGGCGACCGACCTCGCGGACCTGCTCGTCCCGCACGCCGACGTCGGCCGTGAGGTACCGGTCGCGGCCGGCCGGCCCGGCCACCCAGACCTCGTCGTAGATGCGGCTGAGGGGGGTGTAGCTGCCGGCCTTGTCGCTGTCACCGTGCCCGACGAAGACGTCCAGGATCCCCGGCACGCGCAGCAGGTGGTTGTTCTGCACGATGTTCGTGGGGTACATCGCGAGGTCGAGGGACGGCACTGCCAGCTCCTCGACGTCGGTGGCCCGGGGCGCCCAGACCGCCGGGAGCCGGCTGCTGGCGAGCCGCTCCAGGTGCTCGCGCTGGCGGACGAGCACCAGCACCGGGACGTCCAGCCGCTCGAGGACCGGCGCCCACACGTTGAGTGCGTGGGTGCTGGTCGGCGGCCCGCCGAAGTAGATCACCACCCGCGGGGCCACGGTCTCGAGCGCCTCGCGGACGGCGCTCACCACGTCCTCGCGCGTTCGGGCGGGAAGGGCCTGCGCCCGCGCGCGCAGGGCCAGCACCACGACGACGTCCGCCAGGGCGACCAGGGCCGAGGCCACGACGACCCAGCCCAGCGAGGAGCGGGAGAGGGAGAGCACGACGCCGGCCAGGACGACCAGGTCGAGGTTCACGACGACGTGCGGGCCAAGCATCCGCAGGTGGCTCAGCGCCCCGGCGTCCGCGGGCACGGCGAGCCCCGGGACGGCCAGGTGGCGCCAGCGCAGCGGCCACACCGTCCGGGCCTTGATGGTGTCCTGGGCGCGCAGGCCTGCCGTGCGCAGCGCGTGGTGCACGACCAGGGCGACGACCGTGGCCAGCAGCAGCCCACCAGGCGCGTCGTCCTGCCGGGCGACCAGCACGAGCATCAGCGCGCTGCGCAGCAGCAGCCGCAGCGTCCCACCCAGGTGCGCGGCGCCCAGCCAGCGCAGCACCGGGGAGCGGCGCAGGACCAGCAGCTCCTCCTCCACGGCCACGGCGGCCAGGATCAGGGCGAACCCGAGGACCGTGCCTCGCAGGGCGAGAACCCCGAGCAGCAGGTAGAGCCCGCCGAGCACGAACCCGGCCGGCCGGCTCATCCCGCCTCCTGGTTGGTCGGCACGGCATCGGTCGTCGGGGTCCGCGCCGCGCGGGCCGCGTCGGCGCGGTCGACGAAGGCGGCCACCTCGTCGACGAAGTCACGGATCGGGTCGTCGCGGACGTCGCCGAGCAGGTAGCGCGCCAGCTGGTAGCGGCTGTGCTCGAGGCGGTCGGCACCGAGTGCCTCGTCGACGATCTCCAGGACGTCCCCGCCCGGCGACAACACCGCCCCGCCACGGGTGGTCGGGAACCGCTCGTGCAGCTCGTCCGCCGGGAGCCGGCGCGGGTTGGTGACGACGTAGGGGCGGCTCGACACCAGCCAGTCGCTCAGCACGCTGGACACGTCCGCCACCAGGACGTCGGCCTCGCTCATCGCGTCGTACAGCGCCATCGGGTCGTCGGGCACGCGCCGGTGCGGCGGCTGGGCGACCAGGGCCTCGATCTCGTCCACGGCCGAGGCGACGTCCTCGCGCCGCTCGCCGGAGGCCGGGTGCGGCTTGAACAGGACGCGCACGCGCCCCGAGGCGACCATCGCGCGGACCGCCTGCAGCCCGGGGTCGGCCAGCGAGCAGTAGTCGGACTCCTCGTAGAAGCCCTCCCAGGTGGGGGCGTAGAGCACGGCGGGCAGCACGCCAGGGGCCGGCGTGGCCGCGTGCCGACGGCTGATGCCGGCCAGCTGGGGACGGCTGACCTCCCGGATCTGCTCCGGCCGCACGCCCTCCTGGGCCGCCAGGTACCGGTCGCGCCCGGCCGGTCCGGCCACCCAGATCTCGTCGTAAACGCGGGTCACCGGGCTGAAGCTGCCCGCCTTGTCGCTGTCACCGTGACCGATGAACGCGTGCTGGAGCCCGGGCAGCCGGATCATGTGGTTGTTCTTCACCACGTTGGTCGGGTACAGCGCCACCCGCATCGAGGGAACCTGCGCGTCCTCGACCTGCTGCGCCAGCGGCAGCACCACCACGGCCAGCCCGGTCAGGTCGAGAGTCTGCAGGTGGTGCGGTTCGCGCAGCAGCACGACGGTCCGGTTCCGCAGCCGACGCAGGGTGTCGAGCCACACGCGCAACGCGTAGCTGCCGGACGCCGGGCTGCTGAAGTACACGACCACCTCGGGCTGCAGCCGCTCCAGCGCCGCCACGACGCGGGGCAGCACCTCGGCCGGCGGCGCCGACCGGCAGGCCCGCTCGAACATCAGCAGCCGGGCGAGCAACAACGCCAGCGCACCCACCGTCAGCAGGATCGCTGCCCAGACGGGCGCCTCCCTCTCGACGAGGACGCCCGCCGCCAGCCCGGCGACCAGCACCCACTCCACGGAGAGGACGGCGTCCGGCCCGGTCGGCGTGCGGGTCAGGAACCCTGGCTCCCGCACGGGTGCGGGTCCCTCCTCGACGCCGTCCACGACGATCCCCTGCCAGCGGACCTGCTCGCGCAGCCGAGCTCGGCCGCGCGCCAGGGCCAGCACCCAGCAGCTGCGGGTGAGCAGCACGGCGGCAACCGTCGCGGCGAGCGCGGGGGCCAGCCGTCCAGCGCCGTCCCCGGCCTCGCCCGCCGGCAGGTCGGCGCGGGCCAGCGCGGTCACGACCAGGGACCACCGCACCAGCCATCGCACGTGCGGCATCAGCTGGGCCGACCACAGCCAGCGTGCGCCGTCCGCACGGCGGCCGGCCCAGCGCTCGGCCAGCACGCACAGGACGAGGAGCGCGCAGACGACGAGCAGCGGGGCGAGGGCCGCGGCGAGGGCCAGCGCGAGATAGGGCGCGGCGAGCACCGGCGCCCAGAGCGCCGGACGGCTCGCCTCTCCGGTGCCCGCCGACCCCGGTGGGGCACTGCTCGCGGGCACGGGAACCTCCTGCTGCTGGGCGTCCGTGCCCCGACGAGCCGGGTGCGGGACCGGTGGGGGACGACCGCGAGAACCTGCCGCACTGCCCAGGAACCCTACCGCCGGGCGCCGGCCCGGCCGGGAGCCGGACCGGTCAGCGCGGCGTCCGGTCGTGGTCCGAGTCGTGGTCCGGGTCGCGGTCCGGGTCGCGGTCGTGGTGACGGTCGGGCGGTGTCGGGGCGGACCTGCGGAGCAGGACCACCTGCACCAGGCCCGTGCCGATCAGCCCTCCGGTGAACAGGGCGAGCGCCAGGTCGGCCTCCCCGGCGAGCTCGGCAAGGACCGCGCTCGCCGCCACGGCAGCGAGCAGGACCCAGACCACCGGCGCGCCGGTGTAGAGGCGGTACCGGGTCATCGAGCCGCCCGAGCGGCGCCACGCCAGCCATCCCAGCGGCAGGCTCAGCACCAGGACGACGACGTAGAGCGGCATTCACAGCCTCCGGTCGGCCAGCACCGGAAAGGCCTCGCGCACGGCGTCCAGCCCGTCGACGTCGATCTCGACCGACAGCACCTGCTCGTCGTCGCCGGCCTCGGCCAGCACCTCCCCGGAGGGTCCGACCACCTGGCTGCGCCCACCCATCCGGTGGCCCGCGTGGGTGCCCGCGGTGTTGCAGGCCAGCACGAAGACCTGGTCCTCGACGGCCCGGGCCCGCCCGAGAAGGGTCCAGTGGGCGACCCGAGCGGCCGGCCAGGCTGCGGGGACGACGACGACGCGCGCTCCGGCGTCGAGCAGCAGGCGGAACATCTCCGGAAAGCGCAGGTCGTAGCAGGTCGCCAGGCCGAGCCGCACGGGCGTCCCACCGCTGACCGGCCGCGGGACGTCCGCCGTCACCACGGCGTCCCCTGCCTCAAGCAGCCGGGGCTCGCCGGAGCCGAAGCCGAAGCGGTGCACCTTGCGGTACGTCCTGAGCAGCGCGCCGTCCGGGCCGATCAGCAGCGAGGTGTTCCACAGGCCTCGCCCCTGCGGCCCGCGGTCGCCGTCAGCGGCGGACCGCTCCACCACCGAGCCGGCGTGCAGGACGACGCCCGCGTCCCGGGCGGCCGCGGCCATGGCCTGCAACGTGGGGCCGTGGACCGGCTCCGCGCGGTCGGGCCAGTCCCGGTAGGAGAAGCCGCCGGGAGCCCAGAGCTCGGGCAGCACGACCAGGTCATGCCCCGCCAGCTCGCGCACCAAGGCCGCGGCGCGCTCGCGGCGGCGCTCGACCGGCTCGTCGTCGTCGTAGCCGAGCTGCACGAGCGCGACCCTCATCGACCCAGCCTTGCCGGGCACAGCCTCATAGCCGACCCCATCGCGCTCAGCCCCCGTCACGCTCGGACAGCCGGGCCAGATGCGCGTTGTACGCGGCGAGTTCGGCGTCGCCGTCCCGATCGGCCTGACGGTCGCTGCGCCGGGACTCGCGGTCGTCCGAGCGGGCCCACGCGATCGCGACTCCCAGGCCGAGCAGCACGGTGGGCAGCTCGCCCAGCCCCCAAGCCCAGGCTCCGCCGAGCTGCTGGTCCGCCAACGGGGACCTGCCCCACGTCCGGCCGAGCTCAGTGAGCACCTCGGGCGCCAGCAGCTGCGAGCCACTGAGCAGCGCCAACCCGAAGAAGGCATGGAAGGCCATCGTCGCGAACAGCAGCACCAGCCGCAGCGGGTACGGCGGATGCCGGACGCCGGGGTCGACGCCGATCAGGACCGACGCGAACAGGTAGCCGGTGAGCAGGAAGTGCAGGTGCATCAGCAGGTGACCGGTGTGGGTGCGCAGCGAGAGCTCGAACAGCGGCGAGTAGTAGAAGACGATCAGGCTGCCCGCGAACAGCCCGGCGGCAACCAGCGGGTTCCCGAGGACTCGCAGCAACCGCGAGTGGACGACCTCCAACAGCCACTCCCGGGCCCCCCGGCTGCCGTCCGCGCGACGGTGCAGTGCCCGCAGCGCCAGAGTGACCGGCGCGCCCAGAACGAGCAGCGGTGGCGCAACCATCGACATGGTCATGTGACCGAGCATGTGGGCGCTGAAGAGAACCCGGCCGTAGATGCCCGGGGCGCCGCTCGTCGCGTACACGAGGACCAGGCACCCCGCCGTCCAGCACAGGATGCGGCCGACCGGCCAGCGGTCCCCGCGGACCGCCAGCCGGCGCACCCCAAGCAGGTAGCCGACCAGCAGCGCGGCGGCGACCGAGGTCCAGAACAGGTCGAACCGCCAGCCGGTGAGCCAGGTGGTCGCGGTCGGGGCCGCAGGCATCGGGTAGCCCGTGAGGGCCAGGTCCGGCCCACCGCCGGGCTGCGTCTCGGGCACCGGCGGGGCTGAGCTGGACAGCGCCACGGCGAGGCCGACGGCGGCCCCCATGACCGCCAGCTCGGCGCCGACCAGCCGCCAGAACGACCGCACCGCGGCCGGCTGGGCAGCCAGGCGCCGCAGCATCGAGCGACGATGCCAGGCACCGGCCGCACCCAGCAGCACCAGGGCGAACGCCTTGGCGACGACCACTGCACCGTAGGACGTGGCCAGGCCGGACCAGCCGCCCAGCCGGACCCAGGCGTTCACGACCCCGGACGCCGCCACCAGGACGAACGCGGCGAGCGCCAGCCGGGAGTACCGCGCCGCGGCCACGGGCAGCCCGGTGGCGAGTCCTCGGCGCAGCAGCACCAGCGCGGCCAGCCCGCCGACCCACACGGTGACCCCGACCAGATGCGCGGCAAGGCTGTCGACGGCGACCTCATGGCTCGCGGTCCCGGCGGCGTGTCCGGTGAGCGCCACGGGCAGCAGCGCCACGAGCGCGAGGACGGACATCAGGGCGAGCGTCGTGTGCCGGGTCGCGACCGCCACGCCCGTCGTGACGGCCGCGGCCACCAGCGTGCTGATCAGCAGCGAGCGCAGCACCTGGATGCTGGTGAGGAAAGCGCTGAGGCCGCCGGCGAACCGGGGGTCGGTGACCGCGACGCCGGAGATCCGCGAGTAGGTCAGGAGCAGGACGAGCGCGCCGGACACCACCCACACCGCTCCCGCGGCGCTGGCCAGTCGGCCAGCCCGCGCGGTGACGCCGCCCAGGGCCTGTGGCCGCTCGTGCCCGTGGCGCCCGGTGGACGTCCCGCCGTCGGCAGGCAGCACGGTGACGGCCACGACCAGCAACCCGACGGTCAGCGCCGCGGCCAGGTCCCTGACCACCCGGACGAGGGGAAGGCCCCAGCGGGTGAGCCCGCCCGGGTCGTCGATCGCAGTCCCGGCGGCGCCGCTGGTGAGCAGCAGCGCCGCGCAGCAGGCGACCACAGCCGGCACGGCCAGGGCCGCCAGAACGCGCGCACCACCGGCGCTGGTTCCCGGCGCGGGCCGGACGACGCGACGGTCCCCGCTGGTGGGCACGGTCGACGTCACGGCGTTGTCGGGCACGTGTCCAGGGTAGGCCGATCGTGGCAGGCGCATTTGACGGCAGCCCCGGGGGCGACCATGCTCGTTGCTTGACGCAAGCAAGTAACTTCGCTCCCTTAGGGATTCCCCATGTCCATCGCACCTGACGCGCGCGTGTCGACCGGGCAGGTGAGCGCCCAGGTCGTCCGGCTGATGCGTCAGCTCGGCAGCCTCAAGGCGCAGGCCGCGGCCCACTCCCGGCACGGCGCCGACTGGTCGGCGTACGTGCTGCTGTTCCACCTGGTGCAGGACGGCCCGATGCGCTCGCGCGACCTCGCGACCTCGGTGGCCGCGGACCCCTCCACGGTCAGCCGACAGGCCGCCACCCTGGTCGACCTCGGCCTGGTGGAGCGCCGTCCCGACCCGGCCGACCGGCGCGCCGTCCAGCTGGCCGCGACCGAGCGGGGTGAAGAGCTGTTCCGCCGCATCCGGGCCGACCGCGAGGCGATGTTCGACATCGTGCTGGCCGACTGGTCCGACGGCGACGTCGAGCAGCTCACCTGCCTGCTCACCCGCTTCACCAACGACATCGAGCGGCACCGTCCGCTGCTGACGAAGACGCTGACCTCCCGGGAGAGCCGATGAGCACCGAAGCCCCCACCACCGCGGCGGCCCCCGGCGGGGTCGCGTCTGCGCCGGTCGACTCCGGTGGCGGCCTGACCCACCGGCAGATCGTCACCATCCTGGCCGGCCTGATGATGGGCATGTTCCTCGCGGCGCTCGACCAGACCATCGTCGCCACCGCGATCCGGACCATCGCCGACGACCTCAACGGGCTGTCGGTACAGGCCTGGGTGACGACGGCCTACCTGATCACCTCGACGATCACGACGCCGCTCTACGGCAAGCTGTCGGACATCTACGGGCGCAAGCCGCTCTTCATCGCCGCGATCTCGATCTTCATCCTCGGCTCGCTGCTGTGCACCTTCTCGACGTCGATGTACATGCTCGCCGCCTTCCGTGCGTTCCAGGGCATCGGCGCCGGTGGCCTGTTCACCCTGGCCCTGGCGATCATCGGCGACATCGTGCCGCCGCGGGAGCGGGCCAAGTACCAGGGCTACTTCCTCGCCGTCTTCGGCACCTCGAGCGTCCTCGGGCCGGTCGTCGGCGGCTTCTTCGCCGGCGCCGACACGATCCTCGGCATCACCGGCTGGCGCTGGGTCTTCCTGGTGAACGTGCCGATCGGCTTCGCCGCCCTCTTCGTGGTCAACCACACCCTCAACATCGAGCACCACCCCCGCGACCACCGGATCGACTGGAAGGGCGCCACCGCCCTGGCCATCGCGCTGGTGCCGCTGCTGACCGTCGCCGAGCAGGGCCGCGGCTGGGGCTGGGACTCCGCCCGCTCGATCGCCTGCTACGCGGTCGGCGCCGCCGGCCTGGTGCTGTTCTTCCTGGCCGAACGCGCGATGGGTGAGGAGGCGCTGATCCCGCTGCGTCTGTTCAAGAACCGCACGGTGTCGGTGAGCACCATCGCCAACGTCGTCATCGGCATGGGCATGTTCGGGGGCATCTCGGTGCTGCCGCTCTACCTGCAGATCGTCAAGGGGTCGTCGCCGACCGTGGCCGGCCTGCAGCTGCTCCCGCTGACGCTGGGCATCATGAGCGGCTCGGTGGTGTCCGGCCAGCTCATCTCCCGCACCGGCCGCTACAAGATCTTCCCGGTGATCGGAACCACGCTGATGCTGGTGGCGCTGCTCGCCTTCAGCCGCGTGACGGCCGACACGCCGCTGTGGCAGACCATGATCGTGATGCTGGTGTTCGGCTACGGCCTGGGCAACAACATGCAGCCGCTCGTGCTGGCGATCCAGAACGCGGTGTCCCCCCGCGACATCGGGGTCGCCACCGCGTCGGCCACGTTCTTCCGGCAGATCGGTGGCACCCTGGGTGTGGCGATCTTCCTGTCCATCCTGTTCAGCAGCCTGCCCGGCAACCTCGCCACGGCGTTCCGGGAGGCGCAGGTCACCAGCGCGTTCCGGGCCGCGCTCGCGGACCCGGCCAACGCCCAGACGGCGCAGGCGCTGCGCTCCGGCTCCCTGGCCGGCAGCTCGGCGCTGAACGACTCGTCCTTCATCAACGAGATCGACCAGCGGCTGGCGCACCCGTTCCTGGTGGGCTTCGCGGAGTCGATGAGCCTGGTCTTCCTGTCGGCCGCCGTGGTCGTGGCCGTCGGGCTGGTCGTCGTGACGTTCCTCCCGCAGGTGGAGCTGCGCTCGCAGTCCGGCCTGGAGGCGGCGGCCAGCGAGCGGGCCGACGCCGCGGCGCTGCTGCAGGCCGAGGAGACGGGCCTGCCCGGCCCCGGCTACGCCGGCGACTCCAGCAACCGGCTCGGTGAGCGCGTGGGTGCGGTGGCCGGCGGCGGGATCGGTGCGGGCGCCGCCATGGAGGCGGCGCCGTCGCTGCGGTCCACCCCCGCGGCGGGCGTCTCCGGCAACGGTGGGTTCAACGGTGTCGGAAACGGTGCGTCTGGGGACGGCGTCTCTAGCGACCGCGCCTCGAGCGACCGCGGCTCCAGCGACGGCATTCCCAGCGACCGCGGCTCGGCGGACGGCGTCCGGCGCGGCGGACGGCACCAGGCCGACGTCGAGCCGGACCGCGGTTCCAGCCCGACGTACCAGGGTCGCCACCTGGCCTGACACCGCCCGTTCCGCGGCGAACGGACGCGATCCCGGCACTCGGACCTGCTCCGGTGCCGGGATCGCGTCGTCTCGGGGTAGTGGGTCCGCTCAGTCCCAGACCAGGGCACGGTCGGGGCGCTCCAGCACGGCGGCGACGTCGGCGAGGAACCGGCTGCCGAGGTCGCCATCCACCAGGCGGTGGTCGAAGCTCAGCGCGAGCGTGGTGACCTGGCGCGGCACGACCCGGCCCTTGTGGACCCACGGCGTCGGACGCACCGCGCCGAGCGCCAGGATGGCCGCCTCCCCGGGGTTGAGGATCGGGGTGCCGGTGTCGACGCCGAAGACGCCGACGTTCGTGATCGAGATGGTGCCGCCGGCCATATCCGCTGGTGCGGTGCGACCCTCGCGGGCCGTCGCGGTCAGCGCAGCCAGGTCCTCCGCGAGCTGGCGCAGCGACCGGTTCTGCGCGTCCTTGATGTTCGGCACGACCAGCCCGCGTGGGGTGGCCGCGGCGATGCCCAGGTTCACGTAGTGCTTGACCACAATCTCCTGCGCCTGCTCATCCCAGGCGGCGTTGATCTCGGGGTTGCGCCGCACCGCGAGCAGCAGCGCCTTGGCCACCACGAGCAGCGGTGAGACCTTGACGCCATCGAACTCGCGGTCGGCACGCAACCGCTGGACCAGCCGCATGGTGCGGGTGACGTCGACGGTGACGAACTCCGTCACGTGCGGGGCCGTGAAGGCGCTGGCAACCATTGCCTGCGCGGTGGCGCGGCGCACCCCCTTCACCGGCACCCGGGTCTCCCGCTCGCCGGACGCCACGACCATCGGCGCCATCAGCGGCTCGGACGCCGACAGGACGTCGTCCCGGGTCACGGTGCCATCCGGTCCGGTCGGCCGGACGCTGCGCAGGTCCACGCCGAGGTCCTTGGCCAGTCTGCGCACGGGCGGCTTGCAGCGCACGGGCCCGGACCACGTGTGCTCGGGCGGGTGGACGCCGGGCACCTCCGCGTGCGGACGCCGGTGCGGCTGGGGACGCGGCACCGACTCCTGCTCGAGGAGCTGCTGCTCGACCATGCGACCGACCTCGAAGCCGCCGTGCCGCTGGGGCTTCACCGGCCCCTCCGCGAGCGAGTCGACGTTCGCCTTGCGGGGACGTCGAACCGTCGACGCCGTGCGGGGCCCGTAGCCCACGAGCACCGAGGTACGACCGCCGGGCGCCGGCCCGCCGATCAGCCCCGGCTCGACTGCACCTTCGGCGGGGGCGGCCTCGACCGTGGTCGCACCAGGGGCGGCACCTGGTGGATCCTGGTGGCCTGCGGCGCCGGCGGGATCGACGTCGACCGCGATGATCGGTGTCCCGACGTCCACGGTGCGTCCCTCGGCGACCAGCAGCTCGTGCACCCGGCCGGTGTACGGCACCGGCAGCTCGACGAGCGACTTCGCCGTCTCGATCTCGACGACGACGTCGTTGACGGCGACCTCGTCGCCGGCCTTCACCCGCCACGTGACGATCTCTGCCTCGGTCAGGCCCTCGCCCACGTCGGGGAGTCGGAACTGCTTGATGTCAGGCATGTCGGCTCCCCTTCCTCAGTACGCGAGCGAGCGGTCGATGGCGTCCAGCACGCGGTCGAGGTCGGGAAGGAACTCCTCCTCCAGCTTGCTCGCCGGGTACGGCACGTTGAAGCCGCCGACCCGCAGCACCGGGGCCTCCAGGTGGTAGAAGCAGCGCTCGCTGATCCGCGCCGCGACCTCCGCGCCCATGCCGACGAACGTGGACGCCTCGTGGACGACGACGAGCCGGCCGGTCTTCTCGACCGAGGCCGCCAGCGTGTCGACGTCGAGCGGCGACAGCGAGCGCAGGTCGACGACCTCCAGGCTGTGCTCCTCCTCCGCGGCGGCAGCGGCCGCCTCCAGGCAGGTCTTGACCATCGGGCCGTACGCGGCGAGCGTCACGTGCTCCCCCTCGCGCACCACCTTGGCCCGGTGCAGCGGCATGGCGTCGCCCAGCGTGAGCCCCTCCGGCAGGTCCGCCTTCTCCCAGTAGCGCCGCTTGGGCTCGTAGAAGATCACCGGGTCGTCGCTGGCGATGGCCTGCTGGATCATGAAGTGGGCGTCGACCGGGTCCGAGCAGCACACCACCCGCAGCCCGGCGGTGTGGGCGAAGTAGGCCTCGTTGGACTCGCTGTGGTGCTCGACCGCACCGATGCCGCCGCCGACCGGGATCCGGACCACGACCGGGAGAGTGACGGCGCCAAGGGCGCGCGCCCGCATCTTGGCCAGCTGCGACACGATCTGGTCGAAGGCCGGGTAGACGAACCCGTCGAACTGGATCTCGCACACCGGGCGGTAGCCGCGCAGCGCCATCCCGATGGCGGTGCCGATGATGCCCGACTCGGCCAGGGGCGTGTCGATCACCCGGTGCTCGCCGAAGTCCTTCTGCAGGCCGTCCGTGACCCGGAAGACCCCACCGAGCTTGCCGATGTCCTCGCCCATCAGGACGACCTTGGGATCGGCCTCCATCGCGGCGCGCAGGCCGGTGTTGATGCCCTTCGCGAGGGTGATCGAGGCCATCAGCTCTCCCCTCCGTCGAGGAACGACTCGCGGTAGGAGGCGAACTCGCGCCGCTCCTGCTGCAGCAGCGGGTGCTCGTCGACGAAGACGTGGTCGAACATCGACAGCGGGTCGGGGTCCGGCAGCGCGAGGCAGCCCTGCCGCACGTGTGCCGCGAGCTGGTCGCTCTCCGCCTGCAGCGCCTCGAAGAAGGCGTCGTCCACCAGTCCCTGGGCCAGCAGGTGGTTGCGGAGCCGGACGATGGGGTCCCGCTCCTTCCAGATGTCGACCTCCGCCGCCACCCGGTAGCGAGTCGGGTCGTCGGACGTCGTGTGCGCGCCCATCCGGTACGTGAACGCCTCGACGAACGTGGGGCCGTTGCCCGACCGGGCGCTCTCCAGCGCCGCCTTGGTCACGGCGTACACAGCCAGGACGTCGTTGCCGTCGACCCGAACGCCGGGAAAGCCGAAGCCGGCGGCGCGGCGGTACAGCGGGATCCGGGTCTGCCGGTCGTTCGGCTCGGAGATCGCCCACTGGTTGTTCTGGCAGAAGAAGACGACCGGCGCGTTCTGCACCGCCGCGAACACGAACGCCTCGTTCACGTCGCCCTGGGCGGTCGCGCCGTCGCCGAAGTACGCGATGACGGCGGCGTCGCGGCTGGGGTCACCGGTGCCGACCGCGCCGTCGCGCTGGATCCCCATGGCGTAACCGGTGGCGTGCAGGGTCTGCGCGCCGATCACGATCGTGTACAAGTGGAAGTTCTTCTCGTCGGGGTCCCAGCCGCCGTGGTTTACGCCGCGGAACAGCCCGAGCAGGTTCAACGGGTCGACGCCGCGGCACCAGGCGACACCGTGCTCGCGGTAGGTCGGGAAGGCGTAGTCCTGCGGGGCCAGTGCCCGCCCGGACCCCACCTGCGCGGCCTCCTGGCCGAGCAGGCTGGCCCAGATCCCCAGCTCGCCCTGGCGCTGCAGCGCGGTGGCTTCGGTGTCGACCCGCCGCACCAGGGTCAGGTCGCGCAGCAGACCGCGCAGATCGTCGGCATCGAGGTGCTCGACGTACCGGCTGTACTCGGGGTGGTGGGTCCGCTCTCCCGCAGGGGTGAGCAGCTGGATCAGCTCGGGGCCACCGTCGACGGTGCTGACGGCCTCCCCGCGCCCGACGGCGCTGTCGGTCACGTGGTCTCCTTCGTCGTCCCGCAGCCGGGGGTCTCCCGCCCACGGTGCCTTGCCGCACGCAGGACGGGTGCGCCGGCGCGCGGGCCGCGGTCGGACCGGGTGTGACCCGGGTCACGGCCGTGCTGGGGACAACGTACCCGCGTCGACGCCGGTTCGTGGCCGCAGGCAACACGAACCCGCTCGCGGGCGAGGACGCTAGCTCAGGAGGCGTCGGACGACGGCGCGTCCGTAACGGTCGACCCCGCGTCGCGCGCGGTGTCCGGAGCGGTCTCCGGCGCGGTCTCGGGAGCAGCCTCCGACGCGGTGTCCGGAGCAGCCTCCGACGCGGTGTCCGAACCAGCCTCCGGAGCGGTCTCCGGCGCGCTCTCGGGCACGGTCTGCGCCGGGGAGGTCGGGGCCGACTCCGGCGCCGAGCTCGGGGCGTCCGGAGCCGTCGACGGCTCGCTCGTGGACCGCTGAGTCGTGGCCGGATCGGGCGTGGCCGGCTCCGCATGCCTCGGCTCCGGCGTCGACGGCTCCGCGCTTGACGGGTCCGTGCTCGACGACTCCTTCGTGGACGGGACGACGACCACGTGGTCGACACCGTCCGGCGCTGGGTCGGTCGACGTCGGGCTGGTGGGATCGTCGCCCGGTATGCGCCGGTTGGTCTCGGAGGACTCGGAGGTGGCCCGCGAACCCGACGCCGGGTCGCTCGAGCTCCCGGTCGAGCTGGTGCCGCTGGACCGGCCGGAGTCGCTGGGGTCCGGGTCGGTGGTCGTTCCGGAGCCGGGGTTCCGTCCGGAGCCGGGGGGGTCGTTCGTCGTCGAGCCGCCGCCGGGCGGGGGCTCGGTGGTCACGGAGGCCGTGGGGGCGCTCACGCCCTCGCCGGCGGTCGTCTCGACCAGCGCCGCGACCTGCGTGCGCACCTGAGGAACGGCGAGCGCGGACAGCTGCCTCGCGGCGTCGACGGTCACGTCATCGAGTGCGCTATCCAGCATCTGCGGGGAGACCTCGGCGCCGGTCTCGGCCAGCGCGGCCATCACGACCGGGTGCACGGTCCGGGTGAGCTCCTCGGGCAGCACCCGCATGAACGCGGTCTCCGCGGCCCTCGTGACCACGGCCGGCTGGACGTCGGGGCCGCTCGTCTCCTGGGCGGCACGCAGCGAGCTCTCGGCGGCCGTGCTCGTGGCGTCGGTCACCGCCGCGTTGAGTGCAGGCGACGTGCTGAGCTCGCGCTGCAGGCGCTCGGAATCGACGGGACTCAGCGTCCTGAGGCCGGCCTGCAGGCCGTCGGCCACGGACTGCCGTGCCTGCTCGAGCAGCGCGAGGCTGAGCCGGATGCTCAGCTGACCGGTGCCCTTGGGTGTGGAGGCACCGGCCTGCGCGGGCGCGGGCGCGGCGGCACCGGAGGTGTCGGAGGGAACGGCGACGGGACGGCCGGGCGCCGTCTCACCGACGACGGCCCCGCCCTGCGTCACGGACAAGGACGGCGTCGCATCGGCCGCGGCGTTCCCGGAGGTAGCCACACTGGACGCGGAGTTCTCGGACGACGCGGTGTTACCCGACCCATTGGCGGAGCCGGCCACGCCGGGCGTGGCCGCGGCCTGCTCGGACACGGTGGCGATCGCCCGGACGTCGCGGGGCGAGGTGACGGACCACTGAGCGTCCGACGAGGACGGCTCTGACCCCAGGTCGCCGGACGCGAAGCCCAGCGCCGCGACGCCCACCAAGGTCAACGTGGAGAACGCGGCGACGGCGGCCGTAGGCGCGACGACACGCACGCGTAGCACCTTCGGCTCGCGCGCCTGCTGTCCGTCGCTGTCTACCATGGTCACCGCCCCCGGCGTCTGTATCCGACTGTTCGAGTGCTGTATCGACCATTCGGCCCTGCACCTTAAGCCGAAATCACGGATTGCTCACGAACGGCAGCGTTCCGTCACTGACGCACTCCAGCGTACGGCCAGCGCACCGCCCTCGACCATGCCCCGTTCGGACTAGTTCGGAGCATGGCCCGCTGGGACCATGCGACCAGGGCCGGCAGCCTTCTCGGCCCCCTCAGGGGCGGTGTGCTGCACGGTAGGCGGCCGCAACGTCCAGCAGCCGGTCGTTGGCCTCGAACTCGCCGATCGTCACCCGCACCCCGTCGTTGCCATACGGACGCACCACCAGGCCGGCCTCGTCGAACGCGGCCGCGAGGTCCGGGGTCTTAGGCCCCATCGGGAACCAGACGAAGTTGGCCTGGGTGTCAGGAAGCTGCCAGCCCTGCTCCGCCAGGCCGGCGACCACCCGACCCCGCTCCGCGACCAGCGCCTCCACCCGTTCCGCGAGCTCGTCGGCCGCCGCCAGCGACGCGACCGCCGCCTCCTGGGCGATGCCGGACACGCCGAACGGCACGGCAGCCTTGCGCAGCGCCTCCGCGACCGGCGGGTGCGCGACCGCGAACCCGACCCGCAGGCCGGCCAGCCCGTAGGCCTTGGAGAACGTCCGCAGGACCGCCACATTCGGCCGGGCGCGGTGGACCGCGAGAGCGTCCGGCGCGAGCGGGTCGCGCACGAACTCGGTGTAGGCCTCGTCGATCACGACCAGGACGTCCGCCGGCACACGGTCGAGGAAGGCCTCCAGCTCATCGGCGTGCACCGCGGGACCGGTGGGGTTGTTCGGGGTGCAGACCAGCACCAGCCGCGTGCGCTCGGTGATGGCGTCCGCCATCGCGGCCAGGTCGTGCCGGCCGTCCGGACGCAGCGCCACCGGCACGGGCGTGGCTCCGCTCAGCTGCACGACGATGGGGTACGCCTCGAACGACCGCCAGGCGTAGACCACCTCGTCGCCGGGTCCGCAGGTCGCCACCGCCAGCTGGCCGAGGACTCCGACGCTGCCGGTGCCGGTCGCGACGCACTCCGCAGGGACGCCTAGGTGCCGCGACACCGCCTCGACCAGGCGGGTCGCGAACATGTCGGGGTAACGGTTGATGTCGGCCGCGGCCCGCTCCACCACGCGCTGTACCGCGGGCAGCGGGGGGTAAGGATTCTCGTTCGACGAGACCTTGTACGTCGTTAGCCCCGGCCGCGAGGCCGCGGGCTTGCCCGGGGCGTACGCAGGCAACGCACCCAGCGCCGCCCGCAGCCGTACCTGCTGATGCGGTCGGCCGGCGACGGCGTCGTCGTCCTGGCTCATGCGCGTCACTGTACGACTGACGGACGACAGCCCGGCAAAGCGGGGTTCCGCGAAAAGATTGTCATGTGTTCCACTGTGCGCGGTGATGCTGTTCGTCTACGTTGCAGACCCAGACCACGCCCCCTGACCGAATTCGGTTGCGGGGCGTGGTCTGCGCCCGTCATCCCCACGAAGGAGTACATGTGCGTAAGGTCACCGCGGGGGTCGTGAGCCTGGTGCTCGCCTCCGGGGCTGGTGCCGCGTTCGGCATCGCGCCCGCCACCGCCGCTCCACCCGTCACCTCCCAGGCCAAGGCCGTCCACGCCTCCGACGAGCTGTCGAACCCGCTTGAGACCAAGCGCCGCGAGCTCCGAGAGGAGGCGCTGCAGGAGGTGATCGCCGGCCAGGCCAAGCCGGTGACCAGGAACGGCAGCACCGTCGTCAAGGTGGGTCGCGAGGCCGGCGCCCGCGCGGCCGCGGCCGGCTCGGGCCGGGCGCTGAAGGCCCGGGGCGGACAGAACCAGTACGTCGAGCTCGCGCGCGAGAAGACGGACCGGATCTTCGTCGTCCTCGCTGAGTTCGGCAACGAGCGGCACAAGGACTACCCGGACAAGGACATCGACCCGGTGACCCCCGGGCCGACGACGTACGAGGGCCCGCTGCGGAACAAGATCCCGCAGCCGGACCGCAGCAAGGACAACTCCACCATCTGGCAGGCGAACTACAACCGCCAGCACTTCCAGGACATGTACTTCGGCACGGGCGAGAACTCCGTCGCGTCGTACTACAAGAAGCAGTCGTCCGGTCGGTACACGGTCAACGGCGAGGTGACCGACTGGGTGAAGGTTCGCTACAACGAGGCCCGGTACGGACGGAGCAACGGGTTCCCCTGTGCAGGCACCGTGTGCTCGAACACCTGGGAGCTGGTGCGCGACGCCGTCAACCAGTGGGTGGCAGACCGCCGGCAGGCGGGGATGACGACCGCTGCGATCAAGACCGAGCTGGCCACGTTCGACCAGTGGGACCGCTACGACCACGACAGCGACGGCAACTTCAACGAGCCGGACGGCTACCTCGACCACTTCCAGATCGTCCACGCCGGCGGCGACCAGGCCGACGGTGACCCGCACCAGGGCGAGGACGCCATCTGGAGCCACCGCTGGTACGCCTTCCTCAACGACCAGGGCAGGACCGGCCCGGCGACCAACAGGCTCGGCGGCACTCAGGTCGGCGACACCGGCCTGTGGGTCGGTGACTACACCATCCAGCCGGAGAACGGCGGCCTGTCCGTCTTCGCTCACGAGTACGGCCACGACCTGGGCCTGCCGGACCACTACGACACCGCGGGCGGCGACAACGGCGTCGAGTGGTGGAACCTGATGGCGCAGAGCCGGCTGAACGCACCGGGTGAGGCGATCGGCACCAAGCCGGGCGACCTCAGCGCCTGGGACAAGATCCAGCTCGGCTGGTTGGACTACGAGATCGTGCCGGCCGGCACGAAGCGCACGCTGGTGCTCGGCCCGCACGAGTTCAACAGCAAGCGGCCCCAGGGCGTCGTCGTCCCGCTGCCGGACAAGAAGATCACCACCCAGCTCGGCGCTCCGGCGTCCGGCTCCTGGCAGTGGTTCAGCGGTCAGGGTGACGACCTGAACAACACCCTCACCCGCTCGGTGACCCTCGGCTCCGGCACCTCCATGCTCTCCTTGAAGGCCCGCTGGAACATCGAGGACTGCGGTCCGGACGCCTGCGACTACGCGTTCGTCGAGGTCGACCCGGGCAACGGCGTCTTCGAGTCCGTGGCCGGCTCCAACACCAACGCCAAGGAGCAGAACGGCATCGACGGCACGCAGGCGACCTACACGCCGGCGACGTACGACCTGTCCAAGTACGCCGGCAAGACGGTCAAGCTGCGGATCCGCTACCAGACCGACGGCGCCGCCCAGGGCAACGACCCGAAGCTGGGGTGGAGCGGCATCTTCGTCGACGACGTGACCCTGACCTCGGGTGGCGGGACCATCTTCAGCGACGGCGCCGAGACGGCGGCCGGCGGCTGGGACGCGAAGGGCTTCACCCGCGAGCAGGCGAGCGTCACGGAAGAGTTCCCCCACTACTACATCGCGTCGAACCGGACCTACACGTCCTACGACCGGTGGCTGAAGAGCGGGCCGTACAACTTCGGCTTCGCTGACCGCCCCGACTGGGTGGAGCACTTCTCCTACCAGCCCGGCCTGCTGGTCAGCTACTGGGACACCTCGGAGTCGGACAACAACACCAGCCAGCACCCGGGCTCCGGCCTGGTCCTGCCGGTCGACGCCCACTCGGCGCCCATCTACCGGATCGACGGCAAGCCGTGGCGCTCGCGGGTCCAGGTGTACGACGCGACGTTCTCCCGGAAGCGGGCGCAGTCGATGACCCTGCACCTGGCCGGCCGGTCCAGCTACGTGCGCGGTCAGAACGCGGTCCCGACGTTCGACGACCGCAAATCGTACTGGAACGCCGCGATCCCGCAGTCCTCGGTGAAGGTGCCGAACGCGGGCGTCCGGATGAAGGTCGAGAAGCAGCAGGGCACCTCGCTTCGGCTGCGGATCGACTCGACGAAGTAGCAGCACCAGCTTCGCGTCGCGGGCCGGGAGGGCATCGTCCTCTCGGCCCGCGGTGTGTCCGGGACCCGGACTCGACGCCACGGGGTGGCACGATGCGGCGATGGGGTCCTTCGTGATCAAGGTCGCCGTCAACGCCGTGATGCTGCAGCTCACCGCGTGGCTGTCCGGGCACACGACCCTGACGCTGCACCTGGACCGGTTGTGGCCGACCGCCATCCTCGCGGCACTGGTTGTCTCGCTTGTCAGCCTGGTGTTGCACGCCGTCCTGCCGGACGGCAGGTACGCCTGAGCCGAATCCAGTGGGCGCTAGTGCCGCGTGTCGTTAGTTGGTTTACGATTGTGGGCTGGGATCATGGAGCATGGCGAATCGTCCTGCTGCTGCGCTGGCCGTGAGCGATGCCGATCGGGAGGAGCTGGCTCGGCTGACGCGGGCCTCCTCGGTGCGTGCCGGGCTGGTGCAGCGG
>DATFPQ010000297.1:0-8493 GCA_035264765.1 Actinomycetales bacterium | reverse complement strand
TTCACGACGTCGATGCCCACCACGTCGTCGAGCCCGACGTCGATCTGCTCCGGCCGCACCACCACGTGCGGGGAGCGGCCGGCGCCCAGCGTCGTCGCGGCCAGGACCAGCATCAGAACCACGAAGAACCCACCACTAAGCTGGTACAGCGGGTCCACCCACGGCAGATGGACGCCGGTGACGGGGTTGCCCGTGAGCAGCCGCCACCACAGCCAGGCCAGCACCGGCGCGAGGGCCGCGGCCACCCACCAGAGCCGGCGCCGCCGGGTGCGCTCGCGGGCAGCGGCGACGTCCGCGCCCTGCAGTGGTCGCGGCCCTGCCGCGGCGTCCAGCAGGGGGGAGGGGTGCGTCACGGGAACCTCCGCAGTCGGCCGGCCCGCTCGATCCCGGGCGGGGACCCAGCCTTCCGGATGTCATCGGCGCGGGCCCGCAGGTTAGCCCGGACGGCGAACCGTCAGCGACGCCGTGTACGGCAGCGGACACGGAGCGTGAAGGATCAGTCCGCCAGGTCGAGGCCGGCGAACAGATCGTCCGCCCTGGCCCCATCAGGCCACGTGACGCCCCGGGCCAGGCGGAAACCCTCCACCGGTGACAGCACGTGGGCGACGTCGTTGGACAACCCGTACCAGGGCGGCAGCACCCGCACCTGGGTGTCGTGCGCGCGCAGCGCCCGCACCAGCTCGGCGGTGTGCGCAGCCCCGTCGACCACGCAGCCGATCTCGTCGTCCGGCACGACGGCGGGCGGGAACCCGGCGTCGGGGTCGGGAGCCTGAAGCGGCGCCGGGAGCGTGCCGTCGGCGGCCGCGCGCAGCACCTGCTTGCGTTCCCGCTCGGCCCACGACCGTGCCACCTGCACCCAGCACAGCCGGGGTACCTCCCAGCCGGGCAGCCGGTTCCCGTCCGGCGTCCCGGGGCCCTCCTGCTCCGCCAGCTCGACGGCGCGGGTGGCCACCCGGTGCGCCTGCACGTGATCCGGGTGCCCGTACCCGCCCTCCGGGTCGTACGTCACGACGACGTGCGGACGCACGTCGCGGACCACCTGGGCCAGCGAGGCCGCCGCCTCGTCGACGTCCGCTCGCGCGAACGCGTCCGGGTGCGCGGCCTGTACGCCGGCCCCGGCGATTCCGGGGGCGAGCCAGGCCATGCCCGAGTCGCGCCACCGGCCGGCGGCCAGCAGCCGGTGGTCCCGGACGCCGAGCGCGGCCATGGCGTCGGCCAGCTCACCCGAGCGGTGCCGGCCGAGCGCGTCGTCGTGGCCCGACTCCAGGTGCCGCAGGGCGGGCGGGATCACCTCGCCCTCCTCGCCGAGCGTGCAGGTGACGAGCGTGACGCCTGCTCCCTCGGCGGCGTAGCGAGCCAGGGTCGCCCCAGTGGTCAGCGTCTCGTCATCCGGGTGGGCGTGGACGAGCAGCAGCCGGCCCCGGTGGGAACGCGCCGTCACGCCGGGACGCGGTCCTGCGGGGTGGCGTCCTGCCCGCCCTCGGCCCGCGAGCCCAGGTCGCCGTACTCCGGGAAGTGGCAGGCGACGGTGTGGCCGGGCGCCAGCTCACGCAGCAGCGGCACCTCGACGGCGCACCGGTCCTGGGCCTTGGGGCAGCGCGTCCGGAACACGCACCCGGATGGCGGGTTGCTCGGGGACGGCAGGTCGCCCTGCAGCAGGATCCGCTCGCGGCGCGCGTTGGAGTCCGGGTCCGGCACCGGGACCGCCGACATCAGCGCGTGCGTGTAGGGGTGCAGCGGCTGGGCGTAGAGCACGTCGGCAGGGGCCAGCTCGACCAGGTGGCCCAGGTACATCACCGCGACCCGGTCCGAGATGTGCCGCACCACGGACAGGTCGTGCGCGATGACCACGTAGGACAGCCCGAACTCGTCCTGGATGTCCTCGAGCAGGTTCACCACCTGCGCCTGGATCGACACGTCCAGGGCCGACACCGGCTCGTCCGCGATGATCAGGCGCGGCCGCAGCACGACGGCGCGGGCGATGCCGATGCGCTGACGCTGGCCGCCGGAGAACTCGTTGGGGTAACGGTTGTAGTGCTCGGGGTTGAGCCCCACCCGTTCCATGACGTCCTGAACGGCCGCCTTGACGCCACCCTTCGGGGTGACGCCCTGCACCTTGAACGGCGTGCCGATGATCGTGCCGACCGTGTGCCGGGGGTTCAGCGAGTTGTAGGGGTCCTGGAAGACCATCTGCATCTCGCGACGCAGCGGAACCATCTCCCGGCGGGACAGCTCGGTGATGTCGCGACCCTGGTACTCGATCCGGCCACCGGTGGGCTGGAGAAGCTTCAGCATGGTGCGACCGGCGGTGGACTTCCCACAGCCGCTCTCACCGACCAGGCCGATCGTCTCCCGCTCGTGGACCGCGATGTCCACACCGTCGACGGCCTTGACGTCGCCGACGTGGCGGCGCAGCAGCCCGTGCGTGATCGGGAAGTACTTCTGCAGGTCGGTGACCCTCAGGACCGGGTCGCTCATGCGTGCTCCCCGCGCACCGGGCGCATCCAGGGACGTCGGGTGTTCATGCGCCCTCCTTGGCGTGGGTCGCGAGCCGGGCCGCGGCCAGCTCGTCCTTCTGGGCCACCGTGAGGTGGCAACGGGCGTAGTGCCCGGGAGCGTTCTCGTCCAGCTCCGGCCGCACGGTGTCGCAAAGGTTGCCCGGGACGAACTGGTGGTACTGGCAGCGCGGTCGGAAGACGCAGCCCGGGGGCAGGTTGATCAGCGACGGGGGCTGACCCGGGATCGGCTTCAGCCGGTCCGCGGACACCTCGTCCAGGCGCGGCAGCGAGCTGAGCAGGCCCCACGTGTACGGCATCTTCGGGTCATGGAAGAGGTCGCGGACAGCAGCCCGCTCGACGACCCGGCCGGCGTACATCACGGCGACGTCGTCGGCCGTCTCGGCCACCACGCCGAGGTCGTGGGTGATCAGGATGATCGCCGTGCCGAACTCGCCCTGCAGCGACTTCAGCAGGTCGATGACCTGCGCCTGGACGGTGACGTCGAGCGCGGTGGTCGGCTCGTCCGCGATGATCAGGTCCGGGTCGTTGATCAGCGCCATCGCGATCATCACGCGCTGGCGCATGCCGCCGGAGAGCTGATGGGGATACTCGTCCACCCGGTGCTCGGCGTTCGGGATGCCGACCCGCTTGAGCATGTCCACCGCCCGCCTGCGGGCGTCGGACCGGCTGACGTCCTGGTGCACCAGCGCGGCCTCGACCAGCTGGCGACCGACCTTGTAGAAGGGGTGCAGCGAGGAGAGCGGATCCTGGAAGATCATCGCCATCCGCTTGCCGCGCAGCTCGCGCAGCCGCGCGTCGCTGGCGGTCAGGAGCTCCTCGCCGTCCAGGCGGACGGAGCCGTGGATCTCGGTGCGCTTGCGGTTGTGCAGCCCCATGATCGCGCCGCTGGTCACGCTCTTGCCGGAGCCGGACTCGCCGACGATGGCGAGCGTGCGGCCTCTGTCGACGTCCAGCGAGACGCCGTCACAGGCGTTGACCACGCCGTCCTCGGTGCGGAAGCGGACCTGCAGGTCCTCGACCTCCAGGAAAGCGCTCATCCCAGCCTCACTCTCGGGTCGATCACGGCATACAGCAGGTCGACGATGAGGTTGGCCAGGATCACGAACGCCCCGGCGACCAGGACCACGGCGGTGATCAGCGGCAGGTCCGACTCGATGACCGACCGCAGCGCCAGCTGACCCAGACCCGGCAGGTTGAAGATGTACTCGGTGATGACGACGCCGCCGAGCAGCGCGGCGAGGTCGAGACCGGCGGCGGTGACGATCGGAGTCAGCCCGGCGCGCAGGGCGTGCTTGCCGATCACGGTGCGCTCGGACAGGCCCTTGGACCGGGCCGTGCGGATGTAGTCCTCACCGAGGGTGTCGAGCATCTGGTTGCGGGTCAACCGGGCATAGAAGGCGGCATAGACCAGCGCGAGGGTGATCCACGGGAGGATGAAGGCCTTGAGCCAGGCGACCGGGTCCGTGCTGAACGGCGTGTAGGACGGGTAGTCCATGAGCTTCAACTTGAAGATCACGAAGTACTGCAGGATCAGGCCGATGAAGAAGGTGGGGAACGAGTAGCCGATCAGGGAGAGCCCCATGGCCGTCCGGTCCTCCCAGCGCCCGCGTCTGAGCGCGGCCAGGATGCCGACCAGCGTTCCGATGATGAGCCAGAGGATGCACGCGCCGATCGCCTCCACCATGGTGACCGGCAGCCGCTCCTTGATCAGGGTGGTGACATCCTCACCCCGGAAGAACGAGTAGCCCAGGCACGGCGCCGGGCACTCGAACGTGGCGGTGCCCGAGCCGTAGGTGCGTCCGACGAAGATGCCCTTGACGAACTGGCCGTACTGCACGTACAGCGGCTGGTCATACCCCAGGCGCTTGGCGTTGGCCGCGATGACCTGTGGGGTGCAGGACTTGCCGCAGGTCAGCGCCGCCGGGTTGGTCGGCAGCGCTGAGAACATCAGGAAGACGATGATGCTGAGCGCCACGAGCATCATGATCATCGCGATCACGCGCCGGACGATGTACGTGCCCACGGCAAGCCTCCGGGTTCGGGCGGGGTCGGCCGATCGAGAACCGACCGATGGCCCGGAGGCGGGTGGGTCGCACCCGCCTCCGGGCCGTCGTAACGGTCGAGCCGTCTACCGAGTAGGCAGACTACTTCTTGACGTACAGGTCCGCGTAGCTCCAGGAGCCGTACGGGGACCAGATGTAGACCTTGCCGTCGCCGCTGCCCGCAGCGACCTTCGAGCCGGCCAGGCGCTGCTCGCGACCGAAGCGGGTCGGGATGACCCACGCGTTCGCCATGGCCTGCTTGTTGAGGTCCTTCCACATCTCGCCCTGCTTGGCGCGGTCCGTCTCAGCCTTGGCCTTGGCCACCGCGTCGTTGAAGGCCTTGTCATTGGCCAGCGAGAGCTTGAAGCCGCCGTTGGGGGTGAAGAGCTCGGGGATGACCGTGGAGGCGTTCGGCCAGTCGGCGCCCCAGCCGGCCAGCGCCAGCTCGTTCTCCTTCTTCGGGTCCTGAACCGTCGGGTAGTACTTGCCCTGCTCGATCGGGTTCAGCTTCACCGTGATGCCGGCCTTGGCGAGCGAGGACTGCACCGCGGCCGCGCCCTTGTCGTTGTCCGGCGTCTGGTTGTAGTCGTACGTGATCGTCGGCATCGGCTGACCCGACTCCTGGATCAGCTTCTTGGCGTACGTGGGGTCACCGTTGTCCGGGATCTTGGCGCCGAGCAGGCTGTCCCACACGCCGGACGGCGCGTAGTCCGCCGGCAGGTTCGGCTTGATCACGCCGTCGGCGAGGTCACCGCCGAACGAGCCACCGGCGATGGTGCGCAGCTGAGCCCGGTCCAGGGCGGCCATGATCGCCTGGCGGTGCTTGACGTTCGGCACCTTCTTGGCGTTGATCGCGATGTAGCGGACGTACGGGTCGTACTCGTTGACCCGTCGGTCGGCGAAGCGAGGGTCGTTGAAGACCGTGGTGAGCGAGGAGGTCGACAGGTTGTCCCGCGACAGGGCTGACTGGTCCTCGCCGGCGTCGGCCATCAGGCGCTGGTCGCCGGTCTGCTGGCTGACGCCGAACTTCATCACGATCTTGTCCGGGTAGGCCGGACGGTACGCGTCGGTATCGGCGCTCCAGTTCGGGTTGCGGTCGAGCACCAGCTGCTGGCCCTTGGTGTACTCGGTGATCTTGTACGGGCCGTTCGACACGATCTTGTCGTCGTACTTCTCACCCGTGTCCTTCGCCTTCGGCACGGGCGCGAACGCCGCCAGGGTCACGGTGTTGTTGAAGTCACCGGCCGGCTGGTTCAGGTGGAAGGTGATGGTCTTGCCGTCCGGCGAGCAGGCCACGGCCTTGTCGAAGGCGGCCGTGTCGTTCTTGGAGGTCTCGTACGGGCCCTTGTAGGTGGAGTTGCCGTCGGCGTCCTTGGGGATGTCCAGGAGGCTGATGGCGTACGTCGGCCCGTCGGTGATCACCGTCTGGGCGAACGTGCGGGAGACGCCGTACTTGATGTCGGCGCAGGTGACGTCGGAGCCGTCCTCCCACTTGACCCCGTCGCGGAGCGTGAAGGTCCAGGTCTTCGCGCCGTCCGACGGCTTGCCGGTGTCCGTCGCCAGGTCCGGGACGACCGTGTTGGCCTGCTCGCCGTCCTTGCTCAACTTGAACGCTGTGAGCGTGCGGGTGAGGTACCCGCTCGAGAACGCCAGGTCCTCACCGGTGTAGTTGCGCTGAGGGTCGAGGTGGGTGAACTGCTCGTCGAGCGTGAAAATCGTGAGGGTGCCACCCTTCTGTCCCTGGCCCGACCCGCCACTGCCGCCACTGGGGGTCGAGGTACCGCTGGTGTCGCCGCCACCACCGCACGCGGCCAGCGCGAGAGCGCCGGCCGAGGCGAGGGCGACGAAGCGAAGACCGGTGATGGCCTTGCTCATGTCGTCTCCTCCTGGTCAAGGACCGGGCCTGTGTGCCCGTCCGTCCGGTTCCCGGCGAGCGGGACCCGCTCCCGGCGCCTAGCCGGGAAGTCGAATAGTTGCTGTACGCGCCGCTGGACCTGGTGTTGGTCGGCCGGGCTCAGCTTCGTCCCGCCCGCGGGTCCAGCGCGTCGCGGACCGAGTCGCCGAGCAGGTTGAACGCGAGAACGACGATCAGTAGCGCCGTCCCCGGGATGAACAGGTACAGGGGGTCAACCGTGTAGTACGCCACCGAGTCGGACAGCATCTTGCCCCACGTGGGGGTCGGCTCCCCGATGCCCACGCCGAGGAAGGACAGCGCCGCCTCGCTGGCGATGTACGTCGGCAGGAGCAGCGACGCGTACACGATGATCGGGACCCACAGGTTGGGCAGCATCTCCTTCAGCAGAATGCGGCGGGTGCTCGCGCCGACCGACACCGCCGCCTCGATGAACTCCCGCTCGCGCAGCGACAGGACCTGGCCGCGGACGATGCGGGCGAGATACGGCCAGCCGAAGATCCCGAACACCAGGATCAGGAACGTGATCCTGGCGGCGTTGCCCGTCAGGCCGAACTTGGTGTTCAGAACCTGCAGGATGATCGGGCTGAGCGAGATCAGCAGGACCAGCTGGGGGAAACTGAGGACCAGGTCCATGAAGCGGCCGAGCAGCCGGTCGGTCCGCCCGCCGACGTAGCCGGCGATCAGCCCGATCGTGACGCCGAGGACCACGGTGAGCAGGGTGCCGAGCCCCGCCACGAGCAGTGAGATCCGGGCGCCATACAGCAGCCGGGACAGGATGTCGCGGCCGATGCCCGGCTCCACGCCCAGCGGATGCTCCGGGCTGATCCCGCTGTGCAGGGGGCCCTTCGGCAGACCCCCGTCGCCGATCAGCTCGTTGTGCGTCTCCAGCGGGTCGAGCCCGAGCAATGATGCGATCAACGGCGCGAAGATGGCGACCACGAGGGTGAGCGTGATCACCGCGAGGCTGATCATCCCGACCTTGTCCCGCTTGAGCCGAGACCACGCGATCTGGCTCGGCGAGCGCCCAGCGATGCCGGAGAGGACCGGGCCCTGAGCGACGTCAGCGGACTGCGACGCAATGGTCATGAATGCGGTCGGCCTTTCGGTGCGGATGCTCCGGCGCGAGTCGTCGTGACTCTATGCCACCGCGGTTCTCCCGCCGCAAGGGCGGGCCGGCTCGTTGCCCAATCGTGACCGCGCCGCGACCTTCCGGTGAGCCGCCGCACCAACCGGCGGCTTCACAGCAGGTCAGGCGCGGCGGGCCCGACCGCGCGCCTTCTCCCGATCCTGCGCGGACAGCTGCACCTTGCGGATGCGGACCGCGTCCGGCGTCACCTCGACGCACTCGTCGTCGCGGCAGAACTCCAGCGACTGCTCCAGCGACAGCTTGCGGGCGGGCACCAGCCGCTCCAGCTCGTCCGCGTTGGAGCGGACGTTCGTCATCTTCTTCTCCTTGCAGATGTTCACGTCCATGTCGTCCGCGCGGGAGTTCTCGCCGACGACCATGCCCTCGTAGACCTCGGTGCCCGGGTCGACGAACAGCGTGCCGCGCTCCTGCAGGTTGGCCATGGCGTACGACGTCGCCTGGCCGGCCCGGTCGGCGGCCATCGACCCCGACGGGCGGGTTCGCAGCTCGCCGAACCACGGCTCGTAGCCCTCGAACACCTGGTGCGCGATGCCGGTCCCCCGCGTGTCCGTGAGGAACTCGGTCCGGAACCCGATCAGTCCGCGCGAGGGCACCAGGAACTCCATCCGGATCCAGCCGGTGCCGTGGTTCGTCATGTGCTCCATCCGGCCCTTGCGGACCGCGAGCAGCTGGGTGATGGCGCCGAGGTACTCCTCCGGCGCGTCCACGGTGAGCCGCTCCACCGGCTCGTGCAGCTTGCCGTCGATCTCCCGCGTGACGACCTGCGGCTTGCCGACGGTGAGCTCGAAGCCCTCGCGGCGCATCTGCTCGACCAGGATCGCCAGGGCCAGCTCGCCCCGGCCCTGGACCTCCCAGGTGTCCGGGCGCTCG
>DATFPQ010000296.1:0-9756 GCA_035264765.1 Actinomycetales bacterium | reverse complement strand
CCCAGACCAGGGCGTCCAGGCCGGTGACCGGGAAGGGGTCGCCGGCGGCGTCGTAGTCCACCAGGCCGACCAGCTGACGGAGCTGCTCGACGTCGAGGCCGGAGTCCCGGTCCTGCGGGCTGGGGGTCATGGGGTGCGTCTGCGTCGACATGGCGCTGAGCGTGGCGCGACCGTCGGCACTGGGCAACACTCGCCGTTCGGGTCGGTCAACCTGTGCAGCTTGCGCAGCCGTTTACGGCGGATACTGTGCAGCATGCCCAGGCCAACGCCCTTCTCCGCCGTGGACGCGCTCGACGCCCGCCTTCTCGACCTGCTCACCGCCGAGCCGCGGGCCGGCGTCCTGGAGGCGTCCCGACGCCTGGGGGTCGCGCGCGGCACCGTGCAGGCCCGCCTCGACCGGCTGGTGGCTCGCGGCGTCATCCGCTCGTTCGCGCCGACTCTCGACCCGGCCGCGCTCGGCTACGCGGTGACGGCGTTCGCGAACCTGGAGATCCGGCAGGGGGCCCGGGACGCGGTCACGACGCACCTGGCCTCGATCCCCGAGGTGCTGGCCGTGCACACGATCACCGGCCAGGGCGACCTGCTGTGCCAGCTGGTCGCGCGGGACAACGACGACCTGCAGCGCGTGATCGACGAGATGGTCGCGGATGACAACATCACCCGGACGTCGACGGTGGTCGCGCTGGCCTGCGTGCTGGAGCCGCGCGTGCTGCCGCTCGTGCACGCGAGCGCCCCGCCACCGGAGAACGGTGACGGGGCGCAGGAGATGTGAGGGGCAGGCTCAGAAGGCGGTCGGGTCGGTCGAGGGCTTGCGGGACGGCGCGGCCTGCTGGGCCTGCTCGGCGGCAAGCTGCTGCGCGTACTGCGCCCGGACGTCGTCCATGTCCAGCTGACGGACCTGGCCGAGCAGGTCCTCGAGGGCGGCCTGCGGCAGCGCACCGGGCTGGCCGAACACCGGGATGCCGTCGCGGTAGATCACCAGCATCGGGATCGAGGTGATCCCGTAGCGCGCGGCCAGCTCCTGCTCGGCCTCGGTGTCGATCTTGGCGAAGGTCGCGTCCGGGTTGGCCTCGCTCACCGCCTCGAAGACCGGCGCGAACTGGTGGCACGGACGGCACCAGTCGGCCCAGAAGTCGAGCAGGACGATGCCGTCGGAGACGGTCTCGTCATGGGAGTCGAGGGTGATCGCTCGGGTAGCCATGCCGTCCTCAACACCTCGACCCCCCGCGCGTGTTCCGACTCGACCCGGTGGCACCGACAAGCTGGTACTCGCCAGCAACTCCAGAAATCACCCCTGCGGCCGCCGTGACCGGCGTCGCTCGTGAGCAACGGCGCTGCTGGTGAGCAAAGAGCGGCGGTGCGGTCAGCGCTGGCCGACGAACCAGCGGCGCAGGGTGTCGATGCGCTGCTGGACCTGCTCCGCACCTGCCTGCGGCACCGGCGGCCCGCCGCAGGCAGATCGCAGCGAGGCGTGCACGGTCGCGTGCGGCTGCCCGGTTCGCCTGGCCCACGCGCCCACCAGCTGGTGCAGCTCCTTGCGCAGGGCCGCCACCTCGCGGTGCGCGGGAGCGGCCGGCTCGGCAGCCGACGCCGGACCGCGGGCCCGGCGTCCGCGCTGCTGGGCGGCCTGGCGCTGGGTGAGCAGGGTGCGCACCTGGTCGTGGTCCAGCAGCCCGGGCAGGCCCAGGAAGTCCTGCTCCTCCTCACTGCCCACCAGGGCGGCCGTGCCGAACTCGCCGCCGTCGTACAGCACGCGGTCGAACTCCGCCTGCGCCTCCAGGGCCTCGAACGGCAGCTGGTCGAGTTCGCCGGACGCCTTCTCGGACCGGTTGGCCTCCGCCATCAGGGCGTCCTCGGGCGACCACTCCTCGGCGTCGCGCCGAGGGCGGTCGAGGGCGTGGTCGCGCTCGACCTCCAGCTGGCCGGCGTGCGCCAGGAGCGGAGGGACGCTCGGCAGGAACACCGAGGCGGTCTCCCCGCGCCGGCGAGCCCGCACGAACCGGCCGACCGCCTGGGCGAAGAACAGCGGGGTGGCCGTCGACGTCGCGTACACCCCGACCGCGAGGCGCGGCACGTCCACGCCCTCGGAGACCATCCGGACGGCCACCATCCAGCGCTGGTCGCCGTCGGCGAACTGCTCGATCCGCTCGGAGGCACCGGCGTCGTCGGACAGCACCACCACCGCCGGCTCGCCGGTGATCCCCCGCAGCAGCGAGGCGTACGAGCGCGCCTGGGCCTGGTCGGTGGCGATCACCAGACCGCCGGCATCTGGCACGCCGCGCCGGACCTCGGTGAGCCGCTGGTCGGCGGCGCGCAGCACCGACGGGACCCACTCGCCGCGCGGGTCGAGCGCGGTGCGCCAGGCCTGCCCGATCATGTCCTTGGTCAGCGGCTCGCCGAGCCGGGCGCTGACCTCGTCCCCCGCGCGGGTGCGCCAGCGCATCTGCCCCGAGTAGGCGAGGAACAGCACGGGCCGCACGACGCCGTCACGCAGGGCGTCGCCGTAGCCGTAGGAGAAGTCGGCCCGCGAGCGCCGGATGCCGTCGTCGTCGTCGACGTACTCGACGAACGGGATGGTGGCGGTGTCGGACCGGAAGGGGGTCCCGGTGAGGGCCAGGCGCCGGGCGGCCGGCTCGAACGCCTCCCGGACGGCGTCCCCCCACGACAGCGCGTCCCCGCCGTGGTGCACCTCGTCCAGGATGACCAGCGTGCGGGCCGCCTCCGTGCGGGCGCGGTGCAGCAGCGGCCTGCTGGCCACCTGCGCGTACGTGACGGCCACGCCGTCGAAGTCGCGGCCGTGGCTGCCGTGGGCGTTCTTGAACTCGGGGTCGATCCGGATGCCGACCCGGTGGGCGGCGTCCGCCCACTGGCGCTTGAGGTGCTCGGTCGGCGCGACGACGACGACCCGGCTGACCTCCCGGCGGCCGAGCAGCTCGGTGGCGATCCGCAGCGCGAAGGTGGTCTTGCCGGCCCCGGGCGTGGCCACGGCCAGGAAGTCCCGGGGCCGCTCGGTCAGGTACTGCTCGAGTGCCGCGGCCTGCCAGGCGCGCAGCTTCGCGGCGGTACCCCACGGTGCCCGCCCGGGGAAGGCGGGGGGCAGGGAGGAAGCGGCAGAGGTGCTCATCGGTCCCGGGAGCCTAACCGGCCGGGCGGACCGACGTGCCGGCGCGGGGGTGCTCGGATCGGGCGCGACGACGTGCTATGCGGGCGTGTCGTGCAAGCGGGTCAGCCCCCGGCGGAGGGAGGTGAGGCGGCCGGCGTCACTGCCGGAAGGCGGCGAACTGAGCCTGCAGCCGGGCGACCTGACCGTTGGAGAACCAGTACATGCAGGCGTCGAAGGTGTAGTCCATGAAGTTCCGGATCGGGTCGTCGCCCGGTGCGGCGCAAGTGTCGCGGCCCACCGGGCACTCGAATGCCGGGGACGCCTCGGCAGCCGTGTCGGCGACGTAGTCGCCGGGCGCGTCGCAGCCGTTCTGGAAGGTGTGGTACAGCCCCACCCAGTGCCCGACCTCGTGGGTGCCGGTGTCGCCGAGGTTGTAGTTGGTGGCCGACCTACCGGGCAGGGACTCGTCGAGGATGACGACCCCGTCCATATCGGGGTTGGCGGCGTAGGACGACGGGAAGGTGGCCCAACCCAGCAGACCGGCTCCCGGCTTGGCGGTGTAGATGTTCAGGGTCCCGGCCCCGCCCTTGCGCAGCGCCGTCTTCATCTGGCGCTCCTCTGGGCTGCCCTGCCCCACGTCGTACCAGGAGGCGTTGACCGTGGTCTCCGAGCCGGCCAGCCGGAAGGAGAGTCCGGTGAACCGGTACGCCCAGTTCAGCACCTTGATCTGCTGGGCTATCTGGTCGTCGGTCACCTTCCCGCGGGTCCCGTCGCTGATGACGTGCACGTACACCGGCACGGTCGTCGGCGCGAAGGCCTCGGCCGCGACGCGGGGCGCTACGAGGGACGCCCCCAGTCGGGTTGCCGTGGTCCGACTGAGGCCCTTGGCGGCGAGCGCTGCCGTGAACTTGCGCTCCATGGCGGCCGCACGCGCGGGGCTGATCTCGTTGCCGTCAAGGCGTGAGTGCTTGCCGCCGCGGGCTCCCACGGCCTCCGGGTGCTCGATGCAGCGCTCGGCGGCCGGTGCCGTCGGGGGCCTGGTCGCGGCGGCCGGGGTCGCCAGGGCGCCGGCGGTCAGGGGAACCGTGAGCAGCCCGGCACCGAGAGCGACGGACAGCAAACGTGCAGCGAGCCTCATCGGCCCTCCTCAGCGGAACGTGAAGCGCCGCGTCAGGCGCCGAACTCTGCCCCCAAAGGTAACGCCAGTGGCCCGAACTCGTCCCCCGTTGGTAACGCAACCCCAAAGTTTGGGGAGCCGCGGGTCCCCTCAGTCCTCGTCCTGCGGGCCGCGGAGGCCCTGGTAGATCTCCTTGCAGGTCGGGCACACCGGGAAGCGGTTCGGGTCGCGACCGGGCACCCACACCTTTCCGCACAGGGCGATCACCGGCTCACCGGACAGGGCGCTCTCGAGGATCTTCTCCTTGCGCACGTAGTGGGCGAAGCGCTCGTGGTCCCCCGGCTCGGCGGTCTCCTGCTCGACGACTTCACGCTCGATCACGGCGGTGCGCTGCGGCGAGCCGTCAGGGGCACCGGGCAGCTGCCCGGGTCGTCCGGGGTCGGCGTACGGGTCGTCGGTAGTCATGGGCAACAAGTGTAGGCGGCGTCCAGGACGTCGCCCCACGGCGCCGGAGGGCCTCACCGCTCAGTTCAGGCTGGGGTCCGGCGGGAACGAGGCGACGTAGGCGAGGTCGCCGCCCTGCCGGCGCAGGACGTCCCGCCACAGGGACGCCGGGTCGTCGACGAACGCGTCCCGCGCCTCGCCGTCCACCACGTACCAGGAGCCCTCGCTGACCTCCGCCTCGAGCTGGCCGGCCGCCCAGCCCGCGTACCCGGCGAAGATCCGCATGCCCGACACACGAGGCACGACCTCCTCCGGGGTGGCGTCGAGGTCGACCAGCCCCAGGGAGCCGCTGATCCGGCGCACCCCCGGCGGCTCCAGCTCGTCGCCGGGCACGGACACCAGGCCGAGGGCCGAGTCCAGCGCCACCGGGCCGCCCTGGAACAGGACCCCGGGGTCGGTGACGTGCGGCTGCCAGTCCGGCAGGACCGCCGCGACCTCGACCTCCATCGGCCGGTTGAGCACGACCCCGAGCGCCCCCTCGTTCCCGTGGTCCAGCAGCAGCACCACGGTCCGCGAGAAGGCGGGCGAGCGTAGCGCCGGCGTCGCGACGAGCAGCCGCCCGACGAGCGGCCGGCCGTCCGGGAGGTCCAGCGGGTCAGGCACGGCGGACCGTCCCGGTACGACGTCCCTCCAGCACCGTCCCGAGCGCCAGCCCGAGCGCGACGCCGACCGTGTCCGCCACCGCGTCCAGCGGATCGCCGCTGCGGTGCGCCAGCACCGTGCCCTGGAGCACCTCGCTCAGGACGGCGTGGGCCACGAGCACGGAACCCACGACCCCACGGGAGGCACCGCAGCGCGTCGCGGCCCAGGCCACCGCGCCGAAGACCGCGGCGTGCACCAGCTTGTCGAGCCCCACGGTGGCGCCGGTCGACGGCGCGCGGGGCGCGTACAGCACCACCAGGTGGACGACGACGGTGACGGCCAGCACGACGCGGTCGGTGCTCCGTGGACCCTGCCGGGCGCGGTCCGGCTGCGGCCCGCTCACGGCAGGTGGGGGTGCCGTGGGCCGGTGGCGGCCTTCTCGACCGCGGCGGCCACGACCTTGGTGACGTCGGGATGGAAGACGCTCGGCACGATGTAGGTCGCGTTGAGCTCCTCGTCGGACACGGTCGCGGCGAGCGCCTGGGCGGCGGCGAGCAGCACCGGCTCGTCGACGTGCGCGGACTGCGCGTCCAGGAGGCCGCGGAAGACGCCGGGAAAGGCCAGCACGTTGTTGATCTGGTTCGCGAAGTCGCTGCGCCCGGTGGCGACGACGGCGGCGTGCTCGGCGGCGGCCACCGGGTCCACCTCCGGGTCCGGGTTGGCCATCGCGAACACCACGGCGTCCTCGGCCATGGTGGCGATGTCGGCGCCGGTGAGGATGCCGGGCGCGGAGACCCCGACGAACACGTCGGCGCCGACCAGGGCCTCGCGCAGGGTGCCGCTGACGCCACGCGGGTTGGTGATGGTGGCCACCCGGTAGAGGGTCGACGCGGGCTCGGCTGCGACGTCCGGACGCGACGGCTCCACGACACCCGCCACGTCGCACACCACGACGTCGCGCGCACCGGCGTGCAGGAGCAGGGTGAGGATCGCCGTCCCCGCCGCCCCGGCGCCGGACATCACGATCCGGACGTCCGGCAGCTGCTTGCCCACCACGCGAAGCGCGTTGGTGAGGGCGGCCAGCGTGACGATCGCGGTGCCGTGCTGGTCGTCATGGAACACCGGGATGGACAGCTCCTTGCGCAGCCGGGCCTCGATCTCGAAGCACCGCGGCGCGCTGATGTCCTCCAGGTTGATCCCGGCGAAGACCGGCGCCACCGCCTTGACCGCGGCGACGATCTCGTCGGTGTCCTGGGTGTCCAGGCAGATCGGGAAGGCGTCGATGCCGGCGAACCGCTTGAACAGGGCCGCCTTGCCCTCCATCACGGGCAGCGCGGCGAGCGGCCCGATGTTGCCCAGACCCAGCACGGCCGAGCCGTCGCTGACCACCGCGACGGTGTTGCGCTTGATGGTCAGGCGGCGCGCGTCGTCCGGGTTCTCCGCGATCGCCATGCAGACCCGTGCGACCCCGGGCGTGTAGATCAACGAGAGGTCGTCGCGGTTGCGGATCGGCACCTTGGGCTCGATGGTCAGCTTGCCGCCCAGGTGCACCAGGAAGGTCCGGTCGCTGACCCGGCCGATCTCGACGCCGTGCAGGGCGCGCATCCCGGCGACGAGCGCGCTCGCGTGCTCGACGTCCCGGGCCGCGCAGGTCAGGTCGACCCGCACGCGGGAGGGGCCGGACGCCGTCACGTCGAGGGCGGTGACGAGCCCGCCGCCCTTCTCGACGACGGCGGTGAGCTCGCTCACCGCGGTCGGTCGCGCCGGCAGCTCCAGCCGGACGGTGATCGAGTAGGAGACGCTGGGCGCTGACGGCATGGGGACCTCTCGCGGGACGGGCGTGGCGCCCCATTCTGTCCCACCGACGCGGCCGCGACAGCCCAGCCACGTCGGTGGTTCGGTGCTCAGCCGATCGTGCGCTCGCCTCCCGCGGCGGCCCCGGCGGGCACGGCCTCCTCCACGGGAGCCGGGTGCCGGCGCTGAAGCGCGAGACCAGTCACGACGATCACGGCGGCCAGCACGAGGGACAGCGCCAGCTCGAGCCGGTGGCCCGGCCGTACCAGCATCAGCACGAGGACGCCGACGATGAACGCGATAGCCACCCAGGTCAGCGCCGGGAAGGCCCACATCCGCACCGGTGCCTGCTGCCCCTCGGCGTCCATCCGGCGCCGCATCACCAGCTGGCTCAGCGCGATCACCAGGTAGACGAACAGGGCGATCGCCCCGGTGGTGGCGAGCAGGTAGCCGAAGATGGCGTCCGGCAGCACGTAGTTGCCCAGCACGGCGAGGAAGCCGACTGCCGTCGAGGCCAGGATCGCGTTGCGCGGGACCCCGCGCGAGCTCACCGAGCTCCACGACCTCGGCGCGTCACCGCGGCGGGAGAGCGAGAAGGCCATCCGGGACGCCGTGTAGAGGGCGGAGTTCAGGCAGCTGCTGACCGCGGTCAGCACAACGAGGTCCACGATGAGCTTGGCGCCGGGCACGCCGATCAGGCTGAGCACGTGCTGGTACGAGCCGTTCTCCACCAGACCGGGGTCGTTCCACCGGGCGAGGGCGACGACGACGAAGATCGAGCCGAGGTAGAACAGACTGATCCGCCAGATCACCGAGTTCACCGCGCGGCTGATCCCCTTCTCCGGGTCGGCCGACTCGGCCGCCGCGATCGTCACGATCTCGGTGCCCATGAAGGTGAACATGGTGGTGAGCATGGCCGCGAGGACCGCGCCGAACCCGTTGGGCAGGAAGCCCCCCGCCTCGAACAGGCCGCCGAGCCCGCTGGTGCGCGACCCGGCGAAGACCCCGAAGATCGCGAGCAGCCCGATGATGATGAAGGCGACGATCGCCACGACCTTGACCAGCGCGAACCAGAACTCGAACTCGCCGTAGTTGCCGACGCTGAACAGGTTCGTCACGGTGAGCAGGCCGGTGATGAGGAGCGCCCATACCCACTGCGGCCCACCGAGAAAGTCGCTCAGGATCAGCGCCCCCGCGGTGGCCTCGACCGGGATCACGAGCACCCAGAACCACCAGTAGAGCCAGCCGACCGAGAACCCCGCCCAGCGTCCGAGTGCGCGGTCGGCGTACGTGGAGAACGACCCCGTGTCCGGCTGCGCAGTGGCCATCTCGCCGAGCATCCGCATGACCAGGACGACGAGCCCGCCGGCGAGCGCGTACGAGACGAGCACCGCCGGACCGGCCTCGGCGATGGCCTTGGCCGAGCCGACGAACAGCCCCGCGCCGATCACCCCGGCGATGGAGATCATGGTGACGTGCCGCGGCTTGAGCCCGTGGCCCAGCTCGCCTTTCGACATACCGGACATGAGGGACCTTTCCGACGGTACGAGTCGGCCGAGACTAGCCCCGACCGGTTACACCGGCATCAACGCTGGATGTCGCGGGAAGTCCTCGTGCCGGCGTCGGCATTGGCCGCCGGCTGTTCGGCACACTCGTGCGGTGCCCGAGGACGCCCTGCACCGGTTGGTGCGCCACCCCCCGCCGCTGCCGGTCGTCGAAGGCATCCCGTCGCTGCTTCGTGCCGTGCAGCGGGCGGGTACCGCGGTGCTGCAGGCACCGCCCGGCACGGGGAAGACCACGCTGGTGCCCCCGGCCCTGGCGGTGGACCACCCCGGGCGGGTCGTCGTGGCCGAGCCCCGCCGGCTGGCCGCGCGCGCGGCGGCGCGCCGGCTGGCCGCCCTGCTCGGCGAGCCGGTGGGGACGACCGCGGGCTACGCCGTTCGCGGCGAGCGCCGGGCCGGCCCGGCCACCCGCGTGGAGGTGGTGACGACCGGCGTCCTGCTGCGCCGGCTGCAGCGCGACCCCGAGCTGCCCGGCGTCGCCGCCGTCGTGCTGGACGAGTGCCACGAGCGGCACCTGGACGCCGACCTCCTGCTGGCCCTGCTCGTCGACGTCCGCACCAACCTGCGGGACGACCTCCGCCTGGTCGCGATGTCGGCGACCGTTGAGGCGGACCGCACGGCCGAGGTCGTCGGTGGCGCCGACGGCGCGGCGCCCGTGGTTGAGGTGCCGGGGACGTCCTTCCCGGTCGACGTCGTGTGGAGCCCGCCTCCGCCTCGCGTGCGGCGGACCGACGAGCGAGGGGTCACCCCGGCCTACCTCGACCACGTGGCGGCAACGGTGCGCTCGGCGCTGGCCGAGCGGGCCGGCGACGTGCTGGTGTTCCTTCCGGGTGCCGGCGAGGTGAGCGGGGTGGTCCGCAGGCTCGGCGGTGTGGACGCCGACGTCCGGCCCCTGCACGGACGGCTGCCGGCCCGCGAGCAGGACGCCGCCCTGACGCCAGGCCCTCGTCGCCGGGTGGTCGTGTCGACGGCGGTGGCGGAGTCCTCGGTGACCGTCCCGGGCGTCCGGGTGGTGGTCGACGCCGGGCTCGCCCGGCAGCCGCGCACCGACCACCGGCGGGGCCTGGCCGGCCTGGTCACGGTGCTCGCGAGCC
>DATFPQ010000295.1:0-40291 GCA_035264765.1 Actinomycetales bacterium | reverse complement strand
GATCGGCACGTTGACGCCGATCATGCCGACCTGCACCTCGTTCTGGTAGCGGCGCGCCGCCCCGCCGTCGTTGGTGAAGATGGCGGTTCCGTTGCCGTAGGGGTTCGAGTTCACCAGGTCGAGGGCGTCGTCGTAGGAGTCCACCCGCACGACCGACAGCACCGGACCGAAGATCTCGTCGGTGTAGATGCTCATCGACGGCGTCACCTTGTCGAACAGCGTCGGACCGAGCCAGAAGCCGTCCTCGGCGCCGTCGAACTGCTGCTCACGGCCGTCCACGACCAGCTCGGCACCGGCCTCGACGCCCGCCTCGACGTACGAGGCCACCTTGTCCCGGTGCTGGCGGGTGACCAGCGGGCCCATGTCGCAGCCGCGGCGGCCGTCGCCGGTGCGCAAAGTGGCCATCCGCTCGCCGATCTTCGCGACCAGCTCGTCGGCCACCGGCTCGACCGCGACCAGCGCCGAGATCGCCATGCACCGCTCCCCCGCCGACCCGAAGCCGGCGTTGACCGCGGCGTCCGCAGCCAGGTCGAGGTCGGCGTCCGGCAGCACCACCATGTGGTTCTTGGCGCCGCCCAGCGCCTGCACCCGCTTGCCGTTCCGGGTACCGGTCTCGTAGACGTAGCGGGCGATCGGCGTCGAACCGACGAAGGAGATCGCTGCGACGTCGGGGTGCTCCAGCAGCCGGTCGACCGCGACCTTGTCGCCGTGGACGACGTTCAGCACGCCCTCCGGCAGACCGGCCTCTGCCCACAGCTGGGCGATCAGCAGGGACGCCGAGGGGTCCTTCTCGCTGGGCTTCAGGACGACCGCGTTACCGGCGGCGATGGCGACCGGCATGAACCACAGCGGCACCATCGCCGGAAAGTTGAACGGCGAGATGATCGCGACGACGCCGAGGGCCTGCCGGATGGAGTAGACGTCGACCTTGGTCGAGACGTTCTCGCTGAAGCCGCCCTTGAGCAGGTGCGGGATGCCGCACGCGAACTCGACGACCTCCAGGCCGCGGGTGACCTCGCCGACCGCGTCGGAAAGCACCTTGCCGTGCTCGGCGGTGATGGCGGCGGCGACGTCCTCCTTGCGGGCGTCGAGCAGCTCGCGGAACCGGAACAGGACCCGGGAGCGCACCGACAGCGAGGCGCGTCCCCACGCCTCGGCCGCGGAGGCCGCGCTGGCCACGGCCTGGTCGACCGTCGCGACGTCCGCGAAGTCGACCTTGCCGGTCACCTGACCGGTGGCGGGGTCGTACACGTCGCCACTGCGCTCCGTGCTTCCGCCGAAGGGCTTTCCGTCGATCCAGTGCGTGATCCGTGTCGTCATGCCCACCACTGTGCGGCATGTAAGGACAAAGCTCACCCCGTCATGGTGTCTCCCGGACGCCCGCCACGCCGACAGGTTGTCCAGAAACCCCCACGACTCAGGAGTCGAAGCCCAGCCCGAGCCGGTCGAGACCGCGCAGCCACGCCCCGCGGCGTCCCTCCCGGGCGTCGGCGCGCGCGAGCGCCCGGCGGGTCAGCTGGATGCCCGCCCAGCGGGCCGGCTCCGGCGGGAACGGCACGGGACGGCGCCGGACCATCTCCAGCCCGGTCCGCTCGTTGCGCCGCCCGGCCAGCAGGTCGAGGCAGACCTGCGCGCCGAACCGTGAGGCGCCGACGCCGAGACCGGTGTAGCCCTGCACCGCCGCGACCCTGCCGTCGTGGGTCAGCGACCAGAACGGGCTGAACCGCGTGCAGGTGTCGATCACGCCACCCCAGGCGTGCGTCACCCGGACGCCGTCGAGCTGCGGGAAGGTCGCCGCCAAGTGCTCGGCGAGCATCGCCTCCGTGCGGGCGTTGCGGCTGCGCCGGCCGGACATGTCCCCGCCGAAGTAGTACAGCGCGTCATATCCACCCCACAGCAACCGTTGGTCGGCGGTCAGTCGGTAGTAGTGGAACTGGTTCCCCGCATCGCCGACCCCCTGACGGCCGGCCCACCCGAGGTCGCCCAACTGGCGCTCGCAGAGCGGCTCAGTGACGAGGACGTGGTCCCAGACCGGCACCGTGTACGGCCGGTTCCGCCGGACGGGCGATGGGAAGGCGTTGGTGCCGAGCACCGCCTGGCCGGCGCGCACGTCGCCCCGATCGGTGCGCACGCCAACGGCGCCGCTCCGCCGGTGGCCCAGCCCCAGCACACGTGTCGACTCGTGAACCCGTCCCCCGAGCCGCTCGACGGCCGCCGCGAGTCCCCACACCAGCCTGGCCGGGTCGACCAGGGCGACTCCCTCGGGGTCGAGCAGTCCCCCCTGGTACGTCGGCGAGCGGACCAGCGACCGGGCCCCCTCGGCGTCCAGCAGCCGCAGATCGAGGCCGAGCGCCCTCCCCGCCTCGTGGTGCTCCACGAGTGCGTCCAGCTGCCAGGGCTCCACGGCCACGTCGAGCTCACCGGTGCGCTCCCAGCCGCAGTCGATGCCGTACCGGCACAGCGCGTCCTCGATCGCCGCCAGGTTCTCGCGCCCGAGCCGCAGCAGCAGCGGCATCTCGTGCGGCCAGCGCCGGAGCCCGTTGGCCAGCCCGTGGGTCAGGCTCGCCGCGCAGAACCCGCCGTTGCGCCCGGACGCCGCCCAGCCGAGCCGGCCGCCCTCGAGCACCACGACGTCCCGCCCGGGCTGCTCCTCCAGGGCAAGCAGTGCCGCCCAGAGCCCGGTCAGCCCGCCGCCCACCACGACGAGGTCGGCCCGCGCCGGGCCGGGCAGGACGGTGCGCGGCGCCGGACGGTCCGGCTGGTCCAGCCAGAACGGTGTCGAGCTCGGACCCTCCAGCCGTACGAGAGGTGCCGCCGTCACCGACCTGGGCCCCGTCGGCGCAGCGCCTCCCCACCGAGAACCACGGCCAGCGACACGAAGAAAGCGGCCGCGCCGATCACGTAGGCCTGAGCCGGGATGCCACGCTGCGCCGACACGTACACGAACTTCGGAAAAGTTGTCACCTCGCCACTGACGAAGTTCGTGATGATGAAGTCGTCGAAGGACAGGCTGAAGGCGAGCAGCGCCGCACCGGCGATTCCCGGGGCTACCAACGGCAGCGTGATCCGTCGGAAGGTCTCGAACTCGCCGGCATACAGGTCGCGGGCTGCCTGCTCCAGCCGCGGGTCGAGGCTTGCCACGCGCGCCTTGACGGTGACCACTACGAAGCTGATGCAGAACATGACGTGCGCGGCCACGATCGTCCAGTAGCCCAGCGGCAACCGCAGGTTGAGGAACAGCGTCAGCAGGGACGCCGCCAGCACCACCTCGGGCGTCGCCATGGGAAGGAACAGCAGCACGTTCGTCGTCGCGCGCCCGCGGAACCGGTGCCGCGCCAACGCGAAGGCCATCAGGGTGCCCAGCACGGTCGCGATGAGCGTCGACACCAACCCGATCCGCAGGCTGTTGCCGACGGCGGCGCACACGTCCGGGGCGTCGCAGGGGTGAGCCCAGTTCGTCGTCGTGAACCCGCGCCAGGTGAGGTTCGTCCGGCCCGGCACGTTGAAGGAGAAGACCGTCACATAGGCGATCGGCAGGAAGACGTAGGCCAGGGCGAGCCCCGCGTAGATCCGCAGGGCGTTCTCCCCGAGCCACCGCCGCAGCCGCCGAGGGCGGGCCGGTCGCGGCGCCGTGGTCGTTCGCGAGGGCTGGGCGAGCGTCGTCACACCAGCTCCTCGGTGCCGGCCCGCCGTACGTACACGGCCACGAGGACGACGATCGCAGCCATCAGCAGGAAGGACAGGGCGGCCGCGGTCGGATAGTCGACGATCGTGAAGAACCGGCTCTGGACGACGTTGCCGATCATCGTCGTCCGTGAGTTGCCGAGGAGTGCTGCGTTCACGTAGTCGCCCGCCGCCGGGATGAAGGTCAGCAGGGTGCCGGCGACGACGCCCGGCATCGACAGCGGAAAGGTGACCTTGCGGAACACGGTCGGGCTGCTGCCGTACAGGTCCGCACCGGCCTCGAGCAGCCGCCCGTCGATGCGCTCCAGGCTGGCGTAAAGCGGCAGGGTCATGAACGGCAGGAAGTTGTAGGTGATGCCCGCGACCACCGCGACCGCGCTCGCGGTGAGCGTGGTGGTGTCGCCGATGAGGTGGAGGGACTTCAGCGAGCGGACGACGAACCCCTCGTCCGCCAGGATCTGCCGCCAGGCGATGGTGCGCAGGATGAAGCTGCAGAAGAACGGCGCCACCACGAGGACGAGCAGCACGTTCCGCCAGCGTCCGGCCTTGAAGGCGATGGCGTAGGCCAGCGGGTAGCCGATGAGCAGCGCCAGGACGGTGGCGACGAGGGCGTAGAGGAAGGACCGGCCGAACTGCGGGGCGTACTCGGTGAGCGCGTCGAGATAGTTCGCCAGCCGGAAGGTCTGCTGGAACGCCCCCGTCTCGCCGCTCGGCGCCGGCGTCTGCGTCGACGTGCCGGCGAGCGTCACCAGCGGCACCGCGAAGAAGGCGAGCAGCCACACCAGTCCGGGGAGCAGCAGCAGGTACGGCGTCCGCCGGCCCCGGCGGGAGCGCTCGGGTGGGGCCGGTGGACGCGCCGGCTGCCCGATGCCCGGCGGATGCGTCGCACTGGCGATCGTCATGGCCTGCTCACCCGACCCCGGCGAGCGCGTCCTCGACCTCGGCGCCCGCGGCGGCGTCGCCTGCGAGCGCGAAGGTGTGGGCGGGCTCCCAGGCCAGCGACACCGCGGTGCCGACCGGCAGGACCCCGCCGACCGCGAGGTTCTGGGTGAACACCGACAGCTGCTGCCCCCAGGGCATCCGGACGAGGTACTGCGTCGACACACCGCAGAAGCTGGCGTCCACGACGACGCCACCGTCGAGCAGGTTCTGTCCCTCCGGCACTGCCCGCCCCTGTGGCACCAACCCGACCTTCTCCGGCCGGACGCCGACGAGGAGGCCGGCCGTCGTGGACCGGTTCCGGTGCCCCGGGACGACCAGCCGGCGCCCGTGCACGTGGACCAGGACGTCGTCGCCGGAGCGGCCCTGCACACTGCCCTCCAGCAGGTTCGACTGGCCGAGGAAGTTCGCCACGAAGGTCGTGTGCGGCGACTCATAGAGGTCCAGCGGGCTGCCGAGCTGCTCGATCCGGCCGGCGTTCATGACGGCGATGGTGTCGGCCATGGTCATCGCCTCCTCCTGGTCGTGCGTCACGTGCACGAAGGTGAGGCCGACCTCGGTCTGGATCCGCTTGAGCTCTACCTGCATCTGCCGGCGCAGCTTGAGGTCGAGTGCGCCGAGCGGCTCGTCGAGCAGCAGCACCGAGGGGCGGTTCACGACGGCGCGGGCCAGGGCGATGCGCTGCTGCTGCCCACCGGACAGCTGGGCGGGCCGGCGTCGCGCCAGGTGCCCAAGCTCGACCAGGTTGAGCGCCTCGTCCACCTTGGCCGTGACGTCCTTCACCTTGCGGCGGCGCAGGCCGAAGGCCACGTTCTCGAAGACGTCCATGTGCGGGAACAGCGCGTAGGTCTGGAACACCGTGTTGACCTCGCGCTGGTGCGGCTTGGTCGTCGTCACATCACGGTCACCGAGGTGGATGCGTCCCTGCGTGGGCTCCTCCAGGCCGGCGACCATGCGCAGCGTCGTGGTCTTGCCGCACCCGGAGGGTCCCAGCAGCGCGAAGAACGACCCGGCCGGAATGGTCAGGTCGAGGTCGTCGACCGCGACGAAGTCACCGAACCGCTTGGTGACCGAGGACAGCCGAAGGTCGGCGCCGCCCGACATCAGTTGCCCAGGACCTTCTGGAAGGCCGTCGAGAACTCCGTCTCCTCCTGGGGGGTCAGGGTTCGGAACGGCTTGGCGTTCTTCAGGAACGCCGCGTCCGGGAAGATGTACGGGTTGTCGGCCAGGTCGGGGTCGATCTTCTCCATCTCGGCACGGGCGCCCTCGACCGGGCAGATGTAGTTCACGTACGCGGCGACCTCGGCCGCCACCTTCGGGTCGTAGTAGTAGCTCATCAGGCGCTCGGCATTCTTCTTGTGAGGCGCGCCGATGGGCACCAGCATGTTGTCGGCCCACAATGTTCCGCCGGACTCGGGGAGGGCGAAATCCCACTTGTCCTCGTTCTCGAAGTTGATCTGGGTGATGTCGCCGGACCAGCCGATCACCGCCAGGGCGTCGCCCGAGATGAGGTCCTCCTTGTAGGAGTTGCCCTTGACCTGGCGAATCTGGCCGCTGCTGATGTGCTTGTCGAGCTCGTCGACGGCGGTCATGAACTGGTCGGACGTGAAGTTGCCGGAGATGTCGACGCCCTGCTCCCCCATGATCAGCCCGATCGTGTCGCGCATCTCGCTGAGCACCTCGACCCGGCCCTTCAGCTCGGGCTTCCACAGGTCCGAGACGGCGCGCAGGCCGCCGGGCACCTTCTCCTTGTTCCACGCCAGGCCGGCGAAGCCGCCCTGCCAGGTCATCGAGTAGTCCCGGTTGGGGTCGTAGTCGGGGCTCGCGTAGGCCGCCGCGATGTTCTTCTTGTTCGGGATCTGCGCGGCGTCGAGCTTCTGCGCGTACTTCTGACGCAGCAGGCGGGCAACCATCCAGTCGGTGAGGACGATGATGTCCTTGCCGATGTCCTGGCCGTTCTTGAGCTGGCCGGAAATCTTGCCGTAGTAGCTGTCGTTGTCCTCGATGTCCTCCGAGTATGTCGCCCGGATGCCGGTCTGCTTCTGGAAGGCCTCGAGGGTGGGGTACTTCTTCGTCTTGTCGTCGTAGTCCAGGTACAGCGTCCAGTTGGCCCAGTCGACGCGCTTGTCAGCATCTGAGCGGTCCGCGGCGGGCTTGGGTCCGGCGTCCCCGGACGACGACGCGCCGGACGACGTCGGGGTGCCGCTCGTGCCGCAGGCCGCCAGCAGTGCACCGATGCCGAGTGCCCCCGCACCGGCCAGCGCGGCGCGCCGGGAGACCTGAGCTCGCACGAGCGCGGCGGCCTCGGGAGACAGCGGAGGGCGGGGGCGACGGGTCATCGGCGTGGTCCTTCCGGAAGGGGCGGCGGGATGGCGACGCGGGGGGTCGACGCCGTCCCGCCGGGACGATGGATCCTCGCACGCGACCGGCGTCGCCACAAGGACTTACGGACGAATTCGGTGCCGTTCAGCGAGTAACACAACGAAATCGGAACGATATGCGGCGAAGGACGCGCGATGACGATTGACTGCCGCATCCTCACGGTGCACGGTGGATGCCGCAGGGTGACAGGTCGTGCCCTCGCATGACGGACACTGTGTAGGGAGCCCCTGTACGCGCGCTCCATGGCCGCCGCAAGCCCCCTGGGAAGGAGTCGAGTGCTGCCGACGCTGCGCGAGGTCCTCGACCTACCCGTGCTTGCCGCGGGCCGGCCCCGGGTGCTGTGCGGGCAGGAGCGGCTGGACACCCCGGTGCGCTGGGCCCACGTCGCGGAGGTGGCCGACATCGGCGGGCTGCTGCGGGGCGACGAGCTCATCCTGACGACGGGCATCGCGCTGCCCCGCTCGGAGGACGGCATCGTGTCCTTCGTCCGGACGCTGGCCGAGCTTCCGGTGGCCGGTCTGGTGGTCGAGCTCGGCCGCGCCTACGCCGGGCGGCTGCCCAGTGCGATGGTCCGCGCGGCCCGCTCCGCCGGGCTTCCGCTCGTCGAGCTGTCCCAGGAGGTGGCGTTCGTCGAGGTCACCGAGGCCGTCCACAGCCGGGTCATCGACGCCCAGCTGACGTCCCTGCGCGACGCGCAGGCCCTGCACGAGACGTTCACCGAGCTGGCGGTCGAGGGGGCCGGCACCGGCGAGGTGGTGCGCCAGGCGGCGCGGATGGCCGGTGCCCCGGTCGTCCTGGAGACCCTGGGCCACCAGGTGGTCGAGCACGACGCGGCCGGCCAGGACGACGCCCGGCTGCTCTCCCGGTGGCAGCAGCGCTCGCGGGCCGTCCACGTGGAGGGACGCTCCGGCGTCCACGCCGGGACCGGCTGGGCGGTGGCCACGGTCACGGCGCGCGGCGAGGACTGGGGCCGGCTGGTGCTGGTGCGGCCACCGGGTGAGCCGCCCGGTGCGCACGACGTCATGCTGCTGGAGCGGGCGGCGACGACCATCGCGCTGAACCGGCTGATCACCCGCGACCGGGAGGGCCTGGAGCGGCAGACGCACCGGACCCTGATCACCGCGGTGCTGGAGCACGCCCACCCGGACGCGGAGATCGCGCTACGGGCCCGGGCCCTCGGCGTCCCGCTGGACGGCCGCAGGCTGGTGGGTGCCGTGGTCCGCTGGCGCGGCGGAACCGGGGACTCGACGCTTGCCGCGCAGGCCCGACTGCGCGACCTCGCCGACGCCGTCGCACAGGGAGCCCGGGACGCGCCGGTGGCCGCCCTCGTGGGCCCGCTGGACGACCGGACGGTGGGCGTCCTGGCTGCGCTCGACCGGCGCGACGACGACCAGCTGGTGCTCGACCGGCTCGGCGCCGCCGTGCTCCGCGCGATCGAACGCGGGGCGCGGACGAGGCTGGGAGGTGAGTCCGAGCAGGTCGTTCTGGCCGCGGGCTCGGTCGTCGCCGGGCTGCGGGACGCGCGGCGCAGCGTCGTCGAGGCTCGCCAGGTGGCGGACGCCGCGACCCACCTGCCGCCGGAGGGCCGCTTCGCCCGGCTGCACGACGTCGGTGTCCGCGGCCTGCTGTCCCTGCTGCGCGGCGACGCGCGGGTCGAGACGTTCGTCGAGCGAGAGCTCGGCCCGCTGCTGGACCGGACCGACCGGCGGCGTGAGGCCGACGGTCTGCTCGAGGTGCTGCGGGCGTACCTGGCCGCCGGGCGGAACAAGTCCGCGGCGGCGCAGGCCCTGCACCTGTCCCGACCGGCCTTCTACGACCGGCTGACCCGGCTGCAGCAGGTGCTCGCGGTCGACCTCGACGACGTCGAGGTGTGCCTCGCCTTGCACGTGGCCCTGCTGGCCCACGACGGCCGCTGACCCCGTTCGGGGCCTGCGGCCGCCGGGACGTCATGACTCGATGTTCGCCATGACGTGCTTGATGCGCGTGTAGTCCTCGAAGCCGTACATCGACAGATCCTTGCCGTACCCGCTGTGCTTGAACCCGCCGTGCGGCATCTCCGCCACCAGCGGGATGTGGGTGTTGATCCACACGCAGCCGAAGTCGAGGGACCGGCTCATCCGCATGGCCTTGCCGAAGTCCTTGGTCCACACCGACGAGGCCAGGCCGTAGCGCACGCCGTTGGCCCAGGCGAGGGCCTGCGCCTCGTCCGAGAAGCGCTGCACGGTGATGACCGGTCCGAAGATCTCGTCCTGGACCGCCTCGTCGTCCTGGCGCAGTCCGGAGACGACGGTGGGCTGCCAGAAGTAGCCGTCGCCGAGCCCCTCGACCCGTGCGCCGCCCACCGCCACCGACGCGTGGTCGGGCAGCCGGTCGACGAATCCGGATACGTGCCGGAGCTGGTTCGCGTTGTTGACCGGGCCGAGCAGGGCGTCGGGGTCGTCCGGCATGCCGACCTTCGCGGACCGCGCCTGCTCGGCGAGGGCCGACACGAAGTCGTCGTGGATGCCCGGGCCGGCGAGCACGCGGGTCGCGGCGGTGCAGTCCTGGCCGGCGTTGAAGTAGCCGGCCACGGCGATCGCCTCGGCCGCCGCCTCCAGGTCGGCGTCGTCGAAAACCACGACCGGGGCCTTTCCGCCGAGCTCGAGGTGCACCCGCTTGACGTCGTGCGCGGCCGCCTCGGCCACCTGCATCCCGGCCCGCACCGACCCGGTGATCGACACCATCGCGGGCGTCGGGTGCTCGACGATGGCCGCGCCGGTGGACCGGTCGCCGGTGACCACGTTGAGCACGCCCGGCGGGAGGAAGTCGGCGGCGATCTCGGCCATGAGCAGCGTGGTCTCGGGCGTGGTGTCGCTCGGCTTGAGGACCACGGTGTTGCCCGCGGCGATGGCCGGCGCGAACTTCCACACCGCCATCATCATCGGGTAGTTCCACGGGGTGACCTGCCCTACGACGCCGATCGGCTCGCGCCGGATCCAGGACGTGTGCCCGGCCAGGTACTCCGCCGTGGCCCTGCCCTCCAGCACCCGCGCCGCACCGGCGAAGAACCGGATCTGGTCCACCATCGGCGGGATCTCCTCGCTCGCGGTCAGCGCGAACGGCTTGCCGGTGTTCTGCGCCTCCAGCTCGACCAGCTCCTGGGACCGGGCCTCGAGCGCATCGGCGATCTTCAGCAGCGCCTGCTGGCGCTCGCTCGGGGTCGTGGCGCCCCAGCCCTCGAAGGCGCGCGCGGCCGCGGCGAAGGCCCGGTCGACGTCCTCAGCCGTCGACACCGGCGCCTGTGCGACGACCGCCCCGGTCGTGGGGTCGACCAGGTCGGTGACGGCGTCACCGGTGGCGTCGACGTACTCGCCGGCGACGAAGTTGCGCAGGCGGCGGGGGCTGCTCAGGGGCTGGGCGCTCACTGCGGGCTCCAGGTGGCTCGGTGGAGGGTTGCTGTCAGTCGCGGCCGACCCTACCCCTGCAATGACGTGATCGTCAGTCCCCACGGCCATGCGGGCCGCAATCAGTGTTGAAGTGGCCGCACCACGACGGATTCGCTTGCCTTAGCCGACCGCCTACGGCACCATCGTCGGGTGACCAACCGCGACCGGCACGGGTACGTGCTCGACGACCTGTCGAAGCGGATCATCGAGCAACTGCAGGAGGACGGCCGGCGTCCGTACGCGGCCATCGGCAAGGCGGTCGGGCTCTCGGAGGCGGCGGTCCGCCAGCGGGTGCAGCGGCTGCTGGACTCCGGGGTGATGCAGATCGTCGCGGTCACCGACCCGCTCCAGGTGGGCTTCAGCCGCCAGGCCATGATCGGCGTCCGCGCCGAGGGCGACCTGGCGCAGGTCGCCGACCGCCTGGCCGAGATGCCGGAGGTCGACTACGTCGTCATCACCGCCGGCAGCTTCGACCTGCTCGTCGAGGCCGTCTGCGAGGACGACGACGCCCTGCTCGAGCTCATCAGCAGCAAGATCCGCACCATCGACGGCGTGCGGACGACCGAGACCTTCGTCTACCTGAAGCTCCGCAAGCAGCTCTACAACTGGGGAACCCGATGACCACCACGCCGCAGGACGCCACTCCTGCTCAGCAGCAACCGTCGACGACGCCGCGCGGCACCCGCCGCACCGACGCCGCTCGCGACCACCTGTGGATGCACTTCACCCGGCACTCGACGTACGAGCGGGGCGGCGAGGTGCCGGTCATCGCGAGGGGCGAGGGCGCCTACATCTGGGACACCGCCGGGCGCAGGTACCTGGACGGTCTGTCCGGGCTGTTCACGGTCCAGGTCGGCCACGGCCGCACCGAGCTGGCGGAGGCGGCCGCCAAGCAGGCTGCCGAGCTCGCCTTCTTCCCGCTGTGGTCCTACGCCCACCCCATGGCAATCGACCTGGCCGAGCGGCTGGCGCACCAGGCGCCCGGCGACCTGAACCGGGTCTTCTTCACAACCGGCGGCGGCGAGGCGGTGGAGACCGCGTGGAAGCTCGCCAAGCAGTACTTCAAGCTGGTCGGCAAGCCCACCAAGCACAAGGTGATCAGTCGCGCCGTCGCCTACCACGGCACTCCGCAGGGGGCGTTGTCGATCACCGGCATCCCGGACGCCAAGGTTCCCTTCGAGCCACTGGTGCCCGGCGCGCACAAGGTGCCCAACACGAACCTGTACCGCGCACCCGAGCACCTGCGCGAGGACGCCAAGGCGTTCGGCCGCTGGGCCGCCGACCGGATCGGCGAGGCGATCGAGTTCGAGGGCCCGGACTCGGTGGCCGCGGTGTTCCTAGAGCCGGTGCAGAACTCGGGCGGCTGCTTCCCGCCCCCGCCGGGGTACTTCGAGCGGGTGCGCGAGATCTGCGACCAGTACGACGTGCTGCTGGTCAGCGACGAGACCATCTGCGCCTTCGGCCGGATCGGCGAGATCTTCGCCTGCGACGACTTCGGGTACATCCCCGACATCATCACCTGCGCCAAGGGGATGACGTCGGGCTACTCCCCCATCGGCGCAATGATCGCCTCGGACCGACTGTTCGAACCGTTCCGCAAGGGGACCACCTCGTTCCTGCACGGCTACACGTTCGGCGGTCATCCGGTCTCCGCGGCCGTCGCGATGGCCAACCTGGACATCTTCGAGCGCGAGGGGCTGGTCGACCACGTGCACGAGCAGGCGCCGGTCTTCCGGGCGGCGCTCGAGCGGCTTCTGGACCTGCCGATCGTCGGCGACGTGCGCGGGGAGGGCTTCTTCTACGGCATCGAGCTGGTGAAGGACAAGACGACCCGCGAGACCTTCGACGACGACGAGTCTGAGCGGCTGCTGCGCGGGTTCTTGTCCAAGGCGCTGTTCGACGCCGGTCTGTACTGCCGCGCCGATGACCGGGGCGACCCGGTGATCCAGCTCGCCCCACCGCTCATCGTCGGGCCGGCGGAGTTCGACGACATCGAGCAGCGGCTGCGCGGGGTGCTGACCGAGGCCTGGGCGCAGCTGTGACGTCGGCGCGGTGAGCGAGGTCCACGGCGGCACCCGTCCCGTCTGGCAGGACACCCTCGCCGACGAGGACCGCGCCGGCCCACGACCGCCGATTGACGGCGACACCAGCGCCGACGTCTGCATCGTGGGCGGTGGCTACACGGGGCTGTGGACGGCGTACTACCTCACCCGGGCCGACCCGTCGCTTGACGCCGTGGTGCTCGAGGCGGAGACGGCCGGCTTCGGCGCCAGCGGCCGCAACGGCGGGTGGTGCTCCGCCCTGCTGCCGCAGGGGATCGACGCCATGGCCCGGCGGCACGGGCGCGCGGCGTCCCTTGCCATGCGTCGAACGATGCAGCGGACGGTCGATGAGGTCGGCGACGTGGCCGCGGCGGAGGGCATCGACTGCCACTGGCACAAGGGCGGCACCGTCGTCGTCGCCCGGAACCAGGCGCAGCTCCAGCGGGCCCGGGCCGAGGTGGCGCACGACCTGCGCTGGGACGGCGTCGAGGGGCTGCGCTTGCTGGACGCACGCCAGGTCCGGGAGCGGCTGGCGGTTCGCGATGCTGTGGGCGGCACCTGGACGCCGCACTGCGCGGCCCTGCACCCGGCCCGGCTGGCGCGCGGCCTGGCCCGCGCGGTGGAGTCGCGCGGGGTGCGCCTGTTCGAAGGGACAACCGCGCTGGAGCTGCGGCCGGGCGAGGTCCGCACCGACCGGGGCACGGTCAAGGCGCCGCTCGTCGTCCGGGCCACCGAGGCGTGGACCCCGCGGCTGCCGGGGAGCCGGCGCGACGTGGTGCCGGTCTACTCCCTCGTCGTGGCCACCGAGCCGCTGCCCGGCTGGGTGTGGTCGCGGCTCGGGCTGGCCGACCGCGAGACCTTCAGCGAGCACCGCCACGTCATCGTCTACGGCCAGCGCACCGCCGACGACCGGCTGGTGTTCGGCGGTCGGGGCGCGCCGTACCACTTCGGGTCCCGGGTCCGGCCGGCGTTCGACAGCGAACCCTCGGTGTTCGCGACGCTGGAGCGCGCGCTGGCGGCCATGCTCCCCGACGTCGCACCGTTCGCGGTGACGCACCGTTGGGGCGGACCTCTTGGCATCGCCCGCGACTGGCACGCGGCGGTGCGGTTCGACCCAGCCACAGGACTGGCCATTGCCGGAGGCTATGTGGGCGACGGCGTCGCGACGACGAACCTGGCCGGCCGCACCCTCGCCGACCTGCTCCTCGGCCGCTCCACGCCGCTGACCAAGCTGCCCTGGGTGGGCCACCGCTCTCGCGCCTGGGAGCCGGAACCGTTGCGCTGGCTAGGAGTCAACGCCGGCCTGCGGCTGGCGGCGGTCGCCGACGCGACCGAGGCACGCGGCGGCCGCGCGACGCTCGGCTCCCGCGCGCTCGGTTCGCTGCTCGGCCGGCTCACCGGCGGTTCGTGAGCGCACACCCCTCCACCGCCGGTCCGTCTGCGCGCGGACGGTTGCCGCTCAGCTCTCGATGAGGGCCTCTCGGGCCCTGACGAAGGCGTCCAGGCTGCCCGCGAGCTGCTGGACGTCCTGGGGGTCCATAGCCTGCAGGACGCGCCGAAGGCGCTTGCGGCGGGCGGCGCGAACCTCGTTGAGGACACCGCGTCCGGCGGCCGTCAGCCGGATCTCGATCTCACGCCGGCTCTGCGGGTGGGTGGAGCGGGCCACCAGGTCGGCCGCCTCGAGGCGGTCGACCAGACGGCTCGCGGACGGCAAGGACGCCTGCGTCCAGGCCGCGAGGCTGCTGAGGTTGAGCGGACCGTGACGGGAAAGTGTTCCGAGCGCCCGCAGCTGGGCCCAGGAGATCTCCGGGCCCTCGTCGAGCGCCGAGAGGTGCTCCTCCATGAGCACGCGTGTGAGCTCCTCGATCTCGCGCGTCGAGGTGCGCAGATCCTTGTCCTGAGTGCGAGGCTTGGTGGGCACGCACAAAGGGTAACCGCCTGTGACTGGTATTGGGTGCACCGAGTCCTGTGAGTTTCCGCATGTCGCGGTCAATTTTTGGCCGAGCAGAGCCGTTGTCCCGGAAGGCGGTGACGGCCGAGGGGCCCCAATGGCAATTATGGGGCGCGGATGCGCGCGGGCTCACGGTTGAATGGGGGTGAGCGACGACCGAGGAGGACGCACGTGATCACCGCCCGCGGGCTCGCCCGCACCTACCGGAGCCGACGCGGCGACATTCTGGCGGTCCGCGGGGTCGACCTCGACGTCGCGGACCGGGAGATCGTCGGCTTTCTGGGACCCAACGGGGCCGGGAAGACGACCACGCTCCGGATGCTGACCACGCTGCTGGAGCCGACGGCCGGCGAGGCAACCGTCGCCGGATGTGACCTGAGGACGGACCCGGTGGGGGTCCGCCGCCGGATCGGCTACGTCTCGCAGAGCGGATCCACCTACCCGGAGGCGCGCGCCGGCGAGGAGCTCGTCGACCATGCCCGCCTGTACGGCATCCGCACGCAGGAGGCGGTACGGCGTGGGCGCGAGCTCTTCGAGCGGCTCGACCTGCCCGGCCTGTGGGACCGGCAGACCAAGACCCTGTCCGGTGGGCAACGGCGTCGGCTGGACATCGCGATGGGCCTGATCAACGAGCCGGTGCTCGTGTTCCTGGACGAGCCCACGACCGGCCTGGACCCGCAGTCCCGAGCGAACCTCTGGCAGCACGTCCGGTCGCTCCGGGACGACCGTGGCAGCACGGTCTTCCTCACGACGCACTACCTGGACGAGGCGGACGCCCTGTGCGACCGGATCCTGGTCATTGACGACGGAAGGATCGTGGCGGAGGGCACGCCGGATGAGCTGAAGCGCGGGGTGTCCGGCGACGCCGTGATCCTGACGGTCGCCGACCCGGCGCAGCTGCCCCGCACGATCGGCACCGTCAGCGGTCTGGTGGGAGTCAGCGACCAGAGCGAGGACGGCGGAGTCGTCCGCTTCCGGGTGCCGGACGGCGCGGCGGTGCTGCCGGCCCTGCTCCGGGCCCTCGACGCCGCCGGCGTCGCCCCGACCAGCGTCGAGGTGCGCCGTCCTTCCCTTGACGACGTGTTCCTGTCCCTCACCGGCCGGTCGCTGCGCGACGAGCCGGCCGAAGCCACCGTGGGAGCAACGCCATGACCTTCCTGCGCGACACCTACGTGGTCTTCGCCCGAGCTCTGCGGTTGTCCCTGCGCAACCCGGCGTGGGTTGTCATCGGCCTGACCCAGCCGATCCTCTACCTGCTGCTGTTCGGCCCGCTGCTCAAGCCGCTCGCCGGGCAGCTCGGCGGAGACCCCTGGCGCGTCTTCGTTCCCGGCATGCTGGTCCAGCTCGGCATCTTCGGGGGCATGTTCGTCGGCTTCGGGCTCATCGCCGAGTACCGGGCGGGGGTCATCGAGAGCATGCGAGTGACGCCGGCCAGCCGGGTCTCGCTGCTGCTGGGCCGCGTGCTGCGGGACGTCCTGGTGCTGCTCGTCCAGGCCACGTTGCTGACCCTGGTGGCCCTGCCGCTGGGCCTGCGAGCGCCGGTGGCCGGCGTCATCGTGGCCCTGCTCGCCGTGGGGCTGCTCGGTGCGGCGTTCAGCGCCGTGTCCTATGCCGTGGCGCTGACTCTGAAGAGCGAGGACGCCCTCGCGCCGCTGCTCAACGCCGTGGCGATCCCGCTGCTGCTCCTGTCGGGCATCCTGCTGCCGATGGCCCTCGCTCCGTTGTGGCTGCGCCGGTTGTCCGACGTCAACCCGCTGAAGCACGTGGTCGACGGCCTTCGCACGCTGTTCCGCGGGGACCTCTGGTCGTCTGCCGCGATCCTCGGGCTGTCGATGACGGTCCTGCTCGTGGTGCTCGGCACCTGGTTCGGCACGCGGACGTTCCGGCGCGAGTCCGCCTGAGCGTCTCAGGCGGGACGCCAGCCGGGACGCCGGATGAGCAGCTGCAGCCGGTCGCGCCAGCGCGCCGTGTGGGCGAGGTCGCGCCAGAGGGCGACGTACTCGTGGGTCGCCACCACGACCGGGTTGTGGCTGCGCAGCTGGTGGGTGAGGCCGTAGACGACCCGCTCCCCCTCGGGCTCGAAGGTGCGGAACAGCCGGTCCCAGAAGATGAACATGCCGCCGTAGTTGCGGTCGATGTAGCGACCGTTCATGCCGTGGTGCACGCGGTGGTGGGAGGGCGTGTTCATCAGGGCCTCGACGGGGCGTGGCAGCCGGTTGACCCGCTCGGTGTGCAGGAAGAACTGGTACAGCAGGTTCACCGATTGTTGTAGTACCAACATCCACGGGGGAAATCCGGCCAGCGCCAGCGGTACGAAGAACGGGATCGAGCTGAACGGGGTCCAGGTCTGGCGCAGCGCCGTGGAGAAGTTGAAGTACTGGCTGGAGTGGTGGACGACGTGACTGGCCCACAGCAGCCGGACCTCGTGGTGGGCCCGGTGGAACCAGTAGTACGCGAAGTCGTCAGCAAGGACCAATGCCACCCAGGCCGCCCAGTGGTGCGGGTCGATCCGCAGCGGGGTCAGCTCGTAGGCGGCGGCCAGAGCGACGAGGGCCGCGGCCCGGTAGCCGATGCCGACCACCACGTTGCCGAGCCCCATGGCCAGGCTGGTCGCGGTGTCGGCCACCTCGTAGCCGCGCTCGTCCTCGTCCGGCGCGAACCACAGGGACGCGACCTCGATCAGGATGAACAGCACGAAGAACGGGATCGCCATGGCGATGATGTCGACCATCACGCGCTCCTGGGTGAACGGCGTCGGGACAGGCGCTGCAGGGTGGTCAGCGCCTGACTGAGGATGGCGTCGGCGATCTGCCCGGCCAGCTCGGCGTCGCGGTCGCCGATGGCCTGGGCCAGCTCGGCGTGGGGTTGCCCGTCGTCCCGGTCGGCCTCCAGCAGGACCGCCATCAGCTCGGGCTGGGCGTCGACGGCATCGATCAGGCTGTTGAAGGCCAGCCGGAAGGCCAGGTTGTCACTGGCGTCGACCACCTCCGCCCAGAAGGTTCGGTCGCCCTGCCGGGAGGGGTCGCGGTCGGGCAGCACCAGCGCCTGCGCCGCGGCGGCGATCCGCGCGCGACTCGTGGCGTCCGCGCGCAGGGCTGCCAGCCGGGCCGCCTCGATGCCCACGCAGCGGCGCATCTCCAGCCCGTCACGGACCAGCCGCTCCGCCTGCTCCCCCGGCGACCGCGCCAGGTGGCCCAGCAGGTCGAGCCCCGCGGTCCGACGGACGTCGAGCACCTTGGTGCCGCCGCCGTGCGTCACCCGCACGAACCCCGCCTGCTGCAGCCGCTTGAGCGCCTCCCGGACGGCGTGCCGGTTCACCGCGAAGGCCTGCGCCAGCTCGCGCTCGGGCGGCAGCAGCTCGCCCGGACCGTAGCGCCCGTCGACGATGGCGTCCCGGAGCTGCGCAAACACCGTGTCCGACAGTGGTTGTCGCGCGACAGGTGAGAAGCCGGAGGCCGTCACGACGTCGACGGTACGCTGCGGCTCGTCCACTCTTCAAGAGGTTGGACCAGTGAGGTCAGCCATGACCGCCTCTGGGTCAGGCTGCCACCAGACGCCGGGCCCTGCCGCCGGACGCCGGGCCGCTCAGGACCGCAAGACCTCCCGGAGCGCGTCCAGCACGCCGGCGTCCTCGATCGTGCTCGGGACGACCGGCGCGCGTCCGTCGGCCAGCTCGCGCATGGTCTTTCGCAGGATCTTGCCGGACCGCGTCTTAGGGAGGGCCGCCACGACGTCGACCCGCCTGAGTGCGGCAACGGCGCCGACCTCGTCCCGCACGCGCTGCACGCACTCCGCGGCCACGGTCGGCGGGTCGGCGCCGGCGCCGCCCTTGAGCACCACGAACCCGCGTGGCACCTGCCCCTTGAGCTCGTCCGCGACGCCGATCACCGCGCACTCGGCGACCGCGGGGTGCCCGGCCAGCGCCGCCTCCAGGGCCCCGGTCGAGAGCCGGTGCCCCGCGACGTTGAGCACGTCGTCGGTGCGGCCCATCACGAACACGTAGCCGTCCTCGTCGACGTACCCCCCGTCGCCGGTGAGGTAGTACCCCGGGAACGCGGACAGGTAGGACGCGACATACCGGTCGTCGTCCTGCCACAAGGTCGGCAGGGTGCCCGGCGGCATCGGCAGCCGCAGGCAGATGGCGCCCTCGGTGCCAGGCGGCGTCGGCCCGCCGGACGGGTCGAGCACCACGACGTCGTAGCCGGGCAGCGGCACGCTCGGGGACCCGGGCTTGATCGGCAGCGGCTCCAGCCCGCGTGGGTTGGCGCAGATCGGCCACCCGGTCTCGGTCTGCCACCAGTTGTCCACGACCGGCACGCCGAGGCGCTCGCTGGCCCATGCGTAGGTGTCCGGGTCGAGCCGCTCGCCGGCGAGGAAGAGGGTGCGCAGCGTCGACAGGTCGTACCGCCGCAGCAGCTCGCCGTCGGGGTCCTCGCGCTTGACCGCCCGGATCGCGGTCGGCGCCGTGAAGAACCCGCTGGCGCCGTGCTCGGCGATCACCCGCCAGAAGGCGCCGGCGTCGGGCGTCCCCACCGGCTTGCCCTCGTACATGACGGTCGTGCAGCCGGCGAGCAGCGGCCCGTAGACGATGTAGGAGTGGCCGACCACCCAGCCGACGTCGCTGGCGGTGAACCACACGTCCCCGGGCCGCATGTCGTAGACGTTCGACATGGTCCAGTGCAGCGCGACGGCGTGGCCACCGTTGTCGCGGACGATGCCCTTGGGGCGGCCGGTCGTGCCGCTCGTGTAAAGCACGTACAGCGGGTCGGTGGCGGCGACCGGCACCGACTCGGCGGGCGTGACGGCGCCGGGCCGCATGGCCGTCGCCCAGTCGATGTCGCGCTCCCCCATCTCGGCCACGGCCTGCGGTCGCTGCAGCACCACGCAGGCCGACGGCGTGTGCTCCGCCCGCTCGATCGCCGCGTCGAGCATCGGCTTGTACGCCACGACCCGGCTCGGCTCGATCCCGCAGGACGCACAGACGACGACCTTGGGGCGCGCGTCGTCGATGCGTGCGGCCAGCTCGTTCGGCGCGAAGCCACCGAACACGACCGAGTGCACCGCGCCGATCCGGGCGCAGGCCAGCATCGCGACGGCGGCCTCCGGGACCATCGGCATGTAGACGACGACCCGGTCGCCCTTCTCCACGCCGAGCGTCCGCAGGACTCCGGCGAACCGCGCCACCAGGTCGAGCAGGTCGGCGTACGTGTAGGTCGTGGTCGTCCCGGTGACCGGCGAGTCGTGGATCAACGCGGGCTGGTCGGCCCGGCCGGCGATCACGTGCCGGTCCAGCGCGTTGAAGCACGTGTTGAGCCGGCCGTCCGGGAACCAGCGGTAGAACGGCGGGTTGGAGTCGTCCAGGACGCGCCGCGGCGGCGTGATCCAGTCGATGCCGGACGCGGCGTCCCCCCACCAGCCCTCGGGGTCGACCAGGCTGCGGTCATGTGCCGCGCGCCAGGCCCCGGCGTGGGAGAGCTGTCCGTGGCCCGACCTCGTCCGCTCGCTCATGCGGGCATCCTGGCACCGGCCCGCACGCCGCCGCCACGCCCTCGCGTTGCCGGTGCCAGGCTGTGCCGGTGACCCTGGACCCCGCTGCCCTGCCGCCGAGCGCCCTGGAGTTCCTGGGCGAGCGGCACCTGGCCACGCTCACCACGCTGCGGGCGGACGGATCACCGCATGTCGTGCCGGTGGGCTTCACCTGGGACGACGACGCCGGCCTCGTGCGCGTGATCACCAGCGGGCACAGCCGGAAGGCGCGCAACGTGGACGGCGGCGGCCGCGCGGCTGTGTGCCAGGTGGACGGCTGGCGCTGGATCAGCCTGGAGGGTCCGGCCCGGGTCGTGCGGGCGCCGGAGGTGGTGGCGGACGCCGAGCGGCGGTACGCCAAGCGCTACCGAACCCCGCGCGAGAACCCGGCCCGCGTCGTCCTGGAGATCGCCGTGGAGCGGGCCCTGGGCCTGCTCACCCGGCCGGCCCCGCGACGCTGACCCGGCGCCGCGGCGCTGACCGGCGCCGCGGCGCTGACCCGGCGTCAGGAGGCCGGCACGGCGGCGCCGGCAGCCGGCCGGTCCAGCAGGCTCCGGGTGCGGCGCAGCAGCAGCGCGAGGACCAGCCCCACCGCGAAGAGCCCGCCGGCCAGCAGCACCACCGCCGGCCAGCGGCCCGCGGTCCAGGCCGCTCCCGCCAGGCCGCCGAAGACGGACGAGCCGAGGTAGTAGGCGAACAGGTACAGCGACGCGGCCTGCGCGGTACCGCCCGCGCCGAGCTGTGCCCGCGCCGCGACCCACCCGCTGGCCACGCCGTGCGCCGCGAAGAACCCGGCCGTCAGAATCCCCAGGCCCAGCACCACGAGCGGCAGCGGCGCGGACAGGGTGAGCAGCAGGCCAGCCACCGTGAGCAGGCAGGCCGCCGGCACCACGGCGCGTCGGCCGTGCCGGTCGGCGAGCCGCCCGGCGTACGCCGAGCCGACCGAGCCCAGCGGGTAGACGCAGAACACCAGCCCGGCCAGCCCGACGCCAAGCAGGTAGGGCGGTGCCGCCAGCCGGAAGCCGGTCGCGTTGTAGACGGCGACGAAGCCGCCCATCATCGTGGCCGCCAGGCCGTAGAGCGCCAGCAGCGCCGGGTCGCGCAGGACGCCCGCGGTCGTGGCGGCGAGCGAGCGCGCCGAGGGGTGGGCCGGCATGAACCGCCGGGAGGCGGGCAGCAGCCAGGCCACGACGAGCGCGCAGGCGAGGCCCAGCGCGCCGACGCCGGCCGTCGCCACCCGCCAGCCGCCGAGCTCGGCGAGACCTCCGGACACCAGCCGGCCCACCATGCCGCCGAGTGCGGTGCCCCCGACGTACAGGCCGGTGGCGCGGGCGTGGCTGTCGTCGGCCACCTCCTCCCGCAGGTACGCCATCGCCACGGCGGGCAGCCCGGCGAGGGTCACGCCCTGCACCGCGCGAAGCAGCAGGAACGCCGTCCACCCGGGAGCGAGCGAGCACGCGAGGCCGACCACCGAGGACGCGAACAGCGACGCGTGCATCAGCGGGGTACGGCCCACCAGCTCCGAGACCGGTCCGACGACGAGCAGCGCCGCGCCCAGCCCCAGCGTGCATACCGAGACCGACAGCGCGCTCTGGGCCGCCGAGACGTCGAAGGCGGTCGCCAGCTCGGGAAGGAGCGGCTGCGGTGTGTACAGGAGCGCGAAGGTGGCCAGCCCGGCAGCGAACAGCGCCACCGAGATCCGCCGGAACGCCGGGTCACCGACCCGGTGACCCCCCAACTGGCCGCTGGACGCCGCCCTCACACCACGCGCCGTCACATCACACGGCTGAGGACCGCGACCACCCGGTCGACGTAGCGGTCGACGGGCTCCTCGGCGTAGCCGCGGGACCCACGCCGTGGGCGGAACACGGCGGACCGCAGCCGGTCGACGGTCAACGCCGTCTGCCCTTCGAAGTACTCGGCGATCTCGTCGCACAGGTCGTCGACCTGCCCCACGTCGTAGGACCGGGTGCCCCAGGCCCCCCGCGCGAAGCGGTCGCCGTGCGGGCGGGCCAACCGAGCGCGCAGCACCTGCGCCTCCGTGGTCAGCTCATGCACGAAGCGGCGCTCACCGAGCGTGGCCCGCGCATCGTCACGTTCGGCCCTCGACGCCTCGTCCTCCAGCCGGTCCAGCTCGGCGTCGACCGCCTCGACGTCGTACCCGCCCAGCCGCAGCTCGAAGCCGGCGCGGCGCACCGCGTCGGCGCTCGGCCGCTGCCCGAGGGCCCGGGTGAAGAAGGTGTCGACCTGTCCCACGGAGTAGCCACGGGACCAGGGGCGGGCGCGCGGGAAGCGCGTCGTCGGGCCCATTCAGGTGCCCAGCACCTGGGCGGCGGCCAGCTGCCCACAGGCTCCGTCGATGTCCTGGCCGCGCGTGTCGCGCACGGTCGTCGGGATGCCGCGGGCCTCCAGCGCCGCCACGAAGGCGCGCTCCACCTTCGGGTCGCTGGCGGTCCACTTAGAGCCGGGGGTCGGGTTCAGCGGGATCGGGTTGACGTGGACCCAGCCTCGGCCGCGGGCGTTGAGCAGCTTGCCCAGCAGGTCGGCGCGCCAGGCCTGGTCGTTGATGTCCCGGATCAGCGCGTACTCGATGCTCACCCGACGTCCGGTGGCCTCGAAGTACCGGCGCGCGGCGTCCAGCGCCTCGCCGACCTTCCAGCGTCGGTTGATCGGCACCAGCTCGTCGCGCAGCTCGTCGTCCGGCGCGTGCAGGCTCAGGGCCAGCGTCACCGGGATCCCCTCGCCGGCCAGCTTGTCGATCGCAGGGACCAGCCCGACCGACGACATGGTGAGGCCCCGGGCGCTCATACCGAGCCCCTCGGGCGCCGGGTCGGTGAGCCGGCGGATCGCTCCCACCGCGGCCTTGTAGTTGGCGAGCGCCTCCCCCATGCCCATGAAGACGACGTTGCTCACGCGCAGCGGGTGGTCCTCGCGGCCGCCGGAGAGCTCGCCGCGGGCCAGCATCCGGGCGCCCGCCACGACCTGCTCGACGATCTCCGCGGTGGACATGTTGCGGGTCAGGCCGGCCTGGCCGGTCGCGCAGAAGGGGCAGTTCATGCCGCATCCGGCCTGGCTCGACACGCACATGGTGACCCGGCCGGGGTAGCGCATCAGCACGCTCTCGACGAGCGCACCGTCGAACAGCCGCCAGAGCGTCTTGACCGTGGCGCCGTCGTCGGCGGTGCGCACGCTGACGGGCGTCAGCAGCCGGGGCAGCATCCCCCCGACGAGCTCGGAGCGGCCGGCCGCGGGCAGGTCGGTCATCTCGTCGGGGTCGTCGACGAGCCGGCCGAAGTAGTGGGTCGAGAGCTGGCGGGCGCGGAACGCGGGCTGGCCCAGCTCGCGGACGGCGTCGGCTCGTTCGGGCGAGCTGAGGTCGGCCAGGTGACGCGGCGGCTTGGCGCGGCGGGGGGCGGTGAAGGTGAGCTGACCGGGCGCGGGAGTGGTCGTCATAGCACCTCCATTGTCGCATCGCTTGCGGGGCCGTCCTGTCGCCGTGAAGGTGGCGTCGGTCAGCGGACGAGCATGTGCAGCAGCACCCAGCACACCGGGGCAGTCATCACCAGCGAGTCGAGCCGGTCCATCAGGCCGCCGTGCCCCGGCAGCACCGAGCCCATGTCCTTGATGCCCAGGTCGCGCTTGATCATCGACTCGCCGAGGTCCCCCAGGGTGGCCGTCAGGACTGCGGAGGCGCCCACGAGTGCGCCGGCCCACCACGGGCCGTCGAGCAGCCACACGACGGCCAGCACGCCCACGACCACGCAGGTGACCGCAGACCCCGCGAAGCCCTCCCAGGACTTCTTCGGGCTCACCGACGGCGCCATCGGGTGGCGGCCGGTGAGCACGCCGGCGGCGTACCCGCCGATGTCGCTGGCGATCGTGACCAGTACGAACGTGAGCACCCGCAGCGCACCGTCCGGCTCCGCAAGCATCAGCATGGCGAAGCCGGCGAGCAGAGGCAGGTAGGCCGCCGCGAAGATCCCGCCGGCGACGTCCCGCAACCCGTCGACCGGGCCCTCCGCCGTCCGCCACACCACCACGCCGACCGCCGTCAGCAGGAAGCACACGGCCAGCGCCTGCCCGCCCGCGGTGAAGGCGGCGACCAGCATCGCGACCGCGCCCACGGCCACCGGCACCAGCGGGACCGCGATGCCGCGCTGCCCCAAGGCCTGCGTCAGCTCCCAGAGGGCGAGGCACACGGCCGCCGCCACGACGACGACGAACGCCTCCTTGCGAACCAGCAGGCTGGCGAGGACGAGGGCGCCGAGCACGGCGCCGACGGCGATGGCGGCCGGGAGGTTGCGGCCGGCCCGGCCCGGCTTGCGGGCGGCCGTCCGCACGGCCCGTCGGCTGGCAGGCGCGGCGGCTCGCGGGCCCACAGGTTCGCTCATAAAGGGACCGTCGAGCCGGCTCAGACCTCGAGCAGCTCGGCCTCCTTGGCCTTGAGCAGGACGTCGATGCCGTCGACGTGCTTCTTGGTGAGCACCTCGAGCTCCTTCTCCGCGCGCGAGCCCTCGTCCTCGCCGACCTCGCCGTCCTTGACCAGCCGGTCGAGCTCCTCCTTGGCCCGACGACGGACGCTGCGCACGGAGACCTTGGCGTCCTCGCCCTTTGTCCGGGCCAGCCGCACGTAGTCGCGGCGGCGCTCCTCGGTCAGCACCGGCAGGACGACCCGGATGATGACGCCGTCGTTCGCCGGGTTGGCGCCGAGGTCGGAGTTCCGCAGAGCCTTCTCGATCTCGGTCATCGCGCTCTTGTCGTACGGCGTGATGAGGACCGTGCGGGCCTCCGGGATCTGCATCGACGCGAGCTGCTGAAGGGGCGTGGGGCTGCCGTAGTAGTCGACCATGATCTTGCTGAACATGGCCGGGTTGGCCCGTCCGGTGCGGATGGCGGCGAACTCGTCCTTGGCCACCTCGACGGCCTTGTCCATCTTCTCCTCGGCCTCGAGGAGGGTCTCGTCGATCACTGCGGCTCCTTGCGCTAGCGGGCGGCGGCCGGACGGCGGCTCAGGATACCGACCAAACGATCCGGCCCCGGGCCGCCTGCTCGGCCGGAGTCAGCCGGCGACGACCCGCGTTCCGATCCTCTCACCCCGGATGGCGCGGGTGACATTGCCGTCGCCCTCCATGCCGAAGACCACCATCGGCAGCTTGTTCTCCATGCACAGGCTGAAGGCTGCGGCGTCCACGACGCGCAGGCTCCGGCGCAGGGCCTCGCCGAACGTCACCGTGTCCAGCAGCCGTGCGGTTGGGTCCGTGCGGGGGTCGGCGGAGTAGACGCCGTCGACGCCGTTCTTGCTCATGAGCACGACGTCCGACCGGGTCTCCAGCGCACGCTGGGCGGCCACCGTGTCGGTGGAGAAGAACGGCATGCCGGCGCCCGCACCGAATATCACGACCCGGCCCTTCTCCAGATGCCGGATGGCGCGGCGCGGGATGTAGGGCTCGGCGATCTGGCCCATCGTGATCGCGCTCTGCACCCGGGTGTCCACGCCGACGTGCTCCAGGGCGTCCTGCAGCGCCAGGCAGTTCATGACCGTGCCGAGCATGCCCATGTAGTCGGCGCGGGTCCGGTCCATGCCGCGCTGCTGCAGCTCGGCGCCGCGGAAGAAGTTGCCGCCGCCGACGACGACGGAGACCTGGACGCCACTGGCGACGGCCAGCGCGATCTGGTCGGCCACGCCGCGGACGACGTCGGGGTCGACGCCGACGCCGCCGCCGCCGAAGGTCTCGCCGGACAGCTTGAGCAGGACGCGCTCGTAGACGGGCTCGTCAGGGGTGAGCCGGAGGGCGTCGAGGGCCGGGGTGGTGGTGGTCTCCACGGTCAAGGCGTCTCTCCTGACGGGTCGCGGTCGGTTCTTGGCAGTGTGCCCTACCCGGCGCCGCGGGGGCGAACCCCGCGGTGCCCGATTCGGCCGTCCGGGGCAACACTTAGCGGGCCCGCCGGACAGGACCACCGCGGCTGCGGGGGCCGTTTTCGGCCGTGGTGGCGGGTCGCTCCTGTCCGACGGGCGGGCGCGGACGCGACGAGGGGCCGGCACCCCTGCGGGTGCCGGCCCCTCTGCGTCGATGCGCTCGGTTGTGCTCGATGCGCTCCGTCGTGGACGCGCTGCGTCGTCCTGAGTCGCTCAGGCGCCGACGCGGAACCGCGCGAACGCGACCGGCGCGACGCCGGCCTCGCTCAGCACCTTGCCGACCGTCTTCTTGGTGTCCTTCGCGTACGGCTGCTCCACCAGGACGTTCTCCTTGAAGAAGCCCTGGACGCGGCCCTCGACGATCTTCGGCAGGGCAGCCTCCGGCTTGCCCTCGTTGACCGCCGTCTCGTGCGCGATGCGACGCTCGGTCTCGACCAGCTCGGCCGGGACGTCCTCGCGGCTGACGTACTTCGGCTGCATCGCGGCGATGTGCATGGCGACGTCGCGGACCACGTCGGCCTCGCCGTCGGTGGCGAGCAGCACGCCGACCTGCGGGGGCAGGTCGGGGCTGGTGCGGTGCAGGTAGGACGCGACGCTGGCGCCCTGGACGCGCGCGACCCGGCGAACCTCGATCTTCTCGCCGATGGTCGCGTTGGCCTCGTCGAGCAGCTCGCGGACGGTCTGGCCGTCCACCGTCGAGCTCAGCAGCGTCTCGGCGTCGGTCGCGCCGATGGCCACGGCCTGGTCGAGCACGCGCTGCGCGACGGCCTGGAACTTCTCGCCCTTGGCCACGAAGTCGGTCTCGCAGTTCACCTCGACCAGGGTGCCGACGCCGCCGTCGACGTGGATGGCCACGAGGCCGTTGCTGGCGTTGCGGCCCTCGCGCTTGGCCACGCCCTTCTGGCCCTTGACGCGCAGGATCTCCTCGGCCTTGGCCTGGTCGCCGTCGGCCTCGTCGAGCGCCTTCTTGACGTCGAGCATGCCGGCGCCGGTCCGCTCACGCAGCGCCTTGATGTCACTGGCGGTGTAGTTCGCCATGGATGGTGTTTCTCCCGTCCCTGTCGGATCGGATCTGGTGGAAGGCGGCCTGGGCCGCCCGCGGGTGCTGACGCGCCACGCGGGCTGCCCTGTGGCTGCCGGAAAGCTGCCGGGTGGCTCCGGGGTGGCTGCGGAAGATCAGGCCTCGGAGCCGGGGCCCTCGGCGGTCTCGGTCTCGACGGACGGCGTCTCGTCGGCCGGGGCCTGGGTAGCGCCCTCGGTGGCGGTCGTCGTCTCGCTGCCGGCCTCGGTGCCGGCCGACTCGGTGCCGGCCGTCTCGGTGCCGGCCGTCTCGGTGCTCGCCGACTCGGTGCCGGCCGACTCGGTGCCGGCCGTGTCGGTGCCGGCCGTCTCGGTGCCAGTCTCGACCGGAGCCTGGGCCGCGTCCGCGGAACCGGCGAGCAGCTCGCGCTCCCACTCGGCCAGCGGCTCGTCAGCGGCCAGCTGGCCGGTCTGCGCGGCCGTGCCGGACTCGGTGCCGCGCGACCGGGCCATCAGGCCGTCGGCCACGGCGTCGGCCACGACGCGGGTCAGCAGCGTGACGGAGCGGATCGCGTCGTCGTTGCCCGGGATCTTGTAGTCGACCTCGTCGGGGTCGCAGTTGGTGTCCAGGATCGCGACGATCGGGATGCCGAGCTTCTTGGCCTCGTCGACCGCGAGGTGCTCCTTCTTGGTGTCGACGATCCACACCGCGCTGGGCACCTTGGCCATGTCGCGGATGCCGCCGAGGGTCTTCTCGAGCTTGTCCTTCTCGCGCCGCTTGATCAGCAGCTCCTTCTTCGTCATCCCGCTCGCGGCGACGTCGTCGAAGTCGATGACCTCGAGCTCCTTGAGGCGCTGCAGCCTCAGGTGGATGGTCTGGAAGTTGGTGAGCATGCCACCCAGCCAGCGCTGGTTGACATAGGGCATCCCGACCCGCGTCGCCTGCTCGGCCACGGGCTCCTGGGCCTGCTTCTTGGTGCCGACGAACAGGATCGAGCCACCGTGGGCGACGGTCTCCTTGACGAACTCGTACGCGTTGTCGATGTACGTCAGCGACTGCTGCAGGTCGATGATGTAGATGCCGTTGCGCTCGGTGAAGATGAATCGCTTCATCTTGGGGTTCCAGCGCCGGGTCTGGTGCCCGAAGTGCACGCCGCTCTCGAGGAGCTGGCGCATCGTGACGACGGCCATGCCGACGTCCTCCTTGTCGCTCGGTTGTCCGCGACCGGTCGGCCGACCGGCACGCCTGGCGCTCGCGACGCACCGAACCGGGAGTCCCGGACCGTGTGGTGCGCCCCGGCGATCCATGCCGGTGTGCGGGCGCGCGAATTCGACCGGCGGACCGGTCGTCCCTCCAGTCTACGGCAGCGGCGGGGATGCCCCGGACGTGTGCCGCTCGCCTGCCGCTCGCTCTGCCGCTCGCACCGCCGGCGCCGTCGTACGGACCATCCCCGCCGTAGAAGCCAGAGGCCGTCGTAGGGTCGGGCCATGGACGTCGACGTCGACCCCGGCCGGCCGCAGCTCGTCTCCCGGATGCGGGGCTTCGGCACGACGATCTTCGCGGAGATGACCGCGCTGGCGCAGCGCACCGGCTCGATCAACCTGGGCCAGGGGTTCCCCGACACCGACGGGCCGGCCGCCGTCCTCGAGGCCGCCGTCGACGCCATCCGGTCGGGGCGCAACCAGTACCCGCCGGGTCCGGGCGTCCCCGAGCTGCGCCGGGCGGTGGCCGCTCACCAGCGGCGGTTCTACGAGCTGGACGTCGACCCCGACACGGAGGTGCTGGTGACGGCGGGCGCCACCGAGGCCATCGCCTCCGCGCTGCTGGCCCTGGTCGACGTCGGCGACGAGGTCGTCCTGTTCGAGCCGTACTACGACTCCTACGCGGCGGCCGTGGCGCTCGCAGGCGGCGAGCGACGGACGGTCGTGCTCCGGGCACCCGACTTCGCGATCGACGAGACGGCGCTGCGGGCGGCGTTCTCCTCCCGCACCAAGGCGGTGGTGGTCAACACGCCGCACAATCCGACCGGCAAGGTGTTCACACCCGCCGAGCTGACGCTGGTCGGCCGGCTCGCGGCCGAGCACGGCGCCGTGGTGCTGAGCGACGAAGTGTACGAGCACCTCCTCTTCTCCGACGGCCCCACCGCCGGTCGGCACGTGCCCATTGCCACGCTCCCAGGGCTCTCCGACCGCACCCTCACGATCTCCTCCGCCGGCAAGACCTTCTCCGTGACGGGGTGGAAGGTCGGCTGGGTGCACGGGCCCGCCGACCTCGTCGACGCCGTCCGGGCGGTGAAGCAGTTCGTGACCTTCGTGGCATCCGGACCGTTCCAGCCGGCCGTCGCCGTCGGGCTCGGCCTGCCGGACGACGTCTACGCCGAGATCGCCTCGGCGCTGCAGCTGCGACGGGACCTGCTGTGTGAGGGTCTGCGGGCGGCCGGCCTGACACCGATGGTCCCTGCCGGCACGTACTTCGTGATCGTGGACGGCGCCGAGCTCGGCTACGAGGACGGCCTGGAGCTGTGCCGCGCACTTCCCGCCCTGGCCGGTGTGGTGGCGGTGCCGGTGCGCGTCTTCCACGACGACCCGAAGGCCGGCCGCTCGCTGGTGCGGTTCGCGTTCTGCAAGCAGCCCGCGGTGCTGCGCGAGGCGGCCGAGCGGTTGTCACGGCTGCGTCCGGTTTCCTGACCCGCTGGTTTCCTGACCTGCCGGGTCCTAACCCGCCGAAACCCTGACCTGCGCTTCCTGCCACCCGGGTGTGGACGACCATCTGTGCGGTTGTCCACCGACGCCCACGCCAGTCCCATCGTCCACAGACCGCCGGCACGCGCTGGTCGCTGCCTGGGAGGCGCAGCCACGCTCTCGGCATGGCTCCAGCACTGCTCCTGCTCATCGCCGCCCTCGCGGCGCCCACCGGCGCCGCGGCGGGTCCTCCCCCGCTCGTCACCTGGTCCGAGCGCGCGGCACGACCGCCGGTCCAGTCCGACCTGGCGACACGATCGCCGGTCGGCTTCGAGGGAGCGGCGCGATCGCCGGCCGGATCAGAGCGCACGCCGCGGTCGCCGGCGTGGTCCACGCGCGTGGCACGGGCGCCGGCCGGATCAGAGCGCGTGGCGCGGTCGCCGGCATGGTCCGCGCGCGAGGCACGACCGCTGGCCCGGTCCGACCCGGCGACACGATCGCTGGCCGGCTCCCAGCTCGCGGCGCGGTCGCCGGCCGGGACGTGGGGCTGGCCGCTGGATCCCGAGCCCGCGGTGGTCGCGCCGTTCCGCGCTCCCCCCACGCCATGGAGCGCCGGCCACCGCGGGGTCGACCTGGCCGCCGCCGTCGGGCAGCCGGTGCTGTCCGCCGGCGGCGGCCGGGTCACCTTCGCCGGCCCCGTAGCCGGGCGCGGGGTCGTGGTGGTGACGCACTCCGGCGGTGTCCGGACGTCCTACGAGCCGGTCGGCAATCGGCTCGCGGTGGGCTCAGCGGTCGCGCGCGGAGACCGGATCGGCGTCGTGACCCCGACGCCGGGACATTGCGCGCCGGCCACCTGCCTGCACTGGGGCGTCCGCATCGGGATCCGGTACGTCGACCCCCTGAACCTGGTCGGCCGGGGGCCACCCGTGCTGCTGCCGTTGAAGTGACGGCGGCACTCTGGCGGCCGTCAGCTGCCCCGCCGCAGCTCGCGCGTCGGCGGCTCAGCGGGCGGGCGTGGCACCGCGGCCGGCGGCAGCTGACGCGGCGGCCCCTCAGCGGGCGGCGTGGCACCGCGCGGCCAGCGGCGCCTGACGCATCGCGGCTCAGCGGGCGGGCATGGCGCCGTGCGGTCGGCGGCAACTGTCGCGGCGGCTCAGCGCGTGAGCCTGGCGCCACGCGATCGCCGTCAGCCCCCCGTCACCTCGGTGATCTTGCCGCGGAGCTGCAGCACGGCCTTGGTATGCATCTGGCAGATGCGCGACTCGGTGACGCCGAGGACCTTGCCGATCTCGGCTAGGGTCAGGCCCTCGTAGTAGTAGAGCGTCACGACGATCTTCTCGCGCTCGGGTAGCTGGTTGATTGCCCGAGAGAGCAGGTACTTCGTCTCCTCGCCCTCGAAGGCCAGCACCGGGTCCTCGGCGCCCTTGTCCTCCAAGGTGTCCCCGAGGGTGAGCTTGTCGCCCTTCTCGCCGCCGACGCTGAGCAGCTCGTCCAGCGCGACGACGTTGACATAGGAGACCTGGCTGAAGATGTGGTGCAGGTCGCCGACCTTGATCCCCATCCGCTCCGCGACCTCGGCCTCGGTCGGCGTGCGGTGCAGCTCGCCCTCGAGCTCGGCGTACGACCGCTCGACCTCGCGGGCCTTGTACCGCACGGAGCGCGGGATCCAGTCGATCGCGCGGAGCTCGTCGATGATGGCGCCGCGCACGCGGGAGATCGCGTACGTCTCGAACTTGATCGCCCGGTCGATGTCGAACTTCTCGATGGCGTCGATCAGCCCGAAGATGCCGTACGACACGAGGTCCGCCTGCTCGATGTTCGGCGGCAGACCCACGCCCACGCGGCCCGCGACGTACTTGACCAGAGGGGAGTAGTGCAGGATCAGCTTCTCGCGCAGCACCGGGTCGCCGTTGGCCTTGAAGCCGCGCCACAGTTTCGCCACGGCGGCTGCGTTGGCCGCTGCGGCATCCTCGGCGTCGTCCGGCTCGACCCCTCCGTCGGGCTGCTCGCTCGACACCCTGCCCCCCTGCTCGTCGTCCACTACCAGCGATAAGTCATCCGTGCCCGTCGGCCCGGCTCCGCGAGCGTCCTCCTGGGCGTGCGCGGTCACGGAGACCGGCGCCTCAGGCTCGCGGGTGCGCCTGCTCATAGGTGGCCCTCAACCTCTCGACCGAGACATGGGTGTAGATCTGCGTGGTGGCGAGCGTAGCGTGACCCAGAATCTCCTGAACTGTCCTGAGGTCGGCACCGCCCTCCAGCAGATGGGTGGCCGCGGAGTGCCGCAGCCCGTGCGGACCGACGTCGGCAGCGCTCGGGACGTGCGCCACCAGGCGATGCACCGCCTCCCGGACCTGCCGCTGGTCGGCTCGGCGACCACGACGACCGATCAGCAACGCCGCCCCGCTGTGTTCGTTCGCAAGCTGAGGCCGCCCGTCCGCCAGCCAGCCGGACAGCGCCGCAGCGGCCGGGACGCCGAACGGGACCACCCGCTCCTTGCCGCCCTTGCCGAGCACACGCACGGTCCGCCGTTCCATGTCGACGTCGTCGACGTCGAGCCGAACCAGCTCACCGACCCGGATGCCGCTGGCGTAGAGCAGCTCCAGCGCGGCCCGGTCGCGCAGGTGCAGCGGGTGGCCGTCGTCCGCCGACACCGCCGCCACAGTGAGCAGCTCCTCCGCCTCCCTCGCCCGGAGCACGCCGGGCAGGGTGCGGTCGCGGCGGGGCGAGGCCAGCCGCACCGACGGGTCCGAGGGCATCCGCCCGGTCCGTGCGGCCCAGGCGCAGAAGGTCCGAGCAGCCGCCGCTCTTCGAGCCACGGTCGACCGGGCCCGGCCGGCCTTGGTCAGCGAGCCCAGCCACGACCGGAGCAGCCGCAGGTCAAGATCGGCCGGGTCATGCACTCCCCGAGAGGCCGCGAACTGCAACAGCGCGCGGGCGTCGCCGAGATAGGCCCGGGAGGTGTGGTCCGACCGGCCACGCTCGGCCCGCAGGTGGACGGCGAACGCCTCGAGCGCATCACGCGCAGGCGCAGCAAGGTCCGGCGACGCGCCGCTCGGCGCGACACCGCCTGGCGTGCTCCCCTGCGTGGTCACGTGTACACGCTACGCAATGAGCGCGCGGCGGCAACCGCGGTCCCGATGCGACCTACCGGACAGCCCGCGGAGGAAGCCGGTGGAGCACGACCCATCCCACCCGGCCGCGGTCGACGGTGGCGGTCATGTAGGTGCAGAACGGCTCGCGGCGCCGGTCGGTGGGTGAGCCGGGGTTCAGCAGGCGCAGGCCCGACGGCGTCGTGGTGTCCCAGGGGATGTGGCTGTGCCCGAACACGAGCAGCTCCACGTCCGGATAGGCGACTTGGCACCGGCGCTCACGGCCGGCGGATGCACCTGTCTCGTGCACCACCGCGAAGCTGAGCCCGTCGACCTCCGCCCGCGCCACCTCAGGCAGTCGTTCTCGCAGCGCCGGACCGTCATTGTTGCCGTAGCACGCCACCAGCCGGGCCGACCGTTGCTCCAGCGCGTCGAGCAGCGCGACGTCCACCCAGTCGCCGGCGTGGACCACGACGTCTGCCGCCGCGACCGCCGCCCACACCTGCGCCGGGAGATCCTTGGCCCGCTTGGGGACGTGCGTGTCCGCGAGCAGCAGCAGCTCACTCACCACGGCGCCTACTTCCGGGGCAGCATCGTCTCGGTGTGGCTGGGGCCGTCCACGCGCGGTCCGTCCGGCGTCCACTCGATCGGGTCGATGCACAGCCGCCGACGGGTCTGCTCGGCGTCCCACGCGTGGTAGACCATCACGTCCGTGCCGTCGGGGGTAGTCACGATGCTGTTGTGGCCGGGGCCGATGACCGTTCCGGGAACCGTGCGCAGCAGCGGCGCGGCGTGCGGCGGCTCTTCCCAAGGACCTTCTGGGGCGTCCGCCACGGCATAGGACACGCCGTACGTCGGTTCCAGCCAGGACCCGCCGGAGTAGAAGCAGTAGTAGCGGCCGTCGTGCCGGCGCACGAAGGGTCCCTCCAGGGTGTGCCAGTCGTAGACCGCGCCGTACATCGGGCGCTGCCGCTGGTAGATCTGCCAGTCGCCGGACGGGCGCAGGATGGTGCGGGCCTCCCCCGCCAACGCGGTGGGCGACGTCAGCCGGTCGACCGCCAGCATGGTCCCCACCCGTTCGTCGTCCAGGACGTCCCGGGCGAAGAACAGCCACCAGCTGCCGTCGTCGGCCCGGAACGGGGACGGGTCGATGGCGAAGCGCTCGTCCGGCGTCAGGTCGACGCCCTGGTCGACGTACGGACCGGTTGGGTCGTCGGCCACGGCGACCCGCAGGTGGTGCCCGACGTCTCCGACGCCGACCGAGTAGTACATCCACCACCGGCCGTCGATCTGCGCGACCTCTGGCGCCCAGTAGTCGGTGCCCAGACCGCTCGGCAGCTCGAGGGCCCCACCGACCCTGCACCAGCTCACCAGGTCATCCGAGCGCAGGACCTCGAAGGCGCGGCCGTCGACCAGCCGGCCAGTGCCGATGGCCACGTAGCCGTTGTAGGTCGCCATCACGAAGGGGTCGGCGAAGTAGTCGTCGTGCACGGGGTTGCGGTAGGGCACGGCCATGCCCGGATGCTGCCATCCGGCCGGGCGCGGCGCGCGGTGGCCAGGGTGATCAAATCGTTGCCTCCGCGCGGTGTTTCCGGCTGGCGCAGATGCGGACCGCGTGTTGCGATTCCGTCGGCCGCGTGTTGCGACGCGGCCTCAAGTGTCGGAGCCGTCGGACGAGGGAGTCCACCCATGACGCACACCGCCGTGCGCCCCCGGGGCCTTTCCCGGTGCAAGGCAGCGCTGGCAACCGCCATCGCGACCGGCTCGCTCACGGCGGGCTCGATGCTGGCCATCCCGGCCGCGACGGCCGCACCGGCCCCGCCCGGCCAGCGCACGCCGTACGTCAACCCGGTGAGCCGGACCTTCGCCGACACGTTCGCCGATCCTTCGGTGATCCGTGGCAAGGATGGTTGGTGGTATGCGTACGGGACGTCGGACCCGCTGCGCGAAGGTGAGGGGACGCCGCACCGGATCCCGGTCGCCCGTTCTAGGGACCTGGTGTCCTGGACGCACACCGGTGACGCCTTCACCACCGCAACTCTGCCGAAGTGGGCAGCGCCGAACGCCAGCATCTGGGCGCCGGACATCCGGTACGTAGACGGGCAGTACCGGATGTACTACGTCGTCACGGAGACAACCGTGACGAACGAGCCGAACGACAATGCCGTCGGCATGGCAACCGCTCCCAGCCCCGCCGGTCCGTGGACCGACAGTGGCGCACCGGTCGTCGGGCCGAGACGTGGCGGCGCCGGTGAGCCCGGCAACTTCCTGTGGACCTTCGACCCGTCTGCAGTGACTGACACCGACGGCACGCAGTGGCTCTTCTACGGCTCTTACTACGGCGGCATCTTCGTCACCAAACTGTCCGACGACGGCAGGCGCGCCGTCGGCACCTCGACCCGCGTCGCCATCGACAACAAGTTTGAGGGCGCCTACGTGATCCGCCGCGGCGGATACTGGTACCTCTTCGCCTCCACGGCCAACTGCTGCGCGGGACCAACCACCGGCTACAGCGTGCAGGTGGGGCGCTCGCGGGACCTGCGTGGGCCGTATGTCGACCGCGAAGGCGTGCCGCTCACCGTGTCGCGCGCTGGGGGTACCCCGACACTCGTGCAGAACGGCAACCAGTGGATCGGCGCCGGACACAACGCCGTCGTGACGGATCTCGGGGGACAGGACTGGATCGCCTACCACGCCATCGACCGGCGCGACCCGTACCTGGACGGCACCGACGACATCAACGAGCGCCCGATGCTGCTCGACCGGCTGGACTGGGTGGGCGGCTGGCCCGCCGTCCGGGCCGGCCGCGGCCCGAGCGCGGGCGTGCAGCCGGGTCCCCTCACCTGCGGCACGACGTGTTCAGCCAACGGTCTAGGGGCTGCCGGGTGGACGGCGTCCGGACGCTGGTCGACGGCGTCCGACGCTCAGGCCGGCCGGTACGCCCTCTCGCGCGGGGCAGGGAGCCTGACCCGCCGGGCACCGTCCGGTGACCTCCGGGTCGAGGCAGACCTGCGCTCCACCAACGGCTCGTACGGCCTCGTGGCAGGCGCGCACGGCGCACGCAACGGCCTACAGGTGCTGGTGAACCCCCGGACCCGCCGCATCACGCTGCAGCTCACCGCCCGCGGACGCACCACCGCGCGGACCAGCGCCGCGCTTCCGGCCAGCATGGACGCCGCCGACTGGCACAGCCTGTCGCTGGAGGTCCGTGGCCGCGGCGCCCGGGCGCAGCTGACCCACGCCCGGCTGGGCGACCCGCTGGCGAATCTGCAGCTGCCTCTGCCGACCGCGGTGACCCGCGGCCGGGCCGGTGCCGTCGCCCGCACGGCTGGCGTCGGCGTCGACAACCTGAGCGTCCAGCGGGCCACCCGGCCGGTACGGAGGCTCGCTCCCCTGCACGTCCCCAGCCGGCTGGACCGGGCCTCGAGCGACGAGTTCAACGGCTCCTCGCCGGCGCCCGGCTGGACCTGGGTCCGCCGGGACGCCGCCGCCACGGTGAGCGGCGGCCGCCTGAACTGGCCCACGGAGGCCGCCGACCTAGGAGGCCCTGGCAGGAGCTCCGCCGGCGTGCTGCTGCGCGACCTCGGCGACGGGCCGTGGACGGCCCAGACCAAGGTGACGATGGACCTGGGCACCGACACCATCCGCAACTTCCAGCAGGCCGGGATGGTCGCCTACGTCAACGACGACCTGTTCACCCGGCTCTCGCACGTGGCGATCTGGAACACGCGGCAGGTGGAGTTCGGCAAGGAGATGCCTTACGCCGGAAGGCTGTCCTACGGCGGGACCATCGTCGGCCCGCCCGCGGAGACCACCTGGCTGCGGCTGACGCACCGCGTCGACCCCGCGAATGGGGAGCACGAGCTGCGGGCGTGGAGCAGCCGGGACGGCCGCACCTGGGTGAAGGGTGGCGTCTGGACCCTCCCCGCAGGCAGTGACGTGCGCGTGGGCCTGGTCTCCCAGGGCCGCACCGGGAACGACGCGGCGGCCCGCGCGGCGTTCGACTACTTCCGCGTGTTCCGCGGCTGACGCGCTTCCGCACGACCGACTCGACACCAGCCAGGCCCCACATCAGCTCGACCACCATCACGAGGAGACACCCCACATGAGCGAGCACCTCTACCCCAGCAGCCTCACCAGGCGTGGGTTCTTCGCGCTGGGCGGCGGCGCCACCGCGGCCGCACTGCTGGCAGCTTGCGGCGGCGGGAAGTCCGCGACGGACGCCGCACAGGGGGCCGCCACGCCGTCCGGAACGTTCTCGGCGGGCTACGACGGTCCGAAGGTGACGTTGTCGTACTGGAACGGGTTCACGGGCGGCGACGGTCCGTTCATGAAGCAGCTGGTGGCGCAGTTCCAGAAGGAAAACCCGAAGATCGCCGTCCAGAGCAACACCATCGAGTGGGCGCAGTACTACCAGCGGCTGCCCGCCGCCGTGACGGCCGGCAAGGGGCCGGACGTCGGGGCCATGCACCTGGACCAGCTGGCCACCAACGCGGCCCGAAAGGTCATCGTTCCGATCGACGACGTCGCGAAGGCCCTCGGCCTGTCCGAGACCGACTTCACCCCCGAGGTGTGGCAGGCCGGAATCTACAAGGGCGCTCGCTATGGCATCCCGCTGGACGTCCACTCGCTGGCGATGTACTACAACACCGACCAGTTCGCCAAGGCCAAGGTCGAGGGGGCGCCCAAGGACGCCGCGAGCCTCCAGGACGCCATGGACAAGCTCAAGGCCGCGGGCATCGCCACGCCGTTCTGGATGCCCACGCGCTGGCCGGCTCATCTGATGTTCCTGTCCCTGCTGTGGCAGAACGAGGGCGAGCCCTACGCGGCCGACGGCAGCAAGGCCACGTTCGACTCCGACGCCGGAGTCAAGGCGCTCAGCTGGATGCGGGACACGGTGACCAAGGGGTACAGCCCGGCCAACGTGGCCATCGACTCGCAGTACGTCGCCTTCAAGAACCAGAAGCTGGCGGTCACCTGGGACGGCATCTGGCAGATCAATGACCTGAACGCCGCCAAGATCCCGTACGAGCTGGCGCCGGTGCCGGTCATCGGCACGACCAACGCGGTCTGGGCGAACTCGCACAACTTCTACCTGACCAAGCAGGCCAGCCAGGACCCGAACCGGCTGCAGGCGGCCAAGGTGTTCATCGACTGGATCAGCAAGAAGTCCGCCGAGTGGGCCGGTGCCGGCATGGTGCCCGCCCGTAAGTCGGTGCGTGAGACCGATGCCGTGAAGCAGTCCAAGCAGGGCCCGATCGCGGCGGAGATCGCCCAGCTGAAGTTCCTGCCGCCGGTCCCCGGCCTCGGCGACGTGCAGGCGCAGACGCTCGAGATCGCGGTGGCCAACGCCATCCTCGGCAAGCAGGAGCCGGCCGCGGCACTGAAGGACGCGGCGTCCAAGGCCACGAAGCTGATGCAGGCGAACCAGAAGAAGTTCGGAGCCTGATCGCAATGGCCAGCTCGCAGACGACGTCCGGGACGGTTCCCGGGCGACGAGCGACGAGCTCAGATGGTGTGGCCGCCGCCGCGCCGGGCTCGTCCGCCACCCGGCGGACGAGCTGGCGCGGCGGCGCCACCCCGTGGCTGTTCATGGCCCCGTACCTCGTGCTGTTCGTGGGCTTCGTCGTCGCACCGGTGGTGTACGGGCTGTGGATCAGCCTGCACGACTACGACTACACGCTGCCGGGCAAGCCTTGGGTCGGCCTCGACAACTACGCGAAGCTGTTCTCGTCCGACTCGACGACGGCAGGCCCGTTCTGGCAGGGGATGCGGGCCACCGGCATCTTCACGCTCTTCAGCGTGCCGCTGCTGCTGGCGGTGCCGCTGGCCGTGGCGCTGCTGATGAACTCGAAGTTCAAGGCCCGCAACCTCTTCCGCGCCCTGTACTTCGCCCCGTACGTCCTCGGCGTCGCCGTGGTTGCCTCGCTGTGGCGGTTCCTGCTGGACACCAACATCGGCCTGGTGAACCAGTACCTGGGCGCGATCGGGCTGCCGGACTCGATCCCTTGGCTCACCTCGACGCCGGAGGCCTGGGTCGCCCTCATCGGGGTGACCGTGTGGTGGACGCTCGGGTTCAACGCCGTCATCTACCTGGCCGGGCTGCAGGACATCCCCGCCGAGCTCTACGAGGCGGCCAAGGTCGACGGTGCTAACGCGTGGCAACGGTTCATGAACGTCACGCTGCCGGGCATGCGGCCCGTCCTGTCCTTCGTGACGATGGTGACCATCATCGCTTCGGCGAACATGTTCGGGCAGGCGTACCTGATGACCCGTGGTGCGCCGGGCACGGAGACGCGGACCGCGATCTACACCATCACCGAGACCGGCCTGCGCAACTTCCAGATGGGTGACGCCGCGGCGATGAGCTACATCCTCACGCTCTTCCTGATGCTGCTCAGCGTCGTGGTGTTCTGGCTGTTCCGCGAGAGGAGCGCCTGACCATGGCAGGCTCGACGTCCACGGTGGGGTCGGGGCGGACCCCTGCATCGGCAGGCCGAGCGTCGTCGCCGGCGTCCCGTCGCCCGGGCCCCGGCCGCGCGATTTTGCGCTACACCGCGCTCGCCATCCTGGCGCTGCTGTTCGTCAGTCCGCTGGTGTTCATGCTGGTCACGTCGTTCAAGTCCCGGGTGGAGGCGGCGGGCGTGCCGCCGACCTGGATCCCGCACCCCTTCACCACCCAGGCCTACTCCAGCATCCTGGGCGCCTCCGGCACCCCGGTACTGCGCTGGTTCGTGAACAGCATGATCGCCGCAGCCGCCAACTCCGGCCTCGTCGTGGCGACCGCAGCGATGGCCGCTTATCCCTTGGCACGGATGGAGTTCAAGGGCAAGAAGATCGTCTTCAGCGCCATCATCGCCACGTTGTTCGTGCCCCCCGTCATCCTCGTCATCCCGAACTACCTCATCGTCGGCAAGCTGCTCTGGCTCGACACCCTCATCGCGGTCATCGTCCCGACGGCTGCGAGCGCGTTCGGGGTGTTCTTCCTGCGCCAGTTCTTCCTGCAGCTGCCTCGTGAGCTCGAGGAGGCCGCAGTGCTGGACGGTGCCAACAGGTGGCAGACGTTCCTCAAGGTCATCCTTCCCCTGTCCAAGCCCGCGCTCGTCACGCTGGCACTGCTGGCGTTCCTGACCAACTGGAACGACTTCCTGTGGCCCGTGTACGTGCTCTTCAGCCCGGAGGCGCAGACGCTTCCCGCCGGTCTGTCCACGCTGCAGTCCGCGAACAGCGTGCGCTACGACCTCCTGATGGCCGGCGCGGTCATCGCCAGCGTGCCGGTGCTGGCGATGTACGTCTTCGCACAACGGTTCATCATCGAGGGAGTCAGCCGCTCCGGCGTCAAGGGCTGACCGCCTGTCCCACGTGCCGGGCCGGCACCGCACCGCCGGCCCGGCACGCGGGCGGCCAGACGCAGCCGCCGTCGCGGTTCTGCGGACTGGGACCGCGAGGGGGAGGCCTTCGACGACGAGCCGGGGGATGGTGTCAGGCGTCACGGCGAACCACGCTCGCAGCCTGCCGCCCGTAGTCCGGGACCACGGCCGCCGGGACGTGCGCCACCCGCCATCCGCTGCCGTCTCGCTCAGCGAGGCCGAGCAGCGCCAGTCTTCCGAGCGCCGCCTGCAGGCTGGGCGGGT
>DATFPQ010000294.1:0-4805 GCA_035264765.1 Actinomycetales bacterium | reverse complement strand
CCCGACGGGAGCCGGGGGCCTCTCGTGGAACGCGGGCTCGGTCAGCCGCCGGGCTGCTCGACGCCATTCGCCCGCAGGCTGTACGGCGCGTACTGCTGCACGAGCTCGGTCGGTTCGTCGTACGCCACGACCGCGACGACGAGCGGGTAGCCCCGCAGGGACCGGATCTGGCGTGCGGTCAGGCGTACCGTGCGCCTGCCGTCGAAGGACAGAACGCGGACGCGCCGCCTGCCCTCGTCGTAGCCGATGATGCGCAGGTCCCAGTTGGCGACCCGGGTCGGTCGTATCTGGGTGGGCGACTTGAACGGCGCGAGGGTCGAGCCGTCGCTCACCGTGGTGTCCGCCACCTTGACGTCGTCGACGTACCAGCCGCCGGCGTTGACGCCGGCGTCACTGACGTACTGGAAGCCGAGCAGGATGGTCTGTCCGGCGTACGGCGACAGGTCGAAGGTCTGCGTCACGAAGCCGGCCGCCTCGCCGTTCAGCGCGGGACCCCGCGGACCCTGCACGGTGTTCTCGTTGGCCAGGGCCGTGTAGGTCTGCCCGCCGTCGGTCGACACCACGGTGTAGGCGTAGTCGAACGTCGCCTCAGCCAGGTGCCGCTCCACGTAGGTGAGCTTGGGGCTTCCCGCCGGGACGCTGACCTCGGTGATGGCAGCCGAGTCCAGGTTCGACTCGTTGCCCGACCACAGGGTCTTGTTGCCGGCCCGGCCGGGAGCGTTGTCGACCACGGTCCACTGCAGCGGCAGGGACGGCAGCGTGCTCGCACCCTGGAACCGGACCCGCCGCAGCTCGCTGCCGGACAGGAAGGAGGACCCCCTGCCGCGCAAGGCCACGTAGTCGGCACCGTTGGGCGCGGCACCGGCCCTGGCGAAGGCCGCCGGGTTCAGCAGGTTCAGCCGCGAGCGCAGGCTCGCGCTGGTGACCCGCCCCTTGTTCGCCCCGACGACCCGGCCCCTGCGGCCCTGTACGGTCTGGTCGACGAGGTTCATGACCTGGAAGTCGTGCACCACGGTCCGGACACTGCGGCCGCCGGCGAAGCGGTTCAGCTGGGTCTGCACAGCGGCCAGGCCCTGGTCGTCGCCGTCACGGTGCAGCGCGGTAATGAGCGGCAGCCCGAAGTGGTCGCGCAGGTAGAGCATGAACGACCACGCGTTGCCGTAGTCGGAGAGGATCGAGTCGCCGGTCTCCTCGTCGCCCCACAGCGTGAGGGAGTTCTGTGGCCCGCCGCAGTCCCGCGGGTTGGGGTTGAAGTCGGTTCTGACCGTGCCGTACCCGTGGAAGCAGTACAGGTGGCTCTCGGTTCCGCGCTGGAAGACCGATGCCGTGGTGTTGGCGTATCCGACGACCTTCTCGGCGAAGTCGGACAGCCCCTCGTTGACCCAGCTCACCTCGTTGGGGTCCTGGTAGTACTCCAGCAGGTGCTGGTACTCGTGCGCGAACGTCCCCTCGTACAGACGCGGACGGGCCGCCCGGCTGGTGCACAGGTCCCCGGCCACGGGGTCGTTCGGAGGGTTGTCGCCGGTGCGGTGCAGCCAGTCGAACGCATCGATGGTCATGACGTTCCGGTCGAGCAGCTCGTTGATCTGCGAGCTGAAGAACCCGGCGATGTAGGTCTGCGCCGCGGGGAAGTCGTAGAAGTTGTCGTCCCTGACGTTGTCGATGAGCGCGACGGTCTTGTCCCCGTCACCGGTGAAGTCACCGTCCACCTCCGCTTTCGACCCGTCCCGGTCCGGCGCCACGCTGAACGTGGCGGACTCCTTCGGGAACATGTTGGTGTCGAACTGCTCTACCAGGCCGTTCACCTGAGCATCGGTGATCTCGGTGCTGCCGGGGACGGGGTTGCGGCAGTCGCCTTCGGGGAACCGCGTGCCCGTCGAGGTGGCGTCGGAGTCGCTGGCGACCCAGACCTCGATCTTGTTGCCGACCGCCCGCAGCGTGAACTTCTTCAGGTACAGGATCCCCTTGGCGTCGTCGAGCGCCACCCACTGGCGGACGGTGCCGACCTGGGGCGTGGGCGCAGCCGCCGCGGAAGGGCTTGGTGTCTTTTGGGCGCGACGCGCCCGCTGGGCCGACCGGAGCCCGCGGTCGAGGGTGAACTTCTGCCCGGGCTTGATCTCGCGGACGTCGGTGGCCGGGGGACCGCTCTTGGCGGCCGCCGGTCTCCCGGTGTCCGGGCCTCTCGTCGTGGGAGCGGCGGACGCCGTTCCCGGCGCGATGGTGACCACGGCCAGCAGGGTTGCTGCCGTGCTCGCCATTGCCGTCAGTCGTGCTGCACGCATACGACGACCCCTTTTCGCCGGCCTCCGTTGCGAGCTGGTGCTCGTCTCCATCCGAAGGACGGACCTGGCCTGCTTACTGCAGGGGTAGGACGTCGGACAAGCCCCTGGCCCGAGAACGACGCGGAACAGGGCGACGTGGTGCCCGGGGAACCGGGCGGGGCGACCCTAGCCATGCGGTCTGACCGCGGCGTACTTTCGTGATCCTGTGCTGCAGCACTGCGGCTCCGGACGCTCAGTGAGGACGCGCCCATGTCGCGACTGTCCAGGCCTCGAATGGCGCTCACCAGCCTCGCGAGCATCGCCTTCGTGGCCGCTCTCGCGGCTCCGCAGGCCGCGGCCGACCCGAGCGGGTCGGCCGCCGGCACGCCAGGCACCTCCGCCGCGCGCAGCGCACCCGCGGGCACCACCGCGCAGGAGCGCTCCGCAACAAGGAGCGCCGCCAAGGGCAAGGAGGCGATGGCGCGCCAGTACTTCGACTCCCGGCGCGACGGGCGGGCCGCTCACGTGCTGCAGCGCCGGGCGGCTCGCACGGTGGCCGAGCCGCCATCGGCGGTCGTCAGCCTCAAGCGGACTCTCGGCACGCAGGGCCTGGTGTCCATCGACCCGCTCACCGGGTCGCCGCGCCAGGTCGCGCGCGTCGACGGCTTCCTGACCGGCCGCTCGCAGGCCGCGCCGCGCACCGTCGCCCTGCGGTACGTGAAGGCCCACCGGTCCGCCTTCGGGATGACTGGGGCCGCCATCCGCTCGCTGAAGATGCGGCGCGACTACCGCGACGTGGCCGGAACGCATCACCTCTCGTTCGTCCAGCGGTCCAAGGGCATCCCGGTGTTCGGTAACGGCCTCGTCGCGCACGTGGCGAAGGACGGCCGTCTGGTAGCCGTGACGGGCTCACCGCTCACGTCCATGGCGGGCCTGCCGTCGGCCCGGCCTGCGGTGTCGGCGGCCACCGCACGCGCGGCCGCGATCAAGGACGCGGGCGGCCGCGTGCGCGCGCAGACCGCCCGGCGCCAGGCGGGCGCGCAGTGCGCGACCCTGTTCGCCGGCGGCGACCGGGCCTCGCTCGTCTGGTTCCGTACGACGGGCGGGACCGTCCTCGCCTGGCAGACGCAGGTGGCCCCGACGTCCGGGCAGCTCTACAGCTCGGTGGTCGACGCGCGGTCCGGCCGGGTGCTCTACCGCGACAGCCTGGTCGACAGCGACTCGGCGCTGGTCTGGGAAAGCTGGCCCGGGGCTCCGCAGGGGGGCACCGCTCGACAGGTCACGCTGCCCCCCCGTTGGTTGCCGGCCGGGTCCGTAGTGCTCCAGGGGCCCAACACGCACGTGTTCACCGACATCGACGACAACAATGCGGCTTCCACGACCGAGGAGGTCCGCCCAAGCTCACCGGGCCGGTTCGAGTTCCCGCTGACGACCTTCCCGGCCACGACGCCGGGAATGCCCTGCAGTTCCCGGTACCTGTGCACCTGGGATCCGAGCACCCGCAACTCCTGGCGTGCCAACGCCTCGCAGAACGCCACGCAGGTCTTCTACTTCGTCAACAAGTTCCACGACCGCCTGGCTGCGTCCCCTATCGGCTTCACCGCCGCGGCCGGCAACTTCGAGGGCGTCGACGCCGTGGACGCCCAGCCGTTGGACGGTGCCAACACCGCCAACGGGTTGCCGGACGGCGACCACGTCGACAACGCCAACATGTCGACGCCTCCGGACGGTCAGGCGCCGACGATGCAGATGTACCTCTTCCACACCCCCGGCGCGGCCTACGGCACCGGGGCGCGTCAGGACCCGTTCATCGCCTCCAACGGCGGCGACGAGGCCGACGTCGTATACCACGAGTACACCCACGGGCTGTCCAACCGGCTGGTCGTGGACCCCAACGGCAACTCGACGCTGGGGGACGTCCAGGCGGGTGCCATGGGGGAGGGCTGGAGCGACTGGTACGCCATGGACTTCCTCGTCGCCCAGCGGAACCTCACCGACACGGCCGCGCCGGGGGAGCTGCGCGTCGGTGACTACGTGGGCGCCGGCCAGGACCTGGTCCGCAGCCAGCCACTGGACTGCCCGGTCGGGGACACGTCCAAGGCCTGTCCCGGCCTGCCGGGCAAGCCCGGCGGGTACACGTACGGCGACTTCGGCCAGATCGCCGGCCGGCCCGAGGTGCACGCGGACGGCGAGATCTGGGGCGAGGCGCTGTGGGACCTGCGCCGTGCTGTCGGGTCGGCTTTGGCTCGCTCGCTGGTGACCCGAGCCATGGAGCTCTCGCCGGCGAACCCCTCGTACCTGGACATGCGGAACGCGATCCTGCAGGCGGATGAGATCCAAGGAGGGCGGCGCAACACCCGGATCTGGCAGGTGTTCGCCAACCGGGGCATGGGCTACTTCGCCTCCGCGCTGAACGGGGACGACACCACCCCGTTCGAGGACTTTTCGATGCCGCCCGGTGCGGACGCGCCGAAGGGAACCCTGACCGGCAGCGTGAGGGACGACGGGTCCGACGCGCAGCCGCTGGAGGGCGCGGTTGTCTCG
>DATFPQ010000293.1:0-10384 GCA_035264765.1 Actinomycetales bacterium | reverse complement strand
GGTGACATCCTTCTTGGTGAAGCCCTTGAAGAAGTCCTGGACCAGGAGCATGAAGTACGCGTCCTCGCCGACGATCATGCAGGTGGCCCGCTCGTCGGTGAAGCGCTGGTCGAACGTAAAGCCGAGCTGGGTGAAGAACTCGACCGACTTCTGCAGGTCGCTGACGGGCAGGTTGACGAACAGCTTGCTCATGACGGTGCCCTCCGGGCCACTGGCGGTTGCTGACCCCGGGTAGACCTCGACCGGGTGGCGAACTCATCGCCGCGCGTCCCGCCCCGCAGAGGCCTCGGAATGGCCCGGGGTGCTAGGTAGTTGACGAGTGAACTACTTGGCACGACCCACGACTCGGGGAGTCGAGATGCAGTTCGGGATCTTCACCGTCGGCGACGTGACGCCGGACCCCACCACCGGGCGCACGCCGTCCGAGGCGGACCGGATCAAGGCGATGGTCGCCATCGCCCTGAAGGCCGAGGAGGTGGGTCTCGACGTCTTCGCCACCGGTGAGCACCACAACCCGCCGTTCGTGCCGTCCTCGCCCACGACCATGCTCGGGTACATCGCGGCCCGCACCGAGCGGCTGCAGCTCTCGACGGCCACGACGCTGATCACCACGAACGACCCGGTGAAGATCGCCGAGGACTACGCGATGCTCCAGCACCTGGCCGACGGCCGGGTCGACCTGGTGCTCGGCCGCGGCAACACCGGCCCGGTGTACCCGTGGTTCGGCCAGGACATCCGCCACGGCATCCCGCTGGCGGTCGAGAACTACGCGTTGCTGCACCGGCTCTGGCGTGAGGAGCTGGTGGACTGGAAGGGCAGGTTCCGGACGCCGCTGCAGTCCTTCACCTCGACGCCGCGGCCGCTGGACGGCGTGCCGCCGTTCGTGTGGCACGGCTCGATCCGCAGCCCGGAGATCGCCGAGCAGGCGGCGTACTACGGCGACGGCTTCTTCGCCAACCACATCTTCTGGCCGCCGGAGCACACGCAGCGGATGGTGGACCTCTACCGGAGGCGGTTCGAGCACTACGGGCACGGCTCGGCCGACCAGGCGATCGTCGGGCTCGGCGGGCAGGTGTTCATGCGCCGCAACGCGCAGGACGCGGTCCGCGAGTTCCGGCCGTACTTCGACAACGCGCCGGTCTACGGCCACGGCCCCTCGCTCGAGGAGTTCACGGCGCAGACGCCGCTCACCGTGGGGAGCCAGCAGCAGGTGATCGAGCGCACGTTGAGCTTTCGGGAGTACGTCGGCGACTACCAGCGCCAGCTGTTCCTGATGGACCACGCCGGGCTGCCGCTGAAGACCGTGCTCGAGCAGCTCGACCTGCTCGGGGAGATCGTCCCGGTGCTGCGCCGCGAGATGGACGCCCTGCGCCCGGCGCACGTGCCGGACACCCCGACGCACGCTTCGCTGCGCGCCGCCCGCGACGCGGCCGTGCCCGCCGGGGTGTCTGGCGGGGTGTCCGCTGGGGTGTCCGCCGGGGTGTCCGCCGGGGTGTCCGCCGTCGCGCCCGCGGGGGTGGCCCGATGACCGGGCGCACGATCGCGGTGGTCACCGCGGGGCTCAGCCAGCCGTCGTCCAGCCGGCTGCTGGCGGACCGGCTGGCCGCGGCGGTCAGGCGCGAGCTGACAGCGCTGGGGTCGGATGCCGACGTCGAGGTCGTGGAGGTTCGTGACCACGCCCACGACGTCGTCAACGCCACGCTGACCGGCTTCGCCACGCCTGACCTGCGGCGGGCGCTCGACACCGTCGCGTCGGCCGACGGCGTCATCGCCGTGACGCCGATCTTCAACGCGTCGTACAGCGGGCTGTTCAAGGCCTTCTTCGACGTCCTGGAGCCGGACGCGCTGGTGGACGTCCCGGTGCTGGTGGCCGCTACCGGTGGGACGCCCAGGCACTCGCTGGCGCTGGAGCACGCGCTGCGCCCGCTGTTCGCCTACCTGCGCGCCGTCGCGGTCCCGACGGCGGTGTTCGCGGCGCCCGAGGACTGGGCGGGCGGCGACGCGCAGGGGGCGCTCGGGTCCCGGATCGACCGGGCCGCGCGGCAGCTGGCCCTGCTGGTGAATGCCCGCGAGGAGCCCGACGTGCTGGACCCGTTCGAGCAGCCGACGCCGTTCAGCGAGCTGCTCGCCGGGTCCTGAGGGGCCTCCTCCTGAGGGGGCGCTGGGTGCGACTACTGCATCGCCTTGTTGTCGCTGGGTCACCCCGCTACGAACCTATTCGTGCGGGGACGCCCCGCGCCAACAACGGCGAGGTCGGCGACGAGCGGCAGGTGGTCGCTTGCGGCGGTCAGGTCGACGGCGGTCAGCCCGTCGACGGCACCCGCTGGGCGCAGCGCCAGCACGCGTACGCCGGGCGATACCAGCACGCCGTCGATCCGGTGCCGCGGCGCCCGCGCCGGGTACGTCGGCAGGTCGCGGACGTCGGGCCGGTGCGCCTGCACCGCGTCGTCCCGGCTCACCTCCACGGCGTCGCGGCACAGGCCGTCGAACGCCCTCCAGGACGGCCCGCCCGGCGGCTCGTTGAGGTCGGCCGAGACGACGACCCACCCCTCGGCGAGCGCCTCCAGCCGGGCCCGCACCCGGTTGATGTGTTCCACCCGCTCGTCGGCGTGCAAGGGCAGGTGCAGGCTGCAGACCGTGACGTCCGCGCCCTGCGGGAGGCGCACCCGAGCCAGCGCGTAGCCGCGGGTGCGGGTCCACCAGTGGGCGACTGGGAGCCGTCCCTGCTCCTTCGCGACGACCTCGAGCCGGGGATGCACCAGCACGGCGGTGCCACCGCTCCCCCGGCCGCCGGTGACCTGCCGCAGCCCCGTCTCGCGGGCCAGCCGGGCGGTGCGCCGCAGCGTCCCCGGCCGGCGGGGGGCCTCCTGCAGGCACAGGACGTCCGGCCGGCAGGCGCGGACCACGTGCGCCACCGCGTCATGGTCGCCGAGCAGGTCTCGCACGTTGTAGCCGACGAGCCGCCACCGCATGCCGTCGCCGGACGCCGCAGCCGGCTCGCGGCCCCGCTCTCGACCGGGCTCTCGACCGGCCTCTCGACCGGCCTCTCGACCGGCCTCTCGACCTGGCTGACCGGCCGGCGTCACAGCATCCGACGGGTGCGGTGCCGACGGCGCCGGAACAACCGCGCCCGGTCCCGCGCCAGGTCGGCGGCGCCGATCAGGCCGGCGTCGTTGCCGAGCTGGGCCCGGACCACCCGGGCCTCGGGGCGGAACCCGCGCCCCGTGAGCTGCCGCCGGAAGCCCTCCCGCGCCGGCGTGAGCAGCAGCTCGCCGGCCTCCGACACGCCACCGCCGATGACGAACAGGCCGGGGTCGAAGGCCGCGGCGAGGTTCGCCAGCCCCACGCCGAGCCAGCGGCCGACGTCCTCGAACAGCTCCACGGCGGCCGGGTCGCCGTTCTTGGCCGCCTGGGTGACCAGCGGCCCGTTGATCCGGGACGGGTCACCGTCGACGAGCTCGAGCAGGCCATGCGCGACCGGCGAGCCGGACACGGCCAGCTCGCGGGCCTCGCGGACCAGCGCGTTGCCGCTCGCGTACTGCTCCCAGCAGCCGCGGTTGCCGCACTCGCACCGGTGACCGCCGGGGACGACCTGCATGTGCCCGAACTCGCCCGCCACCCCGAACCGGCCGCGGTACAGGGAGCCGTCGAGCAGCACCCCACCGCCGATCCCGGTGCCCAGGTTGACGCACACCACGGCGTCCTCGCCCTCCGCGGCGCCGAACCGGGTCTCGGCCCAGAGCGCGGCGTTGGCGTCGTTCTCCACGACGACCGGAAGGCCGACCCGGCGGCGCATGGCGTCCCGCAGCGGCTCGTGCCGCCAGGACAGGTGCGGGGCGAACAGCACCGAGGACTGGGTGGCGTCGACGAAGCCGGCCGCACCGATCCCGACGGCCATCACCTGGCGGTAGGCGTTGTGGTCGCGGAGCTCGCGGATCACCTCGGCGATGGTGTCCTCCACCACCTGCGGGCTCTTGCTGCGGTCCGGAGTCTCCCGGCGGGCGCGCTGGAGCACCCGCCCGTCGGTGTCGACCAGCCCCGCGGCCACCTTGGTGCCACCGATATCGATGCCGATCGCCGGACGGGTCCAGGCCTGCAGCGGCGACTCGCGGGGCCGCTCGGTCACGAGCGCCCCCGCGCGAGATCCGCTGCGCCGATCATTCCCGCCTCGTTGCCGAGGGTGGCCGGCACCACCGGGATGTCCGGACGGTGCGTGCGGGCCGTGAGGGTGCGCCCCAGCGCCACGCGGGCGGGCTCGATCAGCAGGTCGCCCGCCTCCACCACGCCGCCGCCCACCACGAAGAGCGCGGGGTCGAGCACCGCGGCGATCTGAGCCATTCCCTCGCCCAGCCAGCGGCCGAGGTCGCCGAGCAGCTCGACCGCCGCGGCGTCGCCCTCCATCGCCGCCTCGGTCACCATCCGGCCGAGCAGCCGGTCGGGGTCGCCGCTGGCCAGCTCGCGCAACCGGGCGCCGTACGGGCTCTCCGAGCTCGCCACCGTGCGGGCCTCGCGCTGCAGCGCGTTACCGCTGGCGTACTGCTCCCAGCAGCCGCGGTTGCCACAGCCGCAGCGGATGCCGTCGGGCACCATCCGGACGTGGCCGAGCTCCCCGGCCACGCCGACGTGCCCGCGCAGCAGCCGGCCGTCGACGACGACGCCGCCACCGAGCCCGGTCCCGACCGTGATCAGCACCATGTCGTCGACATCGCGGGCCGGTCCGAACCGGAACTCGCCCCAGGCCGCCGCGTTGGCGTCGTTCTCGACCACCACGGGCAGGCCCACCCGGGGGCCGAGGTCCGCGCGCAGCGGCTCGTCCCGCCAGGCGATGTTGGGGGCGAACAGCACGATGCCGTTGTCGGTGTCGACGAACCCCGCCGCGGCGACGCCGATCGCGGTCACGTCGTGGTGCTGGCGCAGCTCGCGGACCGCGTCCGCGATCGAGGTCTCGATCTTTTCCGGGTCGGTGGCGCTGGTCTCCCGCCGGGTGACCTCGAGGAGCCGACCCTCCTCGTCCACGACGCCCGCGGCAATCTTCGTTCCGCCGACGTCCACACCGATCGTCAGGGTCACGGCTCTGGCTCCTGTTCGCTGGGTCCGCTGTTCCGGAGGTCCGGGTCCGGCTCGACGACGATGGGCACCGCGCGGCTGCGCGGGCGCGCCGCCGCCTCGTGTCGGTCGGCGTCGTGGGATCGGTCGGGATCGTCGAACCGGCCGAGGTGGTCGGGTGCGGCGGCCTCGTGGGATCGGTCCGGGCCCTCCGCGGAGCCGGCGCCGTGGTCGCCCTCGCGGTCGCCGTCGTGGGCCGCGGAGGGCGGGTAGGCGGGATCGGTCAGGTCGGCGGCCAAGGCGCGCAGGGCCGAGGCCAGGTGTCTCGCGGCGGTGGCGAGGTGCTCCACCACCTCGGGGTGCGTCTCGTGCACGTAGGCGAGTCCCCGGCACACCGGGCAGCCGCGGCAGTAGGGCCCGTGCTCTGGTGCGGCGGCGGGTTCCTCGGGCGCGGCGTGCTCGTTGCCGGCCTGCTCGGACCCGGACTGATCAGCCCCCCTCGCGCCCGGCCCGGTGTGTTCCGTGCCGACCCGCTCCGCCAACCACCCGTGCAAGGAGTCGACCAGCCGGGCCGCCTCCTCGGCGGCCGAGCCGACCGGCTCCGAGGCGGCCGAGCCGATCGGCTCCGAAGCGGCCGAGCCCAGCGGATCTCCGGTGACCGCGCTCACGACGCCGGCCACAGGTCACGGTCGCGGTCGAACCGGACCCGCACGGACCCCTTCCGGACGCGGGCGCCGACGACCGTGCAGCGCCGCAGAACCGACGGCAGCGCCAGCACCCGTCGGCCGCCGGGGACGGTGACGACAAGGTCGTCGCCGAGCCGGGACAGCTCCGGAGGCTCACCCGGCGGGAGGCCGAGGTCCAGCACCAGCTCGAACCCCTCGCCGGCCGGCTCGACGCGAACCGGAGCCGAGACGTCCGGCACCGCCAGCAGGGACGCCCCATCCGCCCCGTGGAGCAGGTCCGAGCCGAGCTGAGCGAGGGCGTCCGGCCCCACCGGCTCGCCGTCCAGGTAGGGGGCGGTCACCACGGGCAGCGGCGCGAAGAGCTCTCGAGCCCGGTCCAGCACCGCCCGCTGCGCGCCCGCCCAGGCCCCTCGCCAGGCGTCGCCGCCGTCGGGTACCAGCCGGTTCGCCACCACGGCGTCCACGGCGTAGCCGTGCAGGGACAGCAGCGACAGCGTCCGGCGCGACTCCGCCAGGACCACCGCCTCCGGCGTCAGCACCAGCCGCACCGACGTCGTGGGCGCGTGCAGCAGCTGCCGCACCTCGGCGAGGTCGCCGCGCAGTCGCAGCAGCGCGCGGGCGGCCTCGACGTCCGGAGCCGGCAGCCCGACCGCGCGGGACAGGACGGGGCCGAGCGCCGGGCCGAGACCGCGCACGACACGGCGCTGCGCGGGGAGCATGCGGTCCACCATGCGGCCCAGCACCTCGGGCAGGGCCAGCAGCCGCAGCGTCTCCGCGCTCGGCGCGCAGTCGACCACGACCAGGTCGACGCCGCCCGCGTGCACGCGGTCGCGGAGGCTGAGCAGGGCGGCGAGGTCGTCGGCACCTGGCAGCGCCGCGAGGGCCCCCGCCTCGGCCGGGTCGACGTCGAGCGAGGTCAGGACCCGGGTCAGGTAGGACTGCACCGACCCCCAGGAGCGCTCGGCCCGTGCCGTGGTGTCGACCTGCTCGGCGAGCAGCCCCGGCTCCACGAGCTGCGCGGCGCCCGGCGTCAGCCTGGTGCAGAGGACGTCCCCGAGGGAGTGCGCGGCGTCGTTCGAGAGCACGAGCGTCGACACGCCGAGCCTGGCCGCGTGCACCGCCGTGGCCGCCGCCATGGTGGTCTTGCCGACACCGCCCTTGCCGGTGAGCAGGAGGACCCGCAAGGGATCAGCCCTCGACCCGCTTCTTGAGCTCGCGCAGCGCGGTGTCGATGATCCCCTGCTCCGCCTTGCGCCGCAGCGCCCCGAGCATCGGGATGCGCAGGTCGACCGCGAGCTGGTAGCTCACGGACGTCGGCCCGAGCGGCGCGCCGTCCAACCGGTAGGAGCCGTCGAGCGCCTTCAGCAGCGACGCCGGCTCGGCCAGCGTCCACCGCACCGTGCCGGTGCCGTCGGCGGCGACGTCCCAGACGTAGTCCAGGGCGTAGGTGTCCTTGATGGCGCCGGCGTCGAGCGAGAACCGGACCCGGGCCGGCCGCCCGTCCTGGCCCTTGGCCAGCACCTCGGTCTCCTTCACCGCTTCGGCCCAGGTGGGGTACGCGTCGAAGTCCTCGATCACCGCGAGGACGTCGACCGGAGCCGCGTCGACCTGCGTGCTCGACTCGGTGCGGTTCGCCATGGAGGTTGCCTTTCGCGCAGCGGGGGTCCGCCGGCGGCGGGCCGGGGATCGCCCCGAAGGCTACCCCGGTGGCAACTGCGGCTCCCTGCCCCGGCTCAGAGGACGAGACCGGCAAGCGACATGGCCAGCAGCAGCAGGCCGCAGCAGGCCGCCAGCAGCCCTGCGGCGAGCCCCGCTCGGGCCGCGCGGGTCGAGGGCAGCCGCCGGCTCCAGGCCGGGCGCTGCGCCGATGCCGCCAGCTCGGCCAGCAACCGCTCGGCGAGCGCCTCGACGTCCGGACCGCCCGCGACGTCGCGGTCACGATCCAGGGAAGCGTCCGGATCAGGACCACGCCGTAGGTCGCCGTCGATCTCGCACCTAGGCCCGGCAGTCGCCTCTGGCGTCGGCTCTGCGCCGGGTTTCGGCTCGGGGTCGGGCTCGGGATGAGGCTCGTGCTGCGGCTCGGGGAGGAGCCGCGCGTAGCAGCCGAGGCACCAGGGGACCTCGCCGCGCACGACCGTCGAGCACTGCGGGCAGCGCGTCGGTCGAGCGGCGTTCGGCGGGAGCTGCGTCTCCATCGCCGACAGCATCGGTGCCCCGTCACCGCGCCTTGAGTCCTTCGTCGACCTGCCCCCTCACCGGCCGCGTGGTGCCCTGGCGGACGTGCCTCTCGGGTGGGGCAGGACAATGACGCGGTCGCCGTCCACAACTCCCTGCCACGGCTGGTTACCAATGGGTAGGGTTGTTCCAGACCACCGTGCAAGGAGGCACTCCTCGTGGCCGAGTACTCCGTCCCCGCGCTCGTGCCTGAGCCGACCACCGGCAACCTGAGCGACCTGGTGGTCCGGCACGCCGAGCGCACGCCGCACCGGGTGCTCTTCGCCCGCCAGGTGCAGGGACGCTGGCAGGACGTCACCGCCGCGGAGTTCGCCCAGGACGTCGAGCAGGTGGCCCGGGGGCTGGTCGCGGCCGGCGTCGAGCCCGGGGACAGGGTCGCCCTGATGTCCAAGACCCGCTACGAGTGGACACTGGTCGACTTCGCGATCTGGACCGTCGGCGCCGTCACGGTGCCGATCTACGAGACGTCGTCGGCCGAGCAGGTCGCCTGGATCCTCGCCGACTCCGGCGCCGTCGCCTGCGTGGTGGAGACGCCGGAGCACGCCCAGGCGGTGAGCTCGGTGCGGGGCGAGCTCAGCCAGCTGCGGGACGTCTGGCAGATCGACGCGGGCGGGCTGGACGACGTCGTGGCCGCGGGTGCCGAGGTCGGCCCGGACGTCGTGGAGGAGCGCCGCCGCAGCGCCGGCCCCGACGACCTGGCCACGCTGATCTACACCTCTGGCACCACGGGGCGCCCGAAGGGCTGCGAGCTGACGCACAAGAACTTCATGGCGCTGTCCGACAACGCCGTGGCGCGGTTGAACGAGGTGGTGTCGACGGATGGCGCCTCGACCCTGCTGTTCCTGCCGCTTGCGCACGTCTTCGCCCGGCTGGTCCAGGTGCTCGCCGTCACCGCCGGCGCCCGGCTCGGTCACTCCTCGAACCTGCGGCACCTGGCCGAGGACCTCTCCACCTTCCAGCCGACGTTCTTGCTGGCCGTCCCCCGCGTGTTCGAGAAGATCTACAACTCCGCGGAGGCCAAGGCGGAGGCGGAGGGCAAGGGCCGGATCTTCTCTGCTGCTGCAGATACGGCGATCGCCTGGAGCCGTGCCCTCGACGCCGGCTCGGTGAGCCTCGGGCTGCGGGTCCGGCACGTGGTCTTCGACCGGCTCGTGTACCGGAAGGTGCGCGCCGCGATGGGCGGCCGGATGCAGTACTGCGTCTCCGGCGGGGCGCCGCTCGGCGAGCGGCTCGGGCACTTCTTCCGGGGCGCCGGGATCATCGTGCTGGAGGGCTACGGGCTGACCGAGACGACGGCTCCGAGCACCGTGAACACGCCGGACAAGATCAAGATCGGCACCGTCGGCCCGCCGCTGCCTGGGGTCTCGGTTCGGATCTCGGACGCCGGCGAGGTCCACATCAAGGGTCCGCACGTGCTGCGCGGCTACTGGAAGAACCCGCAGGCCACCGCGGAGGCCCTGACAGACGGCTGGTTCCACACCGGCGACCTCGGCTCGCTCGACGACGACGGCTTCCTGCGCATCACCGGCCGCACCAAGGAGATCTTGGTCACCGCGGGCGGCAAGAACGTCGCGCCGGCGGTCCTGGAGGACCGGATCCGCGCCCACCCGCTGGTGTCCCAGTGCATCGTCGTGGGAGACCAGAAGCCGTACATCTCGGCGCTGGTCACGCTCGACGAGGACATGCTGCCGACCTGGCTGAGCAGCCACGGCCAACCGCCGATGTCGGTCGAGCAGGCGGCGCAGGACGAGGGCGTCCGGGCCGAGGTCCAGCGGGCGGTCGACGACGCGAACCGGGCCGTCAGCAAGGCGGAGTCGGTGCGCCGGTTCCGCATCCTGCCCATCGACTTCACCGAGGACGACGGTTACCTGACGCCGTCGCTGAAGATCAAGCGCAGCGTCGTCCTGAAGGACTTCGCCGACGACGTCGACGCGCTCTACGGCCAAGCCGTCCAACGGTAGCTCTCGAAGAAACCGCCCTACGGCGCGGTGGGTAGCCTTGCGGACCGTGCCCCGCCTGAGCCCCCGCATCCCCTCCGGCTGTCTGCTGGTGGTCTGGCTCGGCTACTTCACCGCCCTGCAGTGGAGTGTCGTCCGGTACCGGCTGGCCATCGTCGTGGTCCTGACCTCGGCGGCGCTGCTGCTCGCAGCGGCCCTGCTGCGCGCGTGGCGGCTGGAGCGCCTCCCCCGAGCCCAGCTGGCCACGGCCCTCGCCGTCGCCGCCGTCGTGGCCGAGGCGGTGCCGTTCTTCAGCCACACCTCGCCCGGTGAGCGACGGATGCTGGCGCACCTCGTGGCTGCGACGGCCGCGCTGGCGGCACTGGCGCTGCTGGCCGGCGGCCGCCGCGCCGCGCTGACGGCCTTCGGGATCGCCACGGTCGGCACGGTCGGGTGGACGGTCGCCGCCATCCGACTCTC
>DATFPQ010000292.1:0-16691 GCA_035264765.1 Actinomycetales bacterium | reverse complement strand
TGAGCAGCGGGTCGTCCGGTCGCGGGAACGGGATCCGGTCGATCAGCACCAGCTGGCAGGTGTCACCGGGCACGTCGAGGCCCTGCCACAGGCTCAGCGTGCCGAAGAGACAGGTGTGCGGGTCACCGACGAACTGCGCGGCGAGCACGGTGGCGCGGTCGGTGGTGGGCCACAGCGGCGGCATCGACGTCCGCAGGAACTCCCCGTAGCGGGCGGTGGCGAGGCGGGAGTCGAGCACCGCCACCACACCACGGTCGGTGCCGGAGCGGACGAGCCTGCCGGCGCCCTGGGCCAACCGCAGTGCCGCGTGGGTCGCGGATACAGCGAGGAAACCGTTGCCTCCGGCGTCGGCCACGGCCTGCGCACGAGCCGACATGAGCGGGTCGTCCGGCCGCGGGAACGGGATCCGGTCGATGACCACGAGCGTGCAGGCGGGTCCCGGCACGTCGACGCCCTGCCACAGCGACAGCGTGCCGAACAGGCAGGTGCGCGCGTCGCGGGCGAACTCGCGCACCAGCGTCGCGGTCTGGTCGTCGCCCTGGCACAGCACCGGGACGTCCAGCCGCTGGCGCATCGACTCGGCCGCCTGCTCGGCCGCCCGCCGCGACGAGAACAGCCCCAGGGTGCGGCCACCGGCCGCGGTGATCAGGTCGGCGAGCTCGTCCAGACCCAGCCACCCGGTGCCGTCGCGCCCGGGCGCCGGCAGGTGCCGTGCGCAGTACAGGATCGCCTGCCGGGGGTAGTCGAACGGGCTCCCGACGTCGAGCCCGCGCCAGGACGGCGCGTCCGGGCCGGACAGGCCCACCGAGCGCGCGACGGCGTCGAACGTGCCGCCCAGCTCGAGCGTCGCCGACGTGAGGACCACCGTGCGGTCCGGGTACAGGCGTTCTCGGAGCAGCCCGGCGACACCGATCGGCGCGACGTGCAGGACCGGGCCGCGTCGTGGGTCGTCCGAGACCCAGGCGACGTCGTGGTCCCCCTCGTCGAGCAGCCGCTGGGCGACGTCGAACACCTCGTCGACCTCGGCCCGCGCCACCTGCCGAGCACCGTCGACCTCCTGGCCCTTCTCCGGCTTCAGTGCGGTCTGCAGCCCGCGGGCGGCGTCTCGGACCAGGGTGAGCGACTGGCCGAGCGCCTCGGGGAGCGCACGCAGCCGGCCCGCGGGCAGGTGCTCCAGCGCCGCGCGGAAGACGTCGGCCGCGCCGTCCAGGTTCTCGGTCTCGGCCATCCGGGAGGCCTTGCGGGCGGCCCGCTCGACCATGCCGGCGCTGAGCTCGTCGGTGATGGTCGACGTGACCCGGTCGACGAGCTCGTGCCCCTCGTCGACCACGACGAGGTCGTGGTCGGGAACGATCTGGCGGTTCTCGAAGGCGTCGATGGCGAGCATCGAGTGGTTGGTGACCACGATGTCGGACTCGCGCGCAGCCGCCCGAGCCCGCTCGACGAAGCACTCGTCGAGCAGGGGGCACTTGCCGCCCAGGCACTCGTGCGCCGACACCGACACCTGCCGCCAGGCGCGCTCGGACACGCCGGGCACCAGCTCGTCCCGGTCGCCGGACGCCGTCTCGTCGGCCCACTCACGCAGCCGGAGGACGTCCTCCCCCAGCCGGCTGGACGCCTGCGGCCGACCGATCGACGTCCCGCCGAACAGCGTGTCCTCGTCGTCGTCCGGGAAGCCGCCGACGAGCTTGTGCTTGCAGAGGTAGTTGCGCCGTCCCTTCACGAGCCCGTAGGTGGCGGCGCGGCCGAGCAGGGGCGCCAGCGCGCGCGAGACGCGGGGCAGGTCGCGGTCGACGACCTGCGCCTGCAGCGCGAGGGTGGCGGTGGCGACGACCACCGGTCGGCCGGTGCGGACGGCGTGGGCCACGGCCGGGACCAGGTAGGCCACCGACTTGCCGGTGCCGGTGCCGGCCTGAACCAGCAGGTGGTCGCCGTCGTCCACCGCGGCGGCGACGGCCTCGGCCATCTGCACCTGGCCGGGACGCTCGGTGCCGCCCACGGCCGCCACGGCGGCCTCCAGCAGCGTCCGCAGCGGCGGTGCGGTCTGCTTTGGGACGGACTCCGGGGGCACCGACCGAGGCTACCCGCTGGGGCCGACGGCCGGGACCGCCGTCCCCACCCCTCCCCCGCTTACTCACCAGCAGCGCCGATGCTCACCAGCAGCGCCACCGCGCGGCCGCAACCCGCCGTTGCGTGGCGCCGCTCGTGAGTATCGGCGCTGCCCGTGAGCACGGGCGCAGACGACGAACGCGGCGTGGACGCAGAACGGGGCGCCGCTCGCGCGACGCCCCGCTGTGGTTCGGCTCAGTCAGACGGCGGGTCGGTCAGACCGCGTACGCCGCCAGGTCGCCGGCCAGCGTCGGCAGCACCTTGGCGCGCAGCCGCGTGCCCTCGCCGGTGTGCTCCTCGGCCAGCACCTCGCCGTCCGCGTGCACGCGGCTCACCAGGTCTCCCCGGTCGTACGGCACCAGCACCTCGACCTGGACCTCCGGCCGCGGCAGCAGCTCGTCGACGCGGCGACGCAGCTCGTCCAGACCCTCGCCTGTGCGAGCGGACACGGCCACGAGCGAGCGCTCGCGGGCCCGCAGCCGGGCCACGACCTCCGCGTCGGCAGCGTCGACCTTGTTCAGGACGATGAGCTCGGGGACGTCCTGCGCGTCCACGTCCGCAAGCACCTCCCGGACCGCCTGGATCTGCCCCTCGGGGTCGGGGTGCGACGCGTCCACGACGTGCAGCACCAGGTCGCTCTCGGCGACCTCCTCCAGCGTCGACCGGAACGCCTCGACCAGCTGGTGCGGCAGCTGCCGCACGAAGCCGACCGTGTCGGTGAGCGTGTACGTGCGCCCGTCCAGCGTCTCGGCGCGGCGCACCGTCGGGTCCAGCGTCGCGAACAGCGCGTCCTCCACGAGCACGCCGGCGCCGGTCAGCCGGTTCAGCAGGCTCGACTTGCCGGCGTTGGTGTAGCCCGCGATCGCGACGCTGGGCACCTCGTGCCGTCGCCGGTCGCTGCGGCTGACCTCGCGGGAGGTCTTCATGCCCTTGATCTCGCGGCGCAGTTTGGACATGCGGGTGCGGATCCGGCGGCGGTCCAGCTCGATCTTCGTCTCACCAGGTCCGCGGGACCCGATGCCGGCACCGCCGGCGACACGGCCACCGGCCTGCCGCGACATCGACTCACCCCAGCCGCGCAGGCGCGGCAGCAGGTACTCGAGCTGCGCGAGCTCGACCTGTGCCTTGCCCTCCCGGCTCCGGGCGTGCTGGGCGAAGATGTCGAGGATCAGCGCGGTCCGGTCGATGACCTTGACCTTGACGACGTCCTCCAGCGCCCGGCGCTGGGACGGCGACAGCTCGCCGTCGCAGATGACGGTGTCGGCGCCGGTGCGGACGACGACGTCGCGCAGCTCGCGGGCCTTGCCTGACCCCAGGAACGTGCTCGGGTCGGGCTGCTCGCGGCGCTGCACCAGTCCCTCGAGGACCTGTGACCCGGCCGTCTCGGCGAGCGCGGCCAGCTCGCGCAGCGAGTTGTCCGCCTCCTCCGGTCCGCCGTCGGTCCAGACCCCGGCCAGCACGACGCGCTCCAGGCGCAGCTGCCGGTACTCGACCTCGCTGACGTCCGCGAGCTCGGTGGACAGGCCCGCCACGCGCCGCAGCGCCTGGCGGTCGGCCAGGTCCAGCTGCTCGCCGTCGTAGCCCGCCCCGTCGTCTGCCGCATCGTTGCGCGCGTCGTCGAGCACGTCCTCGGGCTGCCCGAGCGCGTCGTCGTACTTCGCTACCTGCGCGTCCACTGCGTCCACCTCGTACCGGTCCTCACGGCGCAGCAGCGCCGTCTTGCTCGTGCGGTTCATGGGCCTCCGTAAGCCTTCGATGTCAACCGAACAGCACAACGCCGCTGGAAGCCACTGGATTCCGCAACCCGCAGGTCCGAGTCAGCCACCGACCCAGCCGGGATCGCGGCCGCACAGGCCGAGCAGCCGGTCGAACGGCGCTGCGTCGGGAGCCACGGGGACAGGGACGCCGAAGGCCTTCCCCTCCCCCTGGTAGTCCTCGGTCAGCATGCCGGGCGCGAAGGCGAGGGACTCCCAAGCAGCGGCCTCCGCCGGGGCCCACGGCTGCCCGGTGGCGCGGGCCAGGTCCCAGCCGTGCACCTGGTACTCCCAGAGGATCATGCCCAGGGCGAGCTCTCCGGGCATCTCGGAGGCGCCGAGCCGCAGCGGCCGATCGGCGGCACCGGCGCGGATGGCGCGGTCCAGCCGCTGGGCGCAGGTGCGGACCTCGCCCGCGGGGTCCGCCGGGACGCCGTAGCCGTCGAGGTTGGCGCGCGGCACCCGGCCCTGCGGGTCCGCGAACCCGTCGGCGAAGGCGGTGAGCCAGCCGACGACGTGCTCTCGCAGCCGCTCGACGTCGAGGTCGGTGCACGGCGTCGGGTCGTGCAGCTGCTCGGGCCTGATGCCGGCGACGACCGAGGCGAGGTCGTCGAGCACGGTGGCCAGCAGGTCGGCGGTCCGGTCGATGTCTGGAGTGGTGCTCGCTGGTGTCGTCATGCCGTGACCGTAGGCAGCACCCAAGCGGTCCGGCTTGAACATCTGCGACAGCTGCTGCTTTCGCCGGATCACTACAGTGGCGCCGTGCCCAACGGACCGGAGCCGGTCGAGCGGGACAGCCGGGGAATCCTCGACCCCTGGCTGCTGCGCCGGCGCGTGCACCTCACCCGGTACCCAGCCGGTCCCGCGCTGTCCGGCCTCGTCGACCGGTTCTGGGCGGTTCGGTGGGACTTGCCGGGCGAGGTCGTTTACCGCCAGGAGGTGCTGACGCATCCGGGCGCCAACCTCAGCGTCGCAGTTCCGGACGCCCGGTCCGGCGCCGCCCCCCGGTCGGTGGAGGCACGCCTGGCCGGCGTCGCCCGAGACCTGACCACCCGGGAGATGGCGGGCTCGGGTTGGGCCGTCGCCGCGATGACCACGCCCGGCGGGTTGGGCGCCTTCCTGAGCGGGTCCGCGGCCGACCTGACCGACCGGGTTATGCCGCTCGGGGACGCGGTGGACGTCGACGAGAGCGTCCTGCTGCAGCGGGTCGAGGAGGCTCGGGACGAGGCAGCGCGGGTCGCGGTGCTGGCCACAGCGCTGGAGGCCGCGGTGCGGCCGAGCCGCGAGGCCGAGGCTCGCCAGGTCGCGGACGTTGCCGAGGTCGCCGAGAGGGACCGGTCGGTACGCCGGCTCAGCGACCTCTCCTCTCGATCCGGGATCGCGCCGCGCACCCTGCAACGGTTGTTCGCGCGTAACGCCGGCGTCTCCCCCACCTGGGTGCTGCGTCGCTACCGGCTGCTAGAGGTGGCGGAGGCGGTACGCCGGGGGCAGGTGGTCTCCTGGGCCGAGACGGCGGCGGATCTCGGGTATGCCGACCAGGCGCATCTGAACCGCGAGTTCCGGGTCGCGACCGGCCGGACGCCGGCGGCGTACGCGCTCGCCCAGGCTCCCACGGCCTGACCGCCACCGCCGAGTAAAACCGGCGAATCCGGGCAGGTCCGGGGTTGTGCCGAGCCGCCGGGCGCCCTAGGTTCTCGGCGGGCCACTTCCGCGTGGCAGAACAGCTTTTCCGCAGAGTGGAACCGGAGGACCGATGACCCTGCCCGAAGGCGTGCAGCTCACCGCCGACGTCGACGCCGACCCGCAGCTCGCCGCTCTGGTGGAGGAGGTGCTCACGCCGGACGCCGTCGCGCTGCTCGCCGACCTGCACCGCCGGTTCAACGGCCGCCGCCTGGAGCTGCTGGCGGCCCGGGACGAGCGCGATGCCCGCCTTTCGTCCGGCGGGACGCTGGACTTCCTGCCGGAGACCGCTCAGGTCCGCGACGACCCGTCCTGGCGGGTGGCCGAGCCGGGCCCGGGGCTGGTCGACCGCCGGGTCGAGATCACCGGTCCCACCGACCAGAAGATGACGATCAACGCGCTGAACTCTGGCGCCAAGGTCTGGCTCGCGGACTTCGAGGACGCGAACACCCCGCTGCTGGTCAACATGCTGTCCGGGCAGCGCAACCTCCGCGCCGCGATCACCCGGACCATCGACTTCGAGTCCGGCGGCAAGGCGTACGCCCTCGGGGATGAGGTCGCCACCATCGTGGTGCGTCCTCGTGGCTGGCACCTGCCCGAGAAGCACCTCGTCATCGACGGCGAGCCGATGTCCGGGAGCCTGTTCGACTTCGGGCTCTACCTGTTCCACTCCGGCCGGCTCCAGGTCGAGAGCGGGCGCGGGCCGTACTTCTACCTGCCCAAGATGGAGAGCCACCTCGAGGCGCGGCTGTGGAACGACGTCTTCGTCGCCGCCCAGGAGGCGGTGGGCCTGCCCCGTGGCACCATCCGCGCCACCTGCCTGATCGAGACCTACCCCGCGGCGTTCGAGATGGAGGAGATCCTCTACGAGCTGCGCGAGCACAGCGCGGGCCTGAACGCGGGTCGCTGGGACTACCTGTTCAGCGTGATCAAGAAGTTCCGCACCGCCGGCCACGACTACCTGCTGCCAGACCGCAACCAGGTCACGATGACGGCGCCCTTCATGCGCGCGTACACCGAGCTGCTGGTGCGCACCTGTCACAAGCGCGGCGCGCACGCCATCGGCGGCATGGCCGCGTTCATCCCGAACCGGCGCGACCCCGAGGCCAACGAGAAGGCGCTGGCCAAGGTCCGCGAGGACAAGACGCGCGAGGCCGGCGACGGCTTCGACGGCTCCTGGGTGGCCCACCCGGACCTCGTGCCGGTGTGCCGCGAGGTCTTCGACTCCGTGCTCGGCGAGCGGCCGAACCAGCTGGACCGGCTGCGCGAGGAGGTCTCGGTCACGGCCGAGCAGCTGCTGGACGTCCGGTCGACGCCGGGAGACATCACCGAGGGCGGCCTGCGCAACAACGTCTCGGTAGGCCTGCAGTACCTCGAGGCCTGGCTGCGCGGCTCCGGCGCGGTGGCGATCTTCGGGCTGATGGAGGACGCCGCCACCGCGGAGATCTCCCGCTCGCAGGTGTGGCAGTGGGACCACCTCGAGGTCGAGCTGTCGAACGGCGAGAAGGTGACCAAGGAGCTCGTCAACCGGGTCATCGACGAGGAGCTCGCGAAGATCCGGGAGACCGTCGGCGAGGAGGCCTACAGCCAGGGTCGCTGGGACGACGCGACGGCCCTCTACCGCGAGATGGCGCTCTCCGACGAGTTCTCGGACTTCCTCACGCTGCCGGCGTATGAGCGGATGCCCTGACCGCAGCACCTCCCGCACCGACCCACGACGGAGGCCGTCGATGACGACGAGCACCAGCCCCGGCCCCAAGGGAACCGTTCCCGAGCCGCCACCGGTCAACGTGACCCCTCCGTTCGGCGAGGGCGGCCGGGGCGCCAAGGACGGCCTGCGGGCGGTCGCGGACGCCGTACGGGCCCGCTACGGGGAGGACGCGATCCTCACTGACCGACAACAGCTGCGCACGTACGAGTGCGACGGGCTCGCGGCGTACCGAGTGGTGCCGGGGCTGGTGGTGTTCGCGCGTGACACCGAGCAGGTCGCGGCGGCGATCCGGGCCTGCCATGAGCACGGCGTGCCGTTCGTCGCTCGCGGCTCGGGCACCGGGCTGTCCGGTGGCGCGCTGCCGCACGCGGAGGGCGTGCTGCTGGTCACCGCGCAGATGCGCGAGGTGCTAGCGGTGCGGGCCGAGGACGAGCGGGCGGTGGTCCAGCCGGGGGTCATCAACCTGGCCGTCACCGGTGCCGCGGCGCCGCACGGCTACTACTTCGCACCGGACCCGTCGAGCCAGCAGGTGTGCTCGATCGGCGGCAACGTCGCGGAGAACTCCGGTGGCGCCCACTGCCTGAAGTACGGCTTCACCACCAACCACGTCCTCGCCGTGGAGTTCGTGACGCCGCAGGGCGAGGTCGAGCGGCTCGGCACCATGGCGCCGGACGCCCCGGGGTACGACCTGCTCGGAACGGTGGTCGGCTCGGAGGGGACGCTCGGCGTGGTGACCGAGGCGACCGTGCGGCTGGTGCGCAAGCCGGAGGCGGTCCGCACCCTGCTGGCGGGGTTCGAGACCACGGACGCCGCCGGCGCGGCGACGTCGGCCATCATCGGGGCCGGCGTGCTCCCGGCCGCGATCGAGATCATGGACGGCCTGGCCATGGAGGCGGCCGAGGCCGCGGTGCACGTCCAGTACCCGGCGGGCGCCGGCGCGGTGCTGATCGTCGAGGTCGACGGGCCGGCCGCCGAGGTCGAGGCCGAGTTCGCGCAGGCGGTCCGGCTGTGCGAGGAGTCCGGTGCCATCGCCATCCAGGTGGCGGCGGATGACACGGAGCGGGCGCTGATCTGGAAGGGGCGCAAGTCCGCCTTCGCCGCGGTAGGCCGGATCAGCCCGGACTACATCGTCCAGGACGGCGTGATCCCGCGTACCGCGCTGTCGGAGGTGCTGCGCGAGATGAAGCGGCTCGCCGACGAGGCGGGCGTCCGGGTGGCGAACGTCTTCCATGCCGGCGACGGCAACCTGCACCCGCTCGTGCTCTTCGACGGCGGTCGGCAGGGCGAGACCGAGCGGGCCGAGGAGGTGTCCGCGCAGATCCTCGCGCTCTGCCTCGCCCATGGCGGCTCGATCACCGGCGAGCACGGCGTCGGCTCGGACAAGGCGAAGCACATGCCGAAGATGTTCACCGCCGAGGACCTGGACACCATGCAGCTGGTGCGCTGCGCCTTCGACCCAGGCGGCCTGGCCAACCCCGGCAAGATCTTCCCCACGCCGCGGTTGTGCGGCGAGCGGCCGGGCCGCGGCACCGGACCGCACCCGCTGCAGCAGGCCGGCGTGGCCGAGGTCTTCTGATGGCCACGACCACGCTCCTGGACGACCTGGCCGCGTGCGTCGACGGCGCGGCCCACGAGGCCGGGCCGGACGACGCGGTCGGCGGGGTGCCGGCAGCGGTCGTCGCCAGCCCAGCGACGACCGAGCAGGCGGCCGCGCTGATGGCCGCTGCCGACCGGGCCGGGCTGCAGGTGGCCTTCCGCGGCCGGGGTACCGCCCTGGCGTGGGGGGCCCCGCCCACGGGGCTCGACCTGCTGGTCGACACCACCCGGCTGGCCGCCGTCGTCGACCACGCCGCGGGGGACCTCATCTGCGTCGTGCAGGCGGGCGCCCGCCTCGATGACGTGAATGCCCAGGTCAGCCAGCACGGCCAGCAGCTGGCGCTCGACCAGCCGGTCCCGGGGGCCAGCATCGGCGGCACGCTGGCCACGGCTCGCAGCGGCCCCCGCCGCGTGCGTTACGGCGCGCCTCGTGACCTGGTGCTCGGCGTCACCGTCGTACGCGCCGACGGCGTCGTGGCCAAGGCCGGCAGCAAGGTCGTGAAGAACGTCGCAGGATACGACCTGGCCAAGCTGGTGACCGGGTCCTTCGGCACCCTCGCCCTCATCACCGAGGCCATCTTCCGGCTGCACCCGCTCCCCGCTGCTTCGCGCTGGGTCGGGGTGTCGTGCGCCGACCCCGGCGAGGCAGCGCGGCGCGCGCACGCGGTCACCGCCTCCCAGCTCGCGCCGGCGGCGGTCGAGGTCGAGCGCCGCCCGGGGAGCGCCGCCGTGGACGTCCGGGTGCTGCTGGAGGGCACGCAGCAGGGGGTCGACCAGCGCACCACCGCCGTGCTGGAGCTGCTCGGAGCCGGCGCGGCGGAGCAGCGGCCGGTCGGTGGGTCCGAGGCCGGGGAAGGCGCCGGGGTACCGGTGGGCCTGCCCGCCGGACCCGACGAGCTGCTCGTCAAGCTGGCAGTGCCCCTCTCCGGCGTGGCCGGCCTGCTATCAGCCGTCGCCGACGCCGAACAGCGGCACGGGGTGAGCCTGCACGTGCGCGGCAGCGCCGGCGTCGGCGTGCTGTACGCCGGCGCACCCGGGGACACGGCGCCGGAGGCGGTCGCCGCCGTCCTCGCCGACCTGCGAGCGGCGACCGTCGAGGGCAGCGCGGTGCTGCTCCAGGCACCGCCGGCCGTGCGGGCGGTGGTCGACGCCTGGGGCCCCGTGCCCGGCCTGGCACTGATGCACCGCGTGAAGGACCAGTTCGACCCACAGCACCGGCTCGCGCCGGGCCGCTTCGTCGGAGGGATCTGATGACCAGCCAGACCACGCCACCCGCCGGGGCGTCCAGCCAGGCCGCCGTCGAGCCGACGGAGGCGCCGACCCCACCGGCCGACGGCGCGCCGGGAGGCCACGTGCCGGGCCGCGGGCACGACGCCCCGCGGCCGGCCTTCGACTCCGACCACCCGCCGTCGCTCGACCTGCTTGACGACTGCGTGCACTGCGGCTTCTGCCTGCCAACCTGCCCGACGTACGTGCTGTGGGGTGAGGAGATGGACTCGCCCCGCGGTCGGATCTACCTGATGCGCGAGGGCGTCGAGGGCGAGCCGATGTCGGACTCCATGGTCCAGCACATCGACGCCTGCCTCGGCTGCATGGCCTGCGTGACCGCGTGCCCGTCCGGCGTCCAGTACGACAAGCTGGTCGAGGCGACCCGTGCGCAGATCGAGCGGCGGTACGACCGGCAGCCGTCCGAGCGGTGGCTGCGCAAGGCGATCTTCGCGCTGTTCCCCCACCCCCGCCGGCTGCATGCGATGCGGTTGCCGCTCAAGGCGTACCAGCGGTCCGGGCTGCAGAAGGTGGTGCGCCGCAGCGGGATCCTGGAGAAGCTGTCGCCGACGCTGGCCACGATGGAGTCCGTGGCGCCGCCGATCGGGCCCGGCAAGGGGCTGCCCCCGCTCGTCCGGGCCCGCGGCCAGCGACGGGCCGTCGTGGGCATGCTGACCGGTTGCGTGCAGCGGGAGTTCTTCCCCGGCGTCAACGCGGCCACGGCACGGGTGCTGTCCGCCGAGGGCTGCGACGTCGTCGTACCACAGTCACAGGGCTGCTGCGGCGCGCTCAGCGACCACAACGGCCGGCGCGACGAGGCGCAGCGGTTCGCCCGCAGGCTGGTCGACGCCTTCAGCGACGCTGGCGTCGAGTACGTCGTCGTCAACTCGGCAGGGTGCGGCTCGACGATGAAGGGGTACGCCGACCTGCTCGAGGACGACCCGGCGTACGCAGGCCGGGCAGCCGAGTTCGCCGCCAAGGTGCGTGACGTCAGCGAGATCCTCGTCGAGCTGGGGCCGATCGCGACGCGACACCCGCTCCCGGTCACCGTCGCGTACCACGACGCGTGCCACCTGGCCCACGGCCAGGGCGTCCGGCAACCGCCTCGTGACCTGCTCGCCGGCATTCCCGGACTGCAGCTCAAGGAGATCGCCGAGGGCAGCCTGTGCTGCGGCAGCGCGGGCATCTACAACCTGATCAACCCCGAGCCGGCGCGCGAGCTCGGTGACCGCAAGGCGCGCAACGTCGTCGCCACCGGCGCCGAGCTGCTGGTGACCGCCAACCCGGGCTGCCTGCTCCAGGTCACGGACGCCCTACGGCGGGCCGGGACCTCGATCGCGACCGCGCACACGGTCGAGGTCCTGGACGCGTCGCTGCGGGGAACTGATCCCGCGCACCTGCTCGACCGGGCCTGAGCGCCCGGGGTCCGTCGCCGACGTCGTCGGCGGTCCCGTCTCTACCGAAGGTTGCACCATGTACAGACCGGTCCTCGACTCCGTCGGCGGCTCACTCTTCCTCACGTCCGTGTTCGCGGCCCTGCCCCTGGCCACTCTGTTCGTGCTGCTCGGCGTGCTCCGCATGCGGGCCTGGCTCGCGGCCATCATCTCGCTGGTGGTGGCGCTGGCAGTCGCCGTCTTCGCGTACTCGATGCCGCTCGGACAGGCTCTGCTCGCGGGCACGGAGGGGGCCGCGTTCGGCTTCTTCCCGATCCTGTGGATCGTCATCAACGCGATCTGGGTCTACAACATGACGGTCGTCACGGGGCACTTCGACGTGCTCCGACGCTCGTTCGCACGGGTCAGCGACGACCAGCGGATCCAGGCCATCATCATCGCCTTCTGCTTCGGCGCCTTGCTCGAGGCGCTGGCCGGGTTCGGTACACCGGTGGCCATCACGAGCGTCATGCTCATCGCCCTCGGGTTCAAGCCGATCAAGGCGGCAACGGTTGCTCTCGTGGCCAACACCGCACCGGTCGCCTTCGGTGCGCTCGCCGTCCCGATCACCACGCTCGCCACGGTCACCGGGCTGCCGCAGAGCCAGCTCGGTGCGATCACCGGTCGGCAGACGCCGATCCTGGCGCTGTTCGTGCCGCTCGCCCTGGTGTTCATCATCGACCGCGGTCGCGGGGTCCGGCAGGTGTGGCCGGCCGCGGTCGTCTGTGGCGTCACCTTCGCGGTCGCGCAGTTCGTCACGTCCAACTACCTGTCACTTCCGCTGACGGACATCGTGGCGTCCCTGCTCGGCGCGCTCGTCACCGTGCTGCTGCTGCGGGTGTGGCACCCGTCCGAGCGCTACGTCGAGCCGGTGGAGCCCGCGGTGACCGTCGGTGCGCGTGCGTCGCGCACCCCGGCTTCGGCCACGGCGTCGGGGCTGGGCGACACCGGCCGGGACGCGGACCGCGCGGGGTCCGGTCGCACGTCCGGGCGCGGCTCCGGACACGGGGAGCCAACGGGCACGGCCAGTCTCGACGTCGACGACGCCCACGTGCACGACAGCCAGGCCGACGTCGTGCGGGCCTACGCGCCGTACCTGATCATCATCGCGGTCTTCTGCGTGGCGCAGATCCCCGTCATCAAGGACCTGCTGGAGCAGGGCATCGTGAAGTTCAACTGGCCCGGGTTGCAGCTGCAGTCCGCGTCCGGCAAGCCGTCGACCCTGCCGATCTTCAACCTGAACTGGCTGCCCGCCGCCGGCACCCTCATGATCATCTCCGGCCTGCTCACCATCCCGGCGATCGGGATCTCCCCCGCCAAGGCGCTGAAGGCCTACGTCGACACCTACAAGCAGCTCGCCACGGCCATCCTCACGGTGATGACCGTGCTCGCGCTCGCCTACGTGATGAACGCGTCCGGGCAGACCTCCACGCTCGGCACCTGGATGGCCGGTGCCGGTGCAGCCTTCGCGCTCCTGTCGCCGGTGCTGGGCTGGCTCGGTGTCGCGGTCACCGGCTCGGACACGTCGTCCAACTCGCTGTTCGGCGCGCTGCAGGTGGCGGCCGCGAACCAGGCCGGGCTCGATCCCGCGCTGATGGCTTCGTCCAACAGCTCCGGCGGTGTGCTCGGCAAGATGATCTCGCCGCAGAACCTCGCCATCGCGGCCGCCGCCGTGGGCCTCGCCGGGCGCGAGGGCGACCTGTTCCGCAAGGTGGTGGGATGGAGCATCGGGATGCTGGCGATCATGTGCCTGCTGGTCCTCGCCCAGTCCACCGTCCTGTCCTGGATGATCCCGTGACGACCGACGGCGCCGCGTCGGGTGCCACCCCCGAGGGGTGGCGTCCGGTGCGGCTGGCCTACGGCCGGGAGGGCCTCACGGCGCTGCTGCCCGCGGACGCCCAGGTGCTGGCGCCCACCGACCTGCCGGGTCTGGACGACGCACACGGCCGCATCGTGGCGGCCGTCCGGGACGCCCTGGAGCGAGCGACGGTGCACCCGGAGGGACCGGTCGCCATCGTCTTCCCGGACCTGACCCGGCCGTTCCCGCACCGGGTGGTGCTGCCGGCCGTGCTCGAGGCGCTCGCCGCAACTGGCGTGGACGACGGCCGGATCCGGCTGCTGTGTGCCACCGGCACGCACCGGCAGGCGACCGACGCGGAGATGCGGGAGCTCGTGGGCGACGACCTGGTCGACCGCTTCGGCGTCCACGACCACGACGCCACGGACACCGCGGCGCACGTGCAGGTGGGCGCCATCGACGGGGCCCCGGTACTCGTCGACCGGGCGTACGTCGACGCCCCAACCCGGATCGTCACCGGTTTCGTCGAGCCGCACTTCTTCGCCGGCTACTCCGGCGGCCCGAAGGGGGTCGTGCCCGGCCTCGCCGCCACGGCCACGGTCCTGGAGGCGCACTCCCCCGCTCGCATCGCCGACCCGCGTGCCACCTGGACCGTCCTGGACGGCAACCCGGTGCACGAGTTCGTCCGCGCGGCCGCCGCGCTCGCGCCGCCGGCCCTGTCGGTCGACGTCACGATCAACGCAGCCCGACAGGTGACAGCCGTGTTCGCCGGCCCGTTGCCGGACAGCCATCGGCAGGCGTGCGACTTCGTGCAGCGCACCAGCGTCGTCCACCTGACCGAGCCGTTCGACGTCGTGGTGACGACGAACGCCGGCCACCCGCTCGACCGCAACCTCTACCAGGCGGTCAAGGGGATGAGCGCAGCCGAGCGGGTCGTGCGCAAGGGTGGCGAGGTCGTCTGCGTGGCCCGGTGCGGCGACGGCCTGCCGGACGGGGACTTCGCCGAGCGCCTGGCGTCCGCGGCCACCCCGCAGGAGCTGCTGGACGCGCCCTCGGCACAGGACCAGTGGCAGGTGCAGGTGCTCGGCCGGGTGCTGACCCACGCGCGCGTCGGGCTGCACAGCACGCTGCCGGACCCGCTGGTGCGGCTGGCCCAGCTCGAGCCGGTCGCCGACGTCACAGCGGCGGTGCGCGAGGCGGTGCGGCGCGCGGGACCTCGGGTCGGAGTGCTGCCCGAGGGTCCGCTGACGGTGGGCCTGGTGGAGGCGTCTGGCGCCGGCGACCCGGTGGGATGATGCTGCGGTGGACGACCGCACCACCGACCCACCGGCGGTTCCTGCGTCGGCCCGCGGTGGGGTGCAGTCCGTCGACCGTGCCCTAGACCTGCTGGAGGCGCTCGGGTCCTCCCTGCAGCCGCTGGGCGTCAGCGAGCTCGCCGGGCTGACCGCGCTGCCGGAGGGCACCGCGCATCGGCTGCTGCGCGCGCTGCTGCAGCGCGGGTACGTCCGCCAGACCGTCGACCGCAAGTACGCCCTGGGGTCCTCCGTGCTGCGCCTGCGGGACGCCGGTCACCGCACGCTCGCGGCCGCGGCCGGGCCGGCGCTGTCACGGCTCGTCGAGATCAGCGGCGAGACGGCGAACCTCGCTGTGCTGGAGGGTGACCTGGCCGTCTACGTCGCGCAGGTGCCCTCCGCGCGCACGCTGCGGATGTTCGCCGAGGTAGGGCGACAGGTGTACGTGCACTGCACCGCGGTCGGCAAGGTCCTGGTCGCCGACATGCCGGCGCCACACGTCCTCGCGCTGCTCGCGCGGGTCGGGATGCCGGCCCGCACCCCGGCCACCATCACCGAGCCCTCCGCGCTGCTGGCCGAGCTCGAGCGCGTGCGCCGGCAGGGGTTCGCCGTCGACGACGGCGAGGAGGAGCCCGGCGTCCGCTGCCTGGCCGTTCCGGTGCACGACGGCTCGCGGGTCGTCGCCTCCGTGTCGGTGTCCGGGCCGGCCGAACGGCTGCTGCCTGAGGACCTCGCGGCGCTGGCCGCGCGGCTGCGCCCGGTGGCGGACGAGCTGGGCGGCGAGCTCGCGGTGGGTGCACCGGAGCCGCGGCAGGCCGGAGCCCTGCGGTGAGCGAGCACTACTTCACCGCCCGGCCGGGCAGCGCCGAAGACCTGCGCCCGCTCGCCGTCCGGCTGGCCGGAACGGACCTCGACCTGGTCACGGCCGGCGGGGTCTTCAGCCCGGACCGCGTGGACCTGGGCACGCAGGTGCTGCTCCGCGAGGTGCCGGACCCACCGGAGCACGGGGACCTGCTGGACCTCGGCTGCGGCTGGGGACCCCTCTCGCTGAGCCTGGCGCTGCTCTCGCCGCAGGCGCGGGTGTGGGGGGTCGACGTCAACGAGCGGTCCTTGGACCTGTTGCGCCGCAATGCCTCCGCCGCGGGCGCCGCGAACATCCGCCCTGTGCTGCCGGAGGACGTCCCCGCGGACCTGCGGTTCGCGGTGCTGTGGAGCAACCCACCGATCCGGGTCGGCAAGGCCGTGCTCCACGACATGCTGCGGCAGTGGCTGCCGCGGCTGCTGCCCGGCGCGTCGGCGTACCTGGTCGTCCAGCGCAACCTGGGGTCGGACTCACTGCACCGCTGGCTGGACGAGACCCTCGGCCCGGACGGGTTCGAGGTGACGCGGCACGCCAGTGCCAAGGGCTTCCGGGTGCTCCACGTCCGGGCGCCAGGAGCCGCGGCGACCGGCTGAGCCCTCGAAGCCCCCGCGATGTCGCGCCGGGGTGGCCGGTCGGCTGCGCTGCCGACCGGCCGGTCCGGCGTCAGCGACGGTTCGGCCGCACCACCATGGCCGAGCCGCCGCCGCGGCGCGTGGTCTCCGCCGCCGCCTCGAAGTGGTTGCGCCCGATCAGCTTGATGGCCGTGGCGGCCCCGAGCTCCGGCACCGACTTCAGCTGGTGGCCGAGCAACCGCAGCCCGGCGCCCTGCGGGCCGTTCACGACGGCGGGCTCGGCGTCGGTCGTGGCTGCGTTGCGCGAGGAGATGCGGGGGGCCGCGATCGCGTCCACCAGCGGAAGCCCACGGTCGAGGTACTCGGTGAGCACCTGGGCCACCGTGGTGATGATCGTCGCACCACCCGGGGAGCCGAGGGCGAGGATCGGCCGGCCGCGGTCGGTCACGATGGTGGGGCTCATCGACGAGCGCGGCCGCTTGCCCGGGCCCGGCAGGTTCGGGTCGGGCACGCCCGCGGTGGTCGGGACGAAGTTGAAGTCGGTGAGCTCGTTGTTCAGCAGGAAGCCGCGGTTCGGCACGGTGATGCCCGACCCGCCGGTCTGCTCGATGGTCAGCG
>DATFPQ010000291.1:0-29809 GCA_035264765.1 Actinomycetales bacterium | reverse complement strand
TCCCGGAGGCTGACCGAGCACTGAGTGGACGACGGGCGTGCGGGCGAAGGGTCGCACGCCAGGCGCACAAACCGTAGCGTCGCCAGTGACCCACACCGCATCACGTCCGCCGCACGAACGACGAGACCAAGGAGCTGCTGTTGCCGACCGCCATCCACTGCGGCGTCCCGGCCGCCAACCCGGCCTTTCGAATCGCGGAGCGGGTGGACGCCGAGCAGGGCCGAGGATCAACAGCCCACGACCGAACATGAACGCCTTCGTGTACGACGCGGTGCGCACGCCGTTCGGCAAGTTCGGCGGCGGGCTGGCCGGCGTCCGTCCGGACGACCTGGCCGCCGCCGTGCTGTCCGCGGTCCGCGATCGCACCGGCCTGGACCCCGCCGCGGTCGACGAGGTGGTGCTCGGCAACGCCAACGGCGCCGGCGAGGACAACCGCAACGTCGCCCGGATGGCGACCCTGCTCGCCGGCTACCCCGTGACGGTTCCCGGGACGACGGTGAACCGGCTCTGCGGGTCGAGCCTGGACGCCGCGATGATCGGGTCGCGGTCGATCGAGGTGGGCGACGCCGACGTCGTGCTGACCGGTGGAGTCGAGTCCATGACGCGGGCACCGTGGGTGCTGCCCAAGCCGAACCGGCCGTTTCCAGCCGGCGACCTGCCCGCGGTGTCCACCACGCTCGGCTGGCGGCTGGTCAACCCCGCCATGCCGAAGGAGTGGACCGTCTCGCTCGGCGAGGCCAACGAGCAGCTGCGCGAGCAGTTCGCGGTGTCCCGCGAGCGCCAGGACGAGTTCGCCGCCCGCTCGCACCACCTGGCCCACCGGGCCTGGGAGTCCGGGTTCTACGACGACCTGGTGGTCCCCGTGCCCGGCTCGGACCTGGCACGTGACGAAGGGATCCGGGCCGGCGCGAGCCTCGAGACCCTCGCCGGGCTCACCCCGGCCTTCCGGGCCGACGGCACCATCACGGCGGGCAACTCCTCCCCCCTCAGCGACGGCGCCAGCGCGGTGCTCCTGGGCTCGGAGCGAGCGGCGACTGCCCTCGGTCGGGACCCCGTGGCCCGCATCGCCGGCCGCGCGGCCTCGGCGCTCGAACCGCACCGGTTCGGCTACGCCCCCGTCGAGGCCGCCAACCGGGCGCTGGCCCGGGCCGGCATCGGCTGGGACGACGTCGGCGCCGTCGAGCTCAACGAGGCCTTCGCCGTCCAGTCGCTGGTCTGCCTGGACGCCTGGAAGGTCGACCCCGCTATCGTCAACATCGCCGGCGGCGCCATCGCCATCGGCCACCCGCTGGGCGCCTCGGGCGGGCGGATCCTCGGGACCCTCGCCAATGCCTTGCGCACCGGCGCCCACAGGTGGGGCGTGGCCGCCATCTGCATCGGCGTCGGCCAGGGGCTGGCCGTGGTGCTGGAGAACCTGGTGCCCAACCCGATTCGCTGAAACCCCGGAGACGACGTGGTCTCCTAGATCATCGCCGTACACCGAGCCCGGGGGGACGTCCATGTTGCGGAGCAGGGTTCGCTCTGCATCTCGACTGAGTCAGGCCACGTCGGTGGCAGCCGTCACGCTGGCCTGGCTCGCTGTGGCCGCGACCGCGTTCGCCGGTCTGGAGCACGCGGGCGCGCCGTCCCGGCAGACCGTCGCCTACCTGGGCGCCTGGGTTCTCGGGTGCACCGTGCCTGGCGTCCTGGTGTGGCGGGCGCTGGCCGGCCACAGCACCTTCGCCCGTGAGCTCGGCTTCGGGTCGGTGCTGGGCATCGTCCTGCAGCTGCTGACGTGGGCGGTTGCCACGAGCGTCCACCGCCCTGCCCTGCTGGCAGCACTCCCGGTCGGCGTGGGGCTGCTGTTCGCGCTGGTGCCACAGCTGCGGCGGCACTGGTGGCCGCGCCGAACGCCCAGCACCACGACGCCGGCGCGCTGGCACGTCGCGATGGCCGTCGTGGTCGCGCTGGCGGTGTACCGCTTCGAGAAGATCACCGGGGACGGCCGGGCGATACCTCCCCGGCCGAGCGTCGTCTTCCGGGACACCTTCTACAACAGCGCCCTGTCCTACGAGCTCAGCCGCACCGTCCGACCGCAGGACCCCTTCGTCGTCGGAGAGCCGCTGCGCTACCACTGGTTCGCCGACGCGCACGTCACCGCCACCGCGCAGCTGAGCGGGACGCCCATCTCCACCGCGATGATCACGCTGTGGCTCGTCCCGATCCTCATCGTCCTGCTCCTGGTCGTCGCCGCTACCGCCCAGCACTTCCTGGACGGGCCCAGGCTGACCGGTGCCGACGGGACGGTGCTGAGCGACGTGAGGCGCTGGTGGGTCGGACCGGCGGCCGCCTTCTTCTGGTACGCCGCACCTGCGCTCTGGCGGCTAGGAAAGCCGGTCTCGGCCAAGGTGGGCGAGGGCTTCGTCGCGAGCAGCCCCTCCGGGATCCTGTCGCTGGCGTTGGTCTGCTGCCTGGCCGGGCCGGTGCTCGACCTTCTGCGTGGTCGTTCGCAACGGGGCACCTGGCTGGTGCTGACCCTCCTGCTGATCACCTGCGTCGGCACCAAGCCCAGCCTGCTGCCGGTCGTCGCCTTCGGCGCGGCCGTGGTGCTGGTCCTGGACCTGCTCCGTAGCAGGAGGGTGAACTGGCCGATGGCCTACGTCGTCGGCGCGTCGGGGGTGATCGCCGCCGTCGCCGCGCCATTCCTCACCGGTAGCACCGGAGGTAGCCACCTGCAGCTGCTGGCCCTGGTGACGTCCGACCCCTCTTACGCCCGGCTGATCGGCGGAGAGCCGGTGGCCGCCGCCGGTGGCTGGCTGGTCCCTGCGCTCGCGGAGCGACTTCCCCACGCCGTGGCGGTCGTCGGGATGCTGCTCGCGGTCTGGCTGCTCACCGAGGTCCCCCGGCTGCTGTCCTTCGCCGGCCTGGCCGCCCGACCGCTGCGTACGGACCCCGGCCTCTGGTGGGCCTGTGGTGTCCTTGCGAGCGGCTACGGCGGCATGTGGGTGCTGGCACACCCCGGCTACAGCCAGCACTACTTCTGGAGCGTCACGCTGGCGCTCGGCACCGTCGTGGCCCTGACCAACGCGGTCCGGCTGGTGCCGGCGCGGCCGGCCCGGTCGCTGCTGGCTCCCCTCCTGGTCGTCGCCGTGCCGGGACTGATCGCCGGCTACCTCGCGAGCGCCGGACCCGCCGTCGACCTCGATGGCCCGATGTGGGCCGTGATCGGGGGCCGACTGCGGCCGTACGCGCTGGTACTGGCTGGCCTGGCCGTCGCGATCCTGGCAGCGCGGCTCCTCCGCCCGGTCGTCCGATGGTCGGCGCTGCCGATGCTGACCGCTGTCACCGCGTTCGCGCTGGCCGCCTGCATCCCGGCCGCAGCCCTGGAGGTACGTGCCGCGCGGCCACCGGACATGCAGCCGCGGCCGAAGGTGGGCGTCATGTACCGGTACGTCTCCCCGGAGCAGCAGCGGGCGGCGTTGTGGCTCAACCGACACTCGGCGTCGACCTCGGTCGTCGCCACGAACATCTTCTGCTGGCCGATGGGTCAGGACTCCGACGACTGCAGAATCAACTCGATGTGGTTGTCCGGCCTGAGCGGCCGCCGGATGGTCCTCAGCGACTGGAGCTTCTCCTCCGAGACCTCAGCCGCCTACGACGGGACGCTGCCGCCCAACCAGATGCCGACGCCCTGGCCGGAGCGTCGCCGGCTCAGCCTGGACGCCGTGGAGAACCCGACGCCCCAGGTGCTGCAGCGGCTCCGCCGCGACTACGGGGCGCGGTGGATCTTCGCCGACCGCAGGGCGTCGAAAATCTCGCCCCGGCTGAAGGACCTGGCCACGCTTCGGTACCAGAGCAGGAACATCAGCATCTACCGACTGGCCGACAGCTACGAGTGACAACGGCCTTCCCGGGAGCGTGGAACGGCTGCCGCCACTACACAGGTGCAGGCCCGATGTCGCCGTTCGCTCGAGGAGCTGCTCATGTCGCACACGCCGATCAGCGAGCACGCCATGCTGTCCGACCGCCACTCCAGCGCGTTGGTGGACTCGGCCGGCTCGGTGGAGTGGCTCTCCTTCCCCCGCTTCGACAGCCCGGCGGTGTTCGGGCGGCTGCTTGGCGAGGACGCCGGGCACTGGCAGATCCGTCCCGTCGGCGAGGCATCCGTCACCCGGAGGTACGTAGGCACCAGCCTGGTCCTGGAGACGACCTTCAGCACCGGCACCGGAACGCTCGTCCTCACCGACCTGCTCGCGCTGGGGCCGGACAACGGGGGCCACCGGCTCGGCCGGGACGTCCCGCACCTGCTGGTACGGCGGCTGGCCTGCACCGACGGAACGGTCGAGGTCGAGATCGACTACCGGCCGCGGCCGGAGTACGGGCTGATCGTCCCGTTGCTGTCGGCCGTGGACGGCGGGGTGACCGCGCGCGGGGGCGCCGAGTGGCTGGTGCTCACCACGCCGGTCCCGCTGCACCTCGGCGAGGAGCGTGGAACCGCCCGGCTGAGCATGAGCGCCGGCCAGACTCACCACCTGGCACTGCACCGTTCCACGCTGGAAGAGCCGCCGGCGCACATCTGGTCGGACGACGAGCTGGCCGAGGTCGTGCAGCGCACGGTCGACGCGTGGACGTCGTGGTCCGAGCTGCACCAGTCCTACGACGGGCCATGGGCCGACCTGGTGCACCACAGCGGGCGGGTGTTGGAGGGCCTGTCGTTCCAGCCGAGCGGCGCCATCGTTGCCGCCCCGACGACGTCGCTGGCCGAGGGGATCGGCGGCGAGCGCAACTGGGACTACCGGTACGCCTGGGTCCGCGACGCCAGCCTCACTCTGGAGGCGCTCTGGGTCGCGGCCTGCCCGGACGAGGCCGGGGACTACTTCGAGTTCATGACGACGGCAGCGGCGTCGGGCGTCGGTCCGGGCCGGTCCCTGCAGATCATGTTCGGCATCGGCGGCGAGCATGACCTGACCGAGCGCGAGCTGCCGCACCTTCAGGGATGGCGGGACAGCCGACCGGTGCGGGTCGGCAACGGCGCCTGGCGCCAGGCGCAGATCGACGTCTACGGCGAGCTCCTCGGCGCCGCAGAGCGGTTGGCCGACCAGCTGACCTCGCTGGACGACCAGACCAAGGCCTTCCTGGTCGCCTGTGCGGACACCGCGGCCGAGCAGTGGGTCCACCCCGACCAGGGCATCTGGGAGGTCCGCGGTGAGCCACGGCACTTCCTCTACTCCAAGGTGATGTGCTGGGTCGCGCTCGACCGCGCGATCGCGCTGGCCGACCTGCTCGGGGCCGGTGATCGGGTGGCCGACTGGACGGCGACCCGCGACGAGATCTTCGCGACCGTGGTCCGCGACGGGTGGAGTGATGCGGCGGGCTCCTTCACGCAGTACTTCGGCTCCGACGAGCTGGACGCGTCGGCCCTGATGCTGGCCGTCGTCGGGTTCCTGCCGGCGGACGACCCGCGGATGCTGGCGACCATCGACGCCGTCGCGGAGCGGCTCACCGACGAACGCGGCCTGGTGTACCGCTACCGGACCGAGGGCGGTGTCGACGGGCTCGCCGGTGAGGAGGGAACCTTCCTGGTGTGTACGTTCTGGCTGGCCCAGGCACTGGCGATGTCGGGGCAGGTCGACCGGGCGCGTGCCGTGTTCGAGCGGGCGGCCTCGTCGGTGAACGACGTCGGCCTGCTCGCCGAGGAGGTCGACTCATCCACCGGCGAGCTGCTCGGCAACTTCCCGCAGGCCTTCAGCCACATCGGACTCGTCAATGCCGCCTGGGCGATCCACCAAGCGACAAGCAAGGCATCCCAACGACAGGAGACCTGACGTCCAGGTCACCGCGCCGGTGGTCAGGGCTCCCGGCCTGCGGTGCCGGTCCACAGCGCGACGCTGCAGCTGGGGGCACCGCCCGCGGTGTTGAACGTCCCTCCGACCCGCAGCCCTATGCCGGGATCCTGCGCGAGAGCCTCCCCGTGCAACACGCCGCGCAGCCCCTCTCCGAGCCCGCTGCCGAACGTTCCCCAGGCGCCGGTTTCCGGGTCATACGTCGCGAAACCCTTCGCCCGCGTGGTCCCGGCCACGGAGAACCACCCGGCGAGGAGCAGCTGCGTACCCTGCAGCGTCGTGAAGGCCTGCACGGGATGGTCCGCGCCGCCTCGTGTCGACCACGTCCCGTCGCCGCCGAAGTGCCACACGGCAAGGTTCTGCGCCGCGAACCCGGACTCCTGCGGGCGCGACGTCGAGAGCCTTGACACTTGCTGTGGAGGCGTTGCCGTAGAAGGTGAACTCGCCGAGCGAGCTGAAGCCCGTGCCGTCAAGGCGAACCACCGACCCGGTGTCGACCGACGCCAGCGAGCCCGTGGGGACGTCACCCGCCACGTCGAAGCGCCCTCCCACGTACAGCGTGCCGCCGTCGAGCAACAGCGCGCGACCCTGACCCGGCGACCCGAGATCCGTCAGACCGGTGCCGAAGCCTCACCACGTCCCCGAGCGCAGGTCGAAGGCGGCGAGCCCGCTGGCGACGACCGACGCATCTCCCCGACCGACCCGGTCGAACGTCCCTGCGACGTAGAGGCGGTCCCCGTCGGAGGCGAGCACACGCACCACTGCCATCGACGGCACGTCGGCGTACGACACTCCGCCACCAACGTCGGACCAGCCCTCGCCGTCCCACCGCGCCAGCCGGGCCGCCGCCGTCGACCCGCCCGCGACCGAGAACTCACCGCCGACGAAGACGGCGTCCCCCACGACGCAGATGGCGTGCACCGTGCCGTCCAGCCCCTCACCCAACCGCGACCAGGACCGACCGTCCCACCGGGCGATCCGCAGGTAGGTGTCCTGGGGCATGCCCGCCATCACCCCGGTGAAGTCGCCGCCGAGGTAGACGACGTCCCCGTCGACCGCCACCGAGTACGGCGTGCTGCCGACCTCCGTGGCGCCGAACAGGGTCGACCACGCCGCGTCGTCGGCAGTGGACACGGCTTCCGCGAGGGACGGCCCGGCACGCGCGGCAGCCTGCCCGGCTTCGGCGGCGGGTTGCCCTCGACCGGGATCCGCGGCCGGCGCAGACAGCGGCCGTGCGCCGGCGATCCCGGGCAGGCCGGCTGCGGAGGGGACGGCGGGTACGTCGCTGCTCTCGGACACCGAGGCCTCCTGGTGCGGCCAGCGCGGCGTGGCTGGGACGCGCGGCTCAGTGAACCGCATCCGGGGGCGGGGGGTGCGTCGTTCGCGGCAGCTGCGCCGCTCCAGGTCCGTCGTCGCTTGCCCGCCACGTCGGCCCCGGTCGGCGATTGACCCGCTAGGTCCAGGGTGCGAGGCTCGGAGGAAAGGCCGCGGGGGAGGTGGACCGGAATGACGCCATCGGTACCGCTGTTCCCACCGATCCCGCTGGCGGAGTGGGCGGACACCAAGGACACGCTGCACCGCTACGCGCAGATCGTCGGGAAGATCCGGCTCGACCAGAGCCCCGGGCGCAACCACTGGTGGAACGTGCCCTTCCACCTCACCGGCCGTGGCATCACGACCCGCCCGATGGGAGTCGAACCGATCTTCGCGATCGACTTCGACCTCGTCGACCATCGGCTCGAGGTCTGCACGATCAGTGGTGACCGGGTGTCGTTCGCACTGCCCGGCCTGTCCGTGGCGACCTTCTACGACCGGTTGCTCGCCGCGTTGGCGTCCCTCGGCATCGACGTGTCGATCCGGCCAGTGCCCTTCGACCTGGCGGACACGACGCCGTTCGCCGAGGACACCGCGCACGCGTCCTACGACCCGTTCTGGGTGACCCGGTACTGGCAGGTGCTGAGCCAGGTGGCAATGGTGCTGGAGCAGTTCGCCGGCCGCACCTGCGCCAAGACAAGCCCGGTGCACCACTTCTGGCACACGTTCGACCTTGCCGTCACCCGCTTCTCCGACCGGCGGGTGACCCATCCGCCCGACGTCGACCCGGTGACCCGAGAAGCGTACTCGCACGAGGTGATCAGCGCGGGATTCTGGTTTGGCGACAACAATGTACCCGAGCCCGCTTTCTACGCGTACGCCGCACCGGAGCCCCCCGGGTTGACCGAGGAGCCGCTGCGTCCGAAGGAGGCGAGCTGGGTCGAGAGCCGCGGAGCCCACCTCGCGCTGCTGCGCTACGAGGACGCGCGCACCACCGAGGACGCGCGTGCGACCGTCCTGGACTTTTACGAGAGCGTCTACCAGGCCGCGGCCACCCGGGCCGGCTGGGATCTCGACCGCCTGCGGTGGCCGCAGGACGCGACGACCGCTGTGCAGGAAGGCGCCCCTCGAGAAGGGGTTCCGCCAGAAGCCAGGGAGGAGTGACCGGCATGAAGGTCACCGTCACGAACGCCCCGGACCACAAGCGCTACGAGGCCCGGGCGGACGGCGAGCTCGCCGGGCTGGCCGAGTACCTGGTCACAGACGACGTCGTCACCTTCACCCACACCGAGGTGCTGGACGGGTTCGAGGGCAAGGGCGTGGCCAGCACATTGGTCCGGCATGCACTGGATGACGTGCGCCGCCAGGGGCGTGCGGTCGTGGCCGTGTGCCCCTTCGTAAGCGACTACATCCACCGGCACCCCGAGTACGCCGACCTCCTGTACCGGTCGAGGACCGGCACGATCCACGACTGAGCTGCGGCAGCCTCTACAACGCGGCAGAGCCGCAGCAGTGCCGCTAGCCCGGCGGTGGGACGGACCGCAGGGCGTCCCACTCGTCCCGCAACATCGCGAAGATGAGCGTGTCGCCCCACGCCCCCTTGAACAGCTCCATGTGCCGCAGGTGTGCCTCCTGCCGCATGCCGAGCCGTCGCAGCAGGCTGGCGGAGGCGTCGTTGCGAGCGTCGGTGACGGCGAACACCCGGTGCAGGTCCAGCCGGCTGAAGACCAGGTCGATCAGCGCCGACGTCGCCTCGGTCGCATAGCCCTGGCCCTGCGCGGTGCGGTCGAAGACGAAGCCGACCTCGCCCTGGCAGTGCTCCACGCTGCGCCACCAGGCATTGACCGACCCAATGACCCGCTGGTCGTCGCGGCGCTCCACGGCGAGCGCCACGGCGTCGCCCTCCTGCAGCAGCCGGTCGGCTGCCATCCGCTCCGCCAGCCAGGCACGCGACTGCTCGCGACTGCGCACCTCCCAGAACAGGTAACGCACGACCTCGGGGTCGGACTGGAACCCGTGCACGTCGTCGAGATCGCTCTCCTGGAACAGACGCAGCACCAGGCGCTCGGTGTCCACAGCCGCATCGAAGACGTGCCCCGGCACGTCGTCAGCCAACAGCACCGCCTCCGACACGCGCAAGCGGCGGGCGCGGATGCTGGATCACCTCCACGTCGTCGGGCACGCCCTGCAGCACGGCCGCGCCCGTCCCGTCGATGGTCAGCGTCAGGCGTCCGGAGCCCAGAACCAGGTTGCGGATGACCAGCTTCCCGTAGCGCGGCGGCCACGCGGGGGCGATCCAGAGCCGATGGTCGGACATGCACGGGTCAACCCGCAGCAGCGCCCGCACCAGCTGGATCGGCGCCGCCGAGGCCCACGCCTGCGGCGAGCAGGACGTGGGGTACGGAAGCGGGGAGGGGTAGTCGGCGCGGTCGAAGCCGCAGAACAGCTCCGGCAGGCGGCCGTCGAAGGCGGCTGCGGCGTCCAGGATGCCCTCCGCGACCCGCTGGGCGTGCTCCACCATGCCGTAGCGCATCAGACCGGTGACGATGAGCGCGTTCTCGTGCGGCCAGACCGACCCGTTGTGATAGCTCATCGGGTTGTAGGCGCCCATCGAGGTCGCGAGGGTCCGCACCCCCCAGCCGCTGAACATCTCCGGGGACAACAGCTGCTCGCCCACGCGCGCGGCCTTGTCCTCGTCAAGGATGCCGGTCCACAAGCAGTGCCCCATGTTGGAGGCGAGGGCGTCGATCGGACGCTTGTCACGGTCCAGGCCGACGGCGACCCGGCCACGGTCCTGCAGCCAGAACCGCTCATTGAACGCGTCCTTGAGGTCGCTGGCGCGGCGTGCCCAGTACTGCACCTTCGCGTCGTCGCCGGCCTCGGAGGCCAGGTATGCCCGGGCGAGGTAGGCGGAGTAGACATAGGCCTGCACCTCTGCCAGGGCGATCGGGCTCTCGGCCAGGGTCCCGTCGGCGAAGTTCACCCCGTCGAAGGAGTCCTTCCAGCCCTGGTTGACCAGGCCTTGCGGGATTTTCCGGTGGTACTCCACGAAGCCGTCCCCGTCGCGGTCGCCGTACCGGCCGATCCAGTCCAGGGCGCGCTCTGCGTGCGGAAGGAGGTCCGCGACGTCACTAGCGGCGATACCCCACCGGGACAGCTCACCGAGCAGGGCCACGAACAGAGGCGTCGCGTCGGCGGTCCCGTAGTAGGCGCTGTGCCCGCCCCGCACGAGCGGGAAGTCCATGCCGAGGCGGGTCTCGTGCAGGATGCGGCCGGGCTCCTCCTCGGTGTCGGGGTCGACCCGGCTGCCCTGCAACCGGGCCAGCGCCTTCAGCGTCCCGAGCGCCAACGACGCGTCCAGGGGCAGTGCCATGTAGGAGGACAGCAACGAGTCCCGGCCGAACAGGGCCATGAACCAGGGGGCACCCGCGGCCACCGCGGTCGCTTCGGGATGGGCGGGGTCGCTGATCCGCAGTGCCCCTAGGTCCTCCACGCTGCGGCGCAAGGTCTTCTCCAGTACCGGGTCGGCCGTCTCCACCCGCGGACGGCCCGCTCGCCAGGCGCGCATCCGCTGCGCGGGACGGGACTCCTGCACCGGCCGGCCGACGGGAAACGGAGCATCGACCTGCTCGCCGTCCACGCTTACGCCGACCAGCACGCTCGTCTCCCACTGGCCACGGGCGGGCAGCGACAGCTCGAGCTGCAGCCCCTCCCGTGAGGCGATGGCGCCCGCGGCGACGACCCGCACGCCGCGTTGGACGCCGTTCCGGCGGTAGCTGATCGTCAGTGCGTCGCCGTCGGGATGGATGGAGAGCTCGCCACGCGACTTGACCCGGCGCTCCTTCACCTCGAACAGGTCGGCGAAGTCGGCGGCCACCCGCAGCTGCAACGTCGTCTGCACTGGGTGGGCGGCGAGGTTGCGCACGCGCAGGTCCTCCCGCATACCATCGCCGATGAACCGGCTGCGCTCGACCAAGAGCTCTGTCTGGAACCCCTGCGGGACGACCCGGGAGACGAACACCGCGTGGAACGGGTCTTTGACCAGCACCGCGAGCACCTGCAGGGCGCCCTCGGTGGTGCTCAGCCGCCAGGCCGACAGCACCCGGGTGTCCCGGTAGAACAGTCCCTGTGGCGCGGCGGGGTCCATGTCGCCCGAGCGTCCGCTGACGCAGAAGGCCGACCCCTCCACCAGGGTGACCGGTGCCCCTGACAGGACGGCCGGCTCGTCGCTGCTCACGGACTCCAGGGCCACGGGTTCCCTCCTGACGGCGTACACCGGGACCGTCCGACGCCGCTGGGCGTCGTGACGCCTCCGTGCCGAGTTCAAGCCTCCGTGCCCATTCAAGAGGGGTGGAGACCCGCGAGTCCATGGGCAGGAGACCCACACCGCCTCGGGCCCCACCGATGTCCGGCAGAACCGTGCCCGCTCGTACATCGGTATCTCGACCGATGCTGAAGGGGACCGGCCTGATCGGCGAGGCGCCGGGACGCGGAGGAGCGATCATGGCGACGACCGAGAATCGAATGGCCAGGGCGTTCGGCCTGCGCGGTGATGCCTGGCTGCGGCATGCCAACCCCTGGAGCGTCTACACACGCATACCGATCCCGGCGGCGCTGACCGCGGCCGTATGGAGCCGGACGTGGATCGGCTGGTGGTCACTCGTCCCCATCGTGCTCGTCTGCCTGTGGACTGCGGTGAACCCCAGGGCCTTCCCACCGCCGCGGTCGCTGGACCACTGGGCGTCCAAGGCGGTGCTGGGCGAGACGTTGTGGAGCGCGCGCAAGACCGTCCCCGTGCCCCGAGCGCACCGGAGGGCCCCGCTGCTGCTGCTGGCCCTCAACTCCCTGGGGCTGCCCATCGTCGTGTGGGGCCTGGTCGTCCTGGACTTCTGGATGGTCGCGACCGGGCTCGCCATCCACATGGCGGGCAAGAACTGGTTCCTGGACCGGATGGTGTGGCTCTACGACGACGTCGCCCAGAACGACGTCTCCGAGAACACGGCGCTACCCGAGGGCACGCCATAACGCTCCGTGCGGCGGAGAGCGACCGGTCGAGCGCGCAGGGCGCGGCCGTCGGCTCCCCGAGGTCGTGGGGGCGGTTCCTGGCCGGGTTCGTCGTGCTGTGGGGCCTGCTGGCCGGAACGAGCCAGGCCGACGCCACCGGCCGCTGGGGGCTCGCGATCCTGGCCGCGCTCGTCCTCGGGGCGGTGGTCGTGGAGAGGGTGCTCTACCGGACGTCCCCACGCGCCGCCCTGCGCCTGCTCGGACTCGGCCGCTCCGGCGGCCGAGCTCTCGCCCTGGCCGGCGCCGTCTCGGTGATCGTCCTCGGGTACCTGATACCCACATCCGCGGTGACGACCTTCCCGTTGCTGCTGATCGCGGTGAGCCTGCTCGTCCCGTTGCTGTGCCTCGCGGTCCCGAGACGGTTCCTCGTTCCCGCCGTGGTTCGCACGGCGTGACAAGGGACCAGCCCGAGACTCACCAGCCCTGTAAACCGTTGCTCGAGAGCCATGTCACACGGGACCGGTGGATCCTCGGACGACCAGCTCGGTCGCCAGCTCGACGTGGTGTGAGTCGACCCGCTCACCGTCGGCGAGCTGCAGGGCGGTCCGCAGCGCCACCCGGCCCATCTGCCGCAGCGGCTGCCGCACGGTGGTCAGCGGAGGCGAGGCCATCCGCGCCACCTGCGTGTCGTCGAACCCGACGACGCTCAGGTCCGCCGGTATGCGAAGGCCTCTCACCCGGGCAGCCTCGAGGACTCCGAGGGCCGTCTCGTCACTGGCCGCGAAGACGGCCGTCGGGCGCTCCGGGAGTTCCAGCAGGGCCGCGCCGCCCTCCACGCCGTCGTCGAACCGGAACCGCCCGGCGCGCACGTACCCCGTCAGGACCGGCGCCGCGGCGGCCTCCATGGCGGCCAGGTAGCCATGCAGGCGCGCCTGGGTGCAGGCCGCGGTACTCGGGCCGCTCACGTGTGCGATCCGGCGGTGGCCGAGCGAGAGCAGGTGCTCGGTCGCCGCGACGCCGCCGGCGAAGTTCGTCGACCCGACGCTCGTCACCCGGGCGCGCGGCATGTTCAGCGGGTCGATGACGACCAACGGAAGGTGCGCCCGCGCCAGAGCGGACAGGTGCCCGGACGTCAGCTCGCTGGTGACGGCGATGACCGCGCGTCGGCCGGCGGCGGCCAGGTCGCGCACCCAGGAGGAGGGCCGGTCGGCGCCGCGCCGACCGGCCCGCTGCGCCACCACGACCGCGACCCCTGCGTCAGCCGCCGCGTCGAGCACACCCTGCAAGATCTCGTTGCCGTAGGCGTTGACGTCGCCGTCGAAGAGCAGCTCGACCGTGGGACGTCCCGTGGGCGCACCACCACGGCGTGGCGACGACGGCACGTAGTCGTGCTGCTGCAGCAGCGTCTCCACCAGGGCACGCGTCGTCGGCGCGACGTCGCTGCGGCCGTTCAGCACCTTGGAGACGGTGGCGACGGACACGCCCGCCGACGCCGCCACGGTGGCCAGCGTGGCGCGTCCCGTGTTCGCCGACACCTCGTCCCCCCGCCTACCGGACGGCCGTGCTTGCGGCCGACGCCACCTCGACCGGCGTGACCAGCCGGCGGTCGTGACCGACCACGCGCACCGGGCCGGTCAGCCGGACGCTGCCACGGCAGGGCAGGTCCACCGCTGACGTGCCGACCAGCACCTCGACCTGCCCGGGCTCGACGATCCGCTGCAGGTCACGTCCGGTGAAGGCGGTGCGGTCGGCGTGCACCGAGAACCGGACTTCGGCATCGGCGCCGGGCTCCAGCCGGACGCGTGCGAAACCGGTCAGCTGCAGGACCGGCCGGGTGACCTGGGCCAAGACGTCGTGCAGGTAGAGCTGGACGACCTCGTCACCCGCCCGGCTCCCGGTGTTGCGGACCCGGACCGACACCGTGAACTCGCCGTCCGTGGCCACCTCGGCGGCGCTGATCCGCAGGTCCTCCAGCTCGAAGGACGTGTACGAGGCGCCGTGGCCGAACGGGAACAGCGGAGTGGGGTCGAGGTTGCTGATGCCCTGGCTGTTGGTGCCGAGCGGCGGCTGCAGGTACGTGCCGGGCTGCCCGCCCGCCCCCCGCGGGATCTGCACCGGCAGCTTGCCACCGGGCTGGACCCGGCCGGACAGGACGCCCGCGATGGCCGACCCGCCCTCCTCGCCGGGCATGAAGGCCTGGACCAGCGCGGCAGCCCGGCCGTGGACCTCTCCCAGGGCGTAAGGGCGGCCGGAGACGACGACCACGACGACCGGCGTCCCGGTCTCGATCAGCTCGGCCAGGAGCTCGGCCTGGATGCCCGGCAGCCGCAGGTCCTCGGCGTCGCAGCCCTCGCCGGAGGTGCCGTGGCCGAACAGGCCGGCCAGGTCGCCGACCAGGGCGATGCAGACGTCGGCGTCACGAGCGGCCGCCACGGCGGCGGCGAAGCCGGACCGGTCATCCCCCTGCACTGCGCACCCTGGCTCGTGGACGACCTCCGCATCCGGCAGCTCGCCCCGCAGCGCGTCGACGGCCGTCTGCACCTCCACGCCGAGCCCGAAGCTCGGGTGGCGCGGCAGCACGTGGTTGGGGAACGCGTAGCAGCCCATGAAGGTCCGCGGGTCGGCTGCGCACGGACCCACCACGGCCACGCGGCGCGGCTCCGGCCGGCCTTCCCCGGTCAGCGGGAGCGCGGTCCCCGCGTCCAGCAGGATGACCGACCGCTGGGCCATCTCTCGCGCGAGCGCACGGTTGGCTGCCGAGTCGAGGTCCGTGCCGGCGGCGGCGGACACCGAGCCCTCCGGCGTCCACTCCGGGTCCAGCAGCCCGAGCTCCACCTTCTGGGTCAGTAGTCGGCGCACCGCGCGGTCGACGACGGCCTCCGGCAGCTCGCCGCTACGGACCCGGTCGACGAGGTTCTGGCCGAAGCCCAGGGTGTCCGGGAGCTCGACGTCCATGCCAGCGCTCAGAGCCTGGACGCCGGCCTCGTCCATGTCGGCTGCCACCCCGTGCATCGTCGCGAGGAACGGGACGGCCCAGTAGTCGGACACGACCGTGCCGGTGAAACCCCACTCCCCCCGCAGCACGTCGGTCAGCAACCACGGGTCCGCGCCCGCCGGGACGCCGTCCACGTCGGAGTAGGAGTTCATCACCGACCGGGCGCCGCCGAGCGCGATGGCCGTCTCGAAGGTCGGGAGGATCATGTCCTGCAGCTCGCGCCGGCCCATCGGCACCGGGCCGTGGTTGCGCGCCGCGCGCGAGGCCGAGTATCCGGCGAAGTGCTTGAGCGTGGCGATGACGCCCGCGCTCTCCAGGCCGCGCACGTAGGCGGCGCCGAGCATCGCGACCAGGTAGGGGTCCTCGCCGATCGTCTCCTCGACGCGTCCCCAGCGGTAGTCGCGGACCACGTCGAGCACCGGGGACAGCCCCTGGTGCACGCCGACCGCGGCCATGTCGCGACCGATCGCCGCGGCCATCCGCTCGACGAGGTCCGGGTCGAACGTCGCACCCCAGGCGATGGCCGCCGGGTACACCGTGGCGCCGTAGGCGGTGAAGCCGGTGAGGCACTCCTCGTGGACCAGCGCGGGGATGCCGAGCCGCGAGCCGTCGAGCACCGTGCGCTGCAGCCGGACCAGCTCGGCGGCACCCTCCTCCGGAGTCACGGGCACGCTGCCGTACACGCGCGTCAGGTGGCCGAGCCCGTGCCGGGACGCCTCCTCGAGCGGGACGGTCCCGGAAGCCGCGAACACGTCCTGCATCGGCGCGACGTTGAGCGCGGCGGTGTCCTCAGCCCGCTCGCCGCCTGCGGTGTCGGGCACCGAACCGGCCTCCTCGCCCGCCGAATCCTGCGTCTCCTCCATGTCGTTGCCGACCCAGCGGCTGCCCAGCTGGCCGACCTTCTCCTCCAGGGTCATCTGCGCCAGGAGGGCGTCCACGCGGTCGGCGACGGACAGCGTCGTGTCCCGCCAGCCGGGGGTCTCCCGATTCGCCGGGGTGGTGGAAGCCGGAGTCGTCATCGTGCTGGTCTCCTTCGAGCAAGTGGGAAGCCGTTCATCGAAACTTTCGAACCCTTTCGGACGTCCGACCGTGGCCTCAGCCAGTGGTCGCGCCACCGCGATGCGCACGCGCACAGCGGTCCGGGGGTGCCACTGTCTCGGAAGAGGTCAAAGACTTCAAGACTATTGACAGGGCGATCTGTCGAAACCTACCTTGTCATGCGCGGTCGCCGTCGAAACTCTTCATGTGGTTTTGCGGACGTGGCATCCGGGTATCTAAGACTCGGATGCCGCTGCCCGGCGGCCACCGCATCAACCCGATCGACCCGCCGCGGACAGGCCGCGGCTCTCGAGTACGGAGATCAGTGTGGATCCCAGGACGACGACCCGCCGCACCTTCCTCAGCCTGGCGCTGGGCGCACCCCTCGGCGGGGCCGCGCTGGCCGCCTGCGGCAGCTCGGGCCCGACCCGCAGCGGGGCCGGGGGCGGGGGCGCAGGCGGGGGCGGTAGCGCCGGCAGTGCCACCTACTGGACCCTGACCGGCCAGCCCGGCGAGGGTATCCGCAAGGACGCGGTGGACCGGTTCAACAAGGCGAACCCGAACGACAAGATCGCCGTCACGACGTACCAGAACGACGCCTACAAGACCAAGATCAAGACGGCGATCGGCGCGGGACAGTCGCCGACCCTGATCTGGGGCTGGGGCGGCGGGGGCCTCAAGAGCTACGTCGAGGCCGGCCAGGTCGAGGACCTCACCTCCTGGTTCGACCAGAACAAGGACATCAAGGACCGGCTGTTCCCGTCCTCCTTCGGCGCCGCGACCATCGACGACAAGATCTACGCGATGCCGGTGGAGACCGTCCAGCCGATCGTCCTCTACTACAACAAGAAGCTCTTCGAGCAGGTCGGCGTGCAGCCGCCGCAGAGCTGGGGCGACATCCTTGCCCTCGTTCCCAAGTTCAACGCCAAGGGCATCGCACCGTTCTCCCTGGGCGGGCAGTCGCGCTGGACGAACATGATGTGGCTGGAGTTCCTGTTCGACCGCATCGGCGGGCCCGAGGTCTTCCAGGCCGTGTTCGAGGGCGAGAAGAACGCCTGGAACAACCCGGCCTCCATCCGGGGCCTCACCGAGGTGCAGAACCTGGTCAAGGCCAACGGGTTCATCAAGGGCTTCTCGTCCATCACCGCCGACTCGAACGCCGACCAGGCGCTGCTGTACACGGGCAAGGCGGCCATGATGCTCCACGGCTCCTGGACCTACGGCAGCATGAAGAACGACGGCGGGGACTTCGTCACGGGCGGCAACCTCGGCTGGATGAACTTCCCACCCGTCGACGGCGGCAAGGGCGACCCGACCGACACCGTCGGCAACCCCGGCCAGTACCTGTCCATCTCCTCCAAGGCGACCGACGCTCAGAAGGAGACCGCCAAGAAGTTCTTCAAGACCGGCGTCCTGACCGACGCCGAGGTCAAGCAGTGGGTGGAGAGCGGGTCCGTCCCGATCGTCAAGAACGCCGAGGGCGCGCTGTCCGCCTCACCGGACGCCGAGTTCCTCAAGTTCATCTACGACACCTCGAGCAAGGCCAAGGTCTTCGCGCAGTCCTGGGACCAGGCGCTGAGCCCGACCGCGGCCGAGCGACTGCTGGACAACATCGCGCAGCTGTTCCAGCTGTCGATCACGCCGCAGCAGTTCGCCTCGAACATGAACCAGGTCATCGGAACGTGAGCGCCGTCGCCACCGCGCCGGTCGCGCCGAAACGGAGCCGCCGGCGGACCAGCTCCGGTGCTGTCCAGCACGGCTCCCTCGCGTGGCTGGCGGCTCCCGCCGCGGTCATGTTCATCGCCTTCGGGGTGATTCCGCTCGTCGGCGTCCTGGTGCTGAGCTTCACCCAGTGGGACGGGCTCGGGCCGATCAATCCGGCTGGCTTCGACAGCTGGCGGGCCGTGCTACGCGACCCGGGGCTGCCGCACGCATTGTGGGTGACGTTCCTCGTCATGGTCCTCTCGTGGGCGGTGCAGACCCCGCTGAGCATCCTGATCGGGGTGTTCCTGGCCGGTCAGCAGCGCTATCGGGCCGTGCTGTCGGTGCTGTTCTTCATCCCGCTGCTGCTCAGTTCGGCGGCGATCTCGATCACCTACAAGGCCCTGCTGGACCCGAACTTCGGGCTCGGCGCCGGGCTGAAGATTCCGCTGCTGACCCAGGACTGGCTCGGCCGCCCCGGCCTGGCCCTGGGCGTGGTGATCTTCGTGGTGTCCTGGCAGTTCATCCCGTTCCACTCGCTGATCTACCAGGGCGCCGTGCGGCAGATCCCGAGGTCGATGTACGAGGCGGCTCAGATCGACGGTGCGGCGCGTATCCGACAGTTCTTCAGCATCACGCTGCCGCAGCTGAAGTACACGCTCATCACGTCATCGACGCTGATGGTCATCGGGTCGCTGACCTTCTTCGACCTGATCTTCGTGCTGACCGCCGGCGGGCCGGGCAACGCCACCCGGGTGCTGGCGCTGGATATGTACCAGCGCGGGTTCCAGGCCAACCTGATGGGGCCGGCCAGCGCGATCGCGGTGATCCTGGTTCTCGTCGGTCTGGCGCTGGCGCTGCTGCTGCGCCGGATCGGCGGGACCGACTCCACGGCCAGCCAGCTGGAAGGAGCCTGACATGGCCACCACGGTGACGTCCGGCACGCGCAAGGCGGCGCCGGCGGGCACCCGGCCCAGTCGTCGACCCAGCCCGTTCCGGCACTGGAACTTGCTCGGCGGCCTGGGAGGATGGGTCTGGCTGGCGATCGTGATCATCCCCATCTACTGGATCGCTGTCACCAGCCTGAAGGCGCAGAGCAGCTACTTCAGCTCCAACCCGCTGGCTCTGCCGACCTCGCCGACCCTGGCGAACTACCAGCTGGTGCTGGAGAACCAGTTCGCACGGTACTTCGTGAACAGCGTGATCGTCACGCTCGGGGCGGTGATCCCGGCGGTCACCATCTCCTTCATGGCCGCCTTCGCGATCGTGCGCGGCGGCCGGGGATGGTTCCTGCGGTCGGTGAACTGGATGTTCCTGATGGGCCTGGCCATCCCGCTGCAGGCGACGATCATCCCGGTGTACCTGATCATCATCCGGCTGAAGCTGTACGACAGCCTGGTGGCGATCATCCTGCCCTCGATCGCGTTCGCCATCCCGCTGTCGGTACTGGTGCTCTCCAACTTCATCCGGGACGTCCCCGGCGAGCTGTTCGAGTCGATGCGGCTCGACGGCGCCAGCGAGTGGAGCACGATGTGGCGGCTGGCGCTGCCGCTTACCAGGCCGGCGATGGTCACCGTCACCATCTACAACGGTCTGGCGATCTGGAACGGGTTCCTGCTGCCGCTGGTCCTGACCCAGAGCCCGGAACAACGGACCCTGCCCCTCGCGCTGTGGACCTTCCAGGGCCAGTACAGCGTCAACGTCCCAGCTGTCCTCGCCTCCGTCGTCCTCACGACGCTGCCGATCCTGCTCCTGTACGTCATCGGCCGCCGTCAGCTGCTCAGCGGACTCACCGCCGGCTTCAGCAAGTAACGGTCGGTGTCAACACGAAGACCGCCGCCCCGCGTCGAACGCGGGGCGGCGGTCTTCGTGTACTGGCGCTCACGCGGATCTGGGCTCGTCTGGGTCAGTGGCCCGTGGTGTCCCGCCATCCGGCCGGCGGGTCCTCACCCACCACACCGTCCACAGCCTCGCGCAGCAGGTCCGCGTGCCCCGTGTGCCGGCCGTACTCCTCGACCAGGTCACAGACCAGCCGGCGCAGACTGGCCCGGCGACCGTCCGGCCACGACAGGTGGACCAGCTGCTCGAGCCCGCCGTCGGCAAGGGCTGCGCCGAGCCTCGCACGGGACCGTTCGACGGCGCCGTCCCAGAGGGCATAGAGCTGGGTCGGGCCGTCGTGGGCGGCCGACGTGAACTCCCAGTCCTGGTCGTCGTCCCAGGCGCTCGGGTTCCACGGGTCGCCGGGAGGGTCCCCACGCAGCTTGACGGTGAACGTGTAGTCCTCCACGAACGCCAGGTGCTTGAGCAGCCCACCGAGGGTCAGCGAGGACGCGCCGATGCGGGTCTGCAGTCCGGCCGCGTCAAGGCCGTCGGCCTTCCAGCGGAACGTCGTGCGCAGGCGGTCCAGCGCGCCGACCAGGTGCTCGGCCTCGGTGCCCGCGAGGGGCGGTTCCCACGGGGGGTCGTCGTTCGCCATGGCGGCACGGTAGACCGGCACCCAGCTGCTGCGCCGGGTGGTGAGCGGTCAGGTGGACTGGCGTCGGGGGGAACGTTCGCTGTCCGGGAAGGCGGCGGCTCACCGCCTCAGCAGCCGCCGCCACCACGGCCGGTCCTCGTCCTCGTCGTCGTCCTCGTCGGGCGGCGCGTCGGGCGGCCGCCGCGACGACGAGGTGAGCATCTCACCGGTTTCGGTGTCGAACGGAGTGATCCCCAGTGCCGCGCAGACGTCGAGGACGAGAGGCACGGCTGCGTCGCCGTGGTCGTGGATGTAGAAGGTGACGTCGTGGACCCGGACGGCGTTGCCGAGGGCCACCTCGATCCGGTGGTCCGGTCCCTCCAGACGCAGCCAGCGCGGATCCGTGGCGTCGAGGTGCGGGGCGACGCGACGGACCTTCTCCACCACCTCGTCCGGATCGCCGATGTCCGGCCTGGAGTACCCGTCGGCGATCTGCTCCACCGAGCGCGCCCCTTGAGCTCGCACCGCGTACACGTCCCACGTCATGGACGCATTGTGCCGCCTCTCGCCGACCTCGTCGGGACGCCGTGACCCGCGGGCCGCGTTCCGGACCGAGCAGGTCAGCGGTGCCTTCAGCACTGGCTGGATGTCGGCAGCGCCGCGCCACCGTCCCACTCGCTCTCAGCGATTGGTCCGCAACAGCCCGCGGCAGCCCGCAGAATGGATCGAGGGCCGCCGGCCCGATGCGAGCTGGTGGAGGGATCGATGGCAAGCGGGTGGCTCGAGCGGGAGCTCGATGGGCAGCGGCTGCCCATGTCCGCGCCGTCCGATCCGGACGGGGGTACGCGCGAGGTGCCTGAGCTGGCGACTCGGCGGCTGCGACCTGTCGGCGCCGAGCAGGGTCCGCCGCGAGCCATGCGCGAGCTGGCCATCGAGGCCGCTGGCGTGGGCCTCTTCGACTGGGACCTGACCACGGGTGCCCTTCGGTGGGACGACCGGCTGCTGGCGCTGTTCGGCCACGACCGCGAGTCCTTCGACGGCACGGCGGCCACCTTCAACCGGGCCCTGCACCCGGACGACCACGCGCGGGTCAGCCGGGCGATGCAGGCCGCGATCGAGACCTGCGGGGAGTACGCCGCCGAGTACCGGGTGGTCCTTCCGGACGGGCAGACCCGTTGGGTGGCTGCACGCGGCCAGGCTCTGCGTGGCGACAACGGCGAGGCGGTCCGGGTGCTGGGCGCCGCGTACGACGCCACGGCTGCGCGCGAGGCGGAGGCCCGCGTGGGCCGCGTGCTGGAGTCGATGAGGGGAGCGCTGTTCCTCCTCGACCGCCAGTGGCGGTTCACCTACCTGAACACGCACGCCGAGCAGCTGCTGGGCCGACGCCGCGAGGAGCTGCTCGGCCGCCGCATGTGGGACCTGTTCCCGTCGGCCGGCGGATCGGACTTCGAGCGGCACTACCGCGGCGCGATGAGGTCCGGGCAGCCGGTCACCTTCGAGGCGTACTACCCCGCGCCGCTCGAGTGCTGGTACGAGGTACAGGCCTGGCCGGACCGCGACGGGCTGTCGGTGCACTTCCTGGACATCACCGCCCGCCGCGCCGCCACCGAGCAGGCGCAGCAGGCCGCGCGACGGGCCCACCTGCTGGCCGAGGTCACCTCCGAGCTCACCGGCACGGTCGACCCGGAGGAGGCGGTCGCGCGGCTGGCCGAGCTGGTCGTCCCGACGCTCGCCGACTGGTGCCTGGTCACGCTGGTCGAGGACGACCAGAACGTCCGCCAGCGGCGGGGGCTGCGGGACATCGGCTGGGCGCACAGCGATCCGAGAGCCGGCCCGCTGGTCGAGCGCTACGCGCGGGTCCGCTGGCCGGCGCTGACCGAGGGCGCCTACGTCGTCCGGGCCCTGCGGACCGGCGCGCTGGTTCAGGTGCGCGTCGATGGGACGGCCGCGATCCAGCGCGTGCTGGTGCCCGGCGAGGCCCACGACCTGATGGGCCGGCTGGCGCCGGAGTCGTTCACCGTGCTCCCGCTGCGCCGGCGCGGCCGAACCGTGGGGCTGCTCACGCTGTTCAACGGCGCCGACCGCGGCCCGATCTGCGACGCGGACCTGGAGACCGCGCGGGAGGTCGCCGGGCGGGCCGGTCTGGCCCTGGACAGCGGCCGGATCTACCGGCAGCAGCGCGACCTGGCCGAGGGCCTGCAGCGCTCCCTGCTCACCGCGCCGCCGGAGTCCGGCCACGCCCAGGTGGTGGTGCGCTACACCGCCGCGGCCGAGGCGGCCCAGGTGGGCGGTGACTGGTACGACGCGTTCCTCCAGCACGACGGCGCCACGATGATCGTCATCGGCGACGTCATCGGACACGACACCGCCGCCGCCGCGGCGATGGGACAGGTCCGGACCATGCTCCGCACGCTGGCCGCCCACACCGGCTCCGGACCCGCGGACGTGCTGTGCGGCGTGGACTCGGTGATGGAGACCCTGCAGGCCACCGTGACCGCCACCGCGGTCGTGGCCCGCCTCGAGCAGACGCCCGCGGAGCGCTCCCATGGCAGCACCCGGCTGCGGTGGTCGAACGCCGGCCACCCCCCGCCGATGGTCATCCACCCGGACGGCACCGTGGTGGCGCTGACAGGAGTCGGCACGGACCTGCTGCTGGGGATCGACCCGCGCAGCCAGCGAGGCGAGTCGGAGGCCGCGCTCGACCGCGGGGCCATCGTGCTGCTGTTCACCGACGGGCTGGTCGAACGACGCGGGCAGTCCATCGACGACGGACTCCAGCAGCTGCGCGACACCCTCGAGGCACTGGCCACGGAGGACAGGTCGCTCGACGACCTCTGCGACCAGGTTCTGGCCCGCATGCTGCCGCCGCGCCCGGAGGACGACGTGGCCCTCGTCGCCATCCGCGCGATCGGGACCCCGGCTCCGTGAGAGGCGACCGCCCGTAGTTTCCGCCCGGCGTCAGGCGTCGTTCCCCGTGCCCAGCGCCGGTGAAGGCGGCGAGCCGATGAGCGCCCGCTTCTTCGCCGTGTGGACCGCGGCCGTCAAGGTCGCGATGTCGTACGCCCCGTACTGCCGCCGGTCGTTGAGGAAGAACGTGGGAGTCCCTGAGACCCCGCTCAGCCCGGCGGAGTCGACGTCCTGCTGGATGCGTTCGGCCCCCGAGTGCCGCCGCAGGTCAGATCGGAACCGCTCGACGTCGAGGCCGAGCTCGGTGGCGTACCGGACCAGGTCGGCCGGCCGCAGCTCCTCCTGATGGGTCAGCAGCAGGTCGTGCATGGGCCAGAACGCTCCCTGCTTGCCCGCGGCCTCCGCGGCCTCCGCCGCCAGCTGCGCCTGCGGGTGGACGTCGGTGAGCGGAAGGTGACGCCAGACGTACCGGAGGTCCCCGAAGCTGGCGAGCAGCTCGCGGACGACGGGCTCGGCCAGACCGCAGTAGGGGCACTGGAAGTCGCCGTACTCGACCAGGGTCACGGCCGCCTGGGCCGGGCCGCGGACGTGGTCGCGGTCGGGGTCCACGGGTGCGCCGAGGTCGACGATCGCCTCGGCAGTGCCCAGGATCGCGCGACTGCGGCGAACCGGGGACAGCAGCTCGGTGACCCGGAAGACCAGCCAGGCGCACGCCGAGGAGCCCAAGGCCGCGGAGAGGATTCCCAGCTTCGCCTCCTGCAGCTCGACGCCGGTGAAGGCCAACGTCGCTATCAGCAGCGAGACGGTGAATCCGATACCGGCGATCGCGCTGCTGCCCGCTATCGCGGCCCACCCGACGGGCGGGCGCAGCCGGCCCCCGCTGAGCCGGGTGACCAGCCAGGACGTCCCGAGAAGGCCGACCGGCTTGCCGACGACGTACCCGAACAGGATCCCGAGCGTGATCGGGGACCTGAACCCCTCGGCCAGGAAGGACGGGGTCAGGCCGATGCCGGCGTTGGCGAGGGCGAACACCGGCACGATCACGAAAACCGTCCACGGGTGGTAGATGTGCTGCAACCTCTCGTTGGGCGACAGCGCCCGCGCCACGCCAACGGTTGCCGATCGCGCGAGCTCGGGGGTCGGCTGCTCGCGGAAGAGCCGGAAGAGGCCCGTTGCCCGCTCCAGGTCGTCACGCGCCGGCGCGTAGGCCGTGGTCGCCAGCCCCATCGCCAGTCCGAGCACGACGGGTTCGACGCCGGAGGACGCCAGCGCCGCCCAGGCGACCACGCCGACGAGGAAATAGAGGAGCCCCACCCGGACATCGGCGCGCCGCATCAGCAGCAGCACCGCGAACAGCGCCACCGCGGCGGCCAGCGGCCGCAGGGCGATCTCGTCGCTGTAGCCGAACATGATGACGAGCAACGCCACCACGTCGTCGACGACCAGGACCGTCAGCAGGAAGACCCGGACCGGGTCGGGCAACCGGCGCCCCACGAGAACGAGCAGGCCGAGGGCGAAGGCGGTGTCGGTCGACATCGCCACGCCCCAGCCGTGCGCCGACGGCCGCCCGGCGTTGATTGCCAGGAAGACGGCTACCGGGACCACCATGCCACCGACCCCGGCAGCCAGCGGGAGCGCGACCCGGCGCCGGTCACGCAGCTCCCCCATGTCGAACTCACGGCGGGCCTCCAGCCCGACGACCAGGAAGAAGAACGTCATCAGGCCGCTGTTGACCCACTCGCGCAGGCTCAGCGAGATGCCCGCGTCGCCGACCGTGACTGACACCGGCGTCTGCCACACCGACGCGTAGGACGACGCGTCGACGTTCGCCCAGGCCAGCGCGGTGAGCGTGGCCGCGAGCAGCACGACCGCTCCGCCCGACTCCGTCCGCAGGAACTCGCGGACGGGCGTCCGCAGAGCCCGCGCCCACGCCGTCCGGCCGGCGAGCGGCGGGGCGGCGGCGGAGTCGGTCACGCTCCAGTCCTCACCCGGTCAAACTGCCGCGTACCACCGGCCGGCGCAATGCTCGGCGACAATCCGGCTGGAACGCCGGCCGCGCCGGGCGTCTTCCCCCTGCCAGGAGGGAGGAAGAAGGTAGGGAGCGTGAGCGATCCCTCGGCGTGGCTTCAGCTGTCCCACCTGCTCGTGCAGGACCCGGAGCCGGCCCAGCTGCTGCCGGCGCGTCAGCAGATGGCCTTCACCCTGGGCTTCCACATCATCCTGGTGCCGTTCGGAGTCGCGTTCACGTTCCTGATGCTGATCGCGAACTACCGGAGCATCCGCAGGGACGACCGCACCGCGATGCTGCTGGCCCGGCGGTGGTCCCAGGTGGCCGCGGTGCTGTTCGCGGTCGGTGCCGTGTCGGGGACCGTGCTGTCCTTCGAGCTGGGCCTGCTCTGGCCGGGCCTCATGGGCACCTACGGGCCGGCCTTCGGCATCCCGTTCGCGATCGAGGGACTCTTCTTCTTCCTCGAGGCCATCTTCGTCGCGATCTACATCTACGGCTGGGACCGGATGCGGCCGTGGCCGCACTTCTGGACCGGCGTGCCGGTGGTGCTCTCCGGCGTCGGTGGAACGTTGTCGGTGGTCGCGGCCAATGGCTGGATGAACCAGCCGGCCGGCTTCACCCTGCGCGACGGCAGGCTCGTGGAGGTCCGGCCGCTCCAGGTGATCTTCAACAAGGCGTTCGGTTACGAAGCCGTCCACATGCTGCTCGCCGCCTACATGGTCGCCGGCTTCGTCATCGCCGGCGTCTACGCGGTCGGGATGCTGCGGGGACGCCGCAACCGCTACCACCGCCTCGGCCTGCTGATCCCGCTGACCGCCGCGGCGGTGGCGACGCCGCTGCAGGTCTTCATGGGTGACGTGGCCGCCCGCGAGGTGTTCCAGAACGAGCCGGCCAAGTTCGCCGCGATCGAGGGCCTGGCCAAGACCGGCACCCACGTCCCGGAGGTGCTGGGCGGCGCCTTCGTCGACGGACGGGTGCGGTACGGCGTCGCCATCCCCTGGGGAGCGTCCGTGCTGTCCGGCTTCAAGCCCTCGACCCGGATCCAGGGCCTGGACGCCGTGCCCGCGCAGTTCCGCCCGACGGACCGCGCGGTCACCATGGTGCACCTAGCCTTCGACGTCATGGTCGGCGTCGGCTTCACGCTGCTCGGACTCAGCGCGTGGTTCGCCTACGAGTGGTGGCGCCGCCGGGACGTACCCCGCTCGCGGTGGTTCCTGCGGTTCACCGCAGTCAGCGGCGTGCTCGCCGTCGTCGCACTCGAGTCCGGGTGGGTCGTCACCGAGGTCGGCCGCCAACCGTGGACGGTGGTGGGCCACCTGCTCACCCGGGACGCCGTGAACAGGTCGGGCAACCTGTGGCTGTTCTTCGGCGCAACCGTGGCCATCTACGCCGCCGTGGGGGCGGCGACCATCTACGTGCTGCGCCTGCTGCGCCGTCGGTGGCAGGACGCCGATTCCGCACTCGGTCGCGGTGGAGAGGGGACCGGCGTCGGTGACGCGGACGGGTTCGTGCCCTACGGACCCTCGCGAGCACGCGACGCCGGCGGAGAACGGCCATGAGCACGTTCGCCGCCGTCGTGCTGTTCGTGGGCGTCGTGGCTTACGCGGTGCTCGGCGGAGCGGACTATGGGGCAGGGTTCCTCGACCTCACTGCCGGGGGCGCGGAGCGAGGCAAGCGACCCAGGCACCTCATCGACGACTCCCTGGCGCCGGTGTGGGAAGCCAACCACGTCTGGCTGATCTTCTGCCTGGTGATGCTGTGGACCGCGTTCCCGCGGGCTTTCGCCGCCATCATGACGACCCTCTACATACCCCTCGGGCTCGCCGCGCTCGGCATCGTGATCCGCGGCAGCGGGTTCGCCTTCCGCAAGGTGGTGGTCCGCGTCGAGCAGCAGCGGGTCACCGGCGCCGCGTTCGCCATCTCCTCGGTGATCACCCCGTTCTTCCTCGGCACGGTGGCAGGCGCCATCGCCTCCGGCCGGGTTCCCGCTTCCGGCTACGGCGACCCGATCCGCAGCTGGCTAGCCCCGACGGCGCTGCTCGGCGGCGTTCTGGCGGTCCTGGCCCCCGCCTTCCTGGCGGCGGTGTTCCTGACGGGCGAGGCGCGGCTGCGCGACGACGCCCACCTGGAGGGCTGGTTCGGGCGACGGGTGCAGGTGGTCGCCGTCTGCACCGGCATCGTGGCCGTTGCCGGGATCGCCGTCCTGCGGGCCGATGCCCCGCGCCTCTTCGACGAGCTGCTCACCCGCGGGCTGCCGCTGGTCCTCGCCTCCGCGGCCTGCGGGCTGGCCGCGCTCCTGCTGGTCCGGCGTGCCGCGCCCCGCGTGCTGCAGGCCCTGGCGGTCACCGCCGTCGCCACGATCGTTCTCGGGTGGGGTGTCGCGCAGTACCCGTACCTGCTCGGCACGCACCTGTCGATCTCCGAGGCCGCCGCACCCGGCGCGACGCTGTGGTCGCTGACCGTGGTGGCCACCGTGGCCCTCCTCGTGGTGGTGCCCTCGATGGCGCTGCTCTTCAGCCTCGAGCAACGGGGCCGCCTGGACACCCACTGACTCACGCCACCCCGAACCTCCAGGCCGGTGGCGCGCAACGTCTTCAGGTCGCCCTCGTAGGACAGGTGGCCCAAGGGACCGCACCGCCGTGCAGTCGGCGAAGGACTCCGGATCCGTCCCCGCCGCTCAGGCGCTCGCCCCGGCCGCCCGCTCCTCAGCCCGGACGGCGGGCAGGTCCTCCACGCCGCCGTAGACCCCTGCCGCCAGACCGGACAGCAGCGCGGCGCCCCGAGCGCCCGCCTCCTTCACCGGGGCGACGTCGAGCGGCCCGAGGATGCGGCGCTTGGCCGCGAGCAGCGCTGCGCTTCGGGCCCACCCGCCCGTCACCACCAGCGCCTGGTGCGGCCCGACGACGTCGGCCATGGCCGCGTGGATCGCCCGAGCCTGCTCCGTCACCGCGTCGAGCGCCGCGGACCAGACACGCGCCGGGCTGGCGCTCGAGCCGACGCCGCAGATGGTCAGGCTGGCATTGTCGACGCCGGTGACGACCAGTCCGTCCGCGGTGGCGCCCAAGGCATCCGCGTCGAGGGCCGGCAGCGTCTGCGGGCCCACACCCAGCAGGCCGAGGACCCGCTGCAGGGCCAGGCCGCCCTGCGTCGCCGCCAGCAGGCACCAATGCCCGGCCAGGACGTGCCAGCCCACGGTGATCCCCTCGGCGGCCAGCCGAGCCACCGCGTCCGGGGCCAGGCCGGCCGGGATGGTGCGGACCAGGGCCTCGGCGGTGCCGCAGGAGTCCAGCTCGCTCCCGGCGCCGTGGGCTCCGGCCCCGACGGTCGCCGCCTGATGGTCATGGCCGGCGACCGTGAGGACGGCGCCGTGGAGCCGCTCCAGGCCGGGCTGGCGCGAGACGACTCCCACCGGCGTCCCCGCGGTCACCAGCTCCGGCATCAGGGACTCCGAGGCGCCGGACCAGTCCAGCGTCTCCGGCCACCAGGTCCGCGAGTCGAGGTCCAGCCAGCCGGTGCGCGAGGCCAACGACTGCTCGGTCACCTCGGCACCGCCCAGGGACCGCACGACCCACTCCGCGACATTCAGCCGCCGCGTCGCCTGACGACACTCCGGGCGGTGGTCGAGAAGCCAGCGGTGCTTGGTCAGGGACCACTGCCCGCGCAGCGGGAGGCCGGTGCCGCGTGCGAACCGGTCCGCACCGACGTCGTCGGCCAGCCGCCGGACCTGCGTGTCGTCCCTGGTGTCGTGCCACGCGATCAGCGGTGCCAGCGGGCTGCCCTGGCGGTCCAGCAGGACACCGGACTCCGCCATGCTCGTGACCCCGAGCCCCAGCACCGGACCCGCGGGCGCGCCGGACAATGCGGACCGCAGGGCCTGCGCTGCCGAGTCGGCCAGGGCCATAGCGTCCAGCTCGACACCGTCCGGGGTCGTGTGCCACGGCGTCGGCGCCGAGGCCTCGCTGTGGGCGACGCCGTCGAAGTCGAAGACCACGGCCTTGCTGGAGGTGGTCCCGACGTCCAGCCCGACGAGCAACGGGGTCATCAGCGCGCCTCAGGGGATGCCGGAGTTGGACTGCGCGGCTTGCGAATCCGTGGGCATCGTTGCAAGTCCTTGGACGGCCGGTCAAAGAGCGCGCTGCGGGCCGTGCTGCTCGTGGCGGGGTCCGGTCATCGCCCGGGGGCGCGATGGCGAACCTCCTGGAGGAACCACCCGTTGCCGTCGGGATCGGTGAACGCGGCGAAGGAGCCGTAGTCACGCCGCCCCGGGTCCGGGCCCGGTACCCACCCCGTGATCCCGGCATGGTGGAACACCCCGCCCTCGTCGTGGAAGATCGGGCCGACGTCGATGCCGCGACCGGTGAGGTCGGCGTGGGCGTCCTCGATGTCGTAGACGACCAGGTGCATCCCCTGCAGTGAGCCGGGCTCGGCCGACGTGATCCCCTTGCCGATGGTGACCGAGCAGTGCGAGCCGGGAGGAGTGAACTGCGACACCCGGAAGGCCGCACCAGCGACGTAGTCGATGTCCTCGCGGAAGCCGAGCTGCTTGTAGAAGTGCTTGGCCCGGT